>DCTV01000035.1:0-5999 GCA_002329665.1 Christensenella sp. UBA1431
CCATGCCCGTGCCGATGATCGGCGTCTCGGTCCTAAGCAGCGGCACCGCCTGGCGCTGCATGTTGGACCCCATCAGCGCACGGTTGGCGTCGTCGTTCTCCAGGAAAGGAATCATGGCCGTAGCCACCGACACGAGCTGCTTGGGGGAAACGTCCATGAATTCCATCTTCTCCCGCGGCGCTTCCACTATCCTGTCGAGCACGCGGCAGGAAACACGTTCGTGCAGGAAATATCCGTTTTCGTCCAGGGGCTCGTTGCCCTGCGCGACGAGATATTCGTCCTCCTCGTCGGCGGTGAGATACACGATCTCGTCGGTGACGACCTTGTTCTTCTGGTCCACACGGCGGTAAGGGGACTCGATGAATCCGTAATCATTGACGCGCGCGTATGTCGACAGCGAGCCGATCAGGCCGATATTGGGGCCCTCGGGCGTTTCTATGGGACACATTCGCCCGTAGTGGGAATAGTGGACATCTCGCACTTCGAAGCTGGCGCGCTCCCGGTTCAGGCCTCCCGGTCCCAGCGCGCTCAGCCTGCGCTTATGCGTAAGCTCGGCCAGCGGATTGGTCTGGTCCATGAACTGCGAGAGCTGCGAAGAGCCGAAAAATTCCTTTATCGCCGCCGAAACGGGGCGGATATTAATAAGGTTGGAAGGCGTCGCGACATCCATATCCTGAATGGACATGCGTTCGCGCACAACCCGCTCGAGCCTTGAAAAGCCGACCCGTATCTGGTTCTGCAGCAGTTCGCCCACCGAACGCAGCCGGCGGTTGCCCAGGTGGTCTATGTCGTCTGTTCGCCCGATCCCGTAGTTCAGGCCTATCGCGTAGTTTACCGAAGCGATGATGTCGTCCTTATACAGATACCGCGGTATCAGCCGGTCGATATTCTCTGCTACGGCGGCGCGCACGGCGCTCACGTCCGTCTCGTCGACGTCTTCGAGGATCGTTCGCAGCGTGGGCAGGTGCACCCGCTCGTTCAAGCCCACCGTCTTCGGGTCGAAGGGCAGAAACCCTGCGGCGTCCACGAAATTGTTGCCGCGCACCTTGATTGGCCGGCTCTCCGCTTCCACCGTCACTTCGTTGATGCCCGCGTTCTGGATCTCCAGCGCCGTCTGCCGGTCTATTACGTGGCCTTTTCTCGCCAGTTTTTTCTTGGGGTTCAGGGGATGGTCGATGTTCTGCGCGCTCACGCAGCCCGTGATGCGCGAAGCGATGGCCAGCTTCTTATTGAACTTGTAGCGGCCCACCCGCGCAAGGTCGTAACGCCGGGGGTCGAAAAAGAGGGAGTTCAACAGCATGCGCGCGCCGTCCACCGTCGGCGGTTCGCCCGGGCGCAGCCGTTTGTAGACCTCGATAAGCCCTTCTTCCTCGCTTTTCGCCCCGTCCTTGGCGATGGTCGCGTGCACCACTTCGTTTTCGCCCAGCGCGGACTGAATGTCCTCGTCGCTGCCCAGCCCTAGGGCGCGCAGCAATACGGTTATCGGGAGCTTTCGCGTCCGGTCCACGCGCACGTACATGCAGTCGTTGGAGTCCATTTCGTACTCGAGCCACGCGCCCCGGTTCGGGATGAGCGTGGCGGAATACAGCTCCTTCTCGTTCTTGTCTAGCTGTTTTGCATAATAGACGCCCGGCGAACGCACGAGCTGGCTCACGATGACGCGCTCGGCGCCGTTGATGATGAACGTGCCGTTCTCCGTCATAAGGGGGAAGTCCCCCATGAACACTTCCTGCTCTTTCACCTCGCCCGTTTCGCGGTTTATCAGCCTGACGACAACTTTAAGGGGCGCGGAATAGTTGACGTCGCGCTCCTTACATTCTTCCACAGTGTATTTCGGACTTTCGTCCATCCTGTAGTCCACGAATTCCAGTACAAGGTTTTCGGAATAGTCGGTTATGGGAGAAACATCGTTCAGTACCTCGCGGAGGCCTTCTTTGAGAAATCTCTGATATGAATTCTTCTGAACTTCAATGAGATCGGGCATTTCCAGTACTTCTTTGATCCGAGAAAAACTTATGCGCTTTCGCTTACCCAACTGCACTTCATGAACCATATACCCTGCTCACACTCCTAACACACAGGTGTCGATTTACACCCAGCGGATCCACCCAAAAACGTTTTCCCTTAATTGTTCCCTTCTTACGGAAAATTTATTCCATGATCTGGGAAAAGTGCGGTTATTAACGGTTCCGATCCTAGGGATTGCGCGCAAATGTACATACATATGCAGTTTAGTATTGTACCATGCGCTTCAAGATATGTCAATACATTATTGGCCAGACAGGGCTGCATTGAATCCGCTGCCTCCAACCGATAAACAAGCAGCAGGCTGTCACCGGTTCTCCGGCCGGTTGCGATCGGCGCCGTTTTCCGACCCGCCGGGGATGAAAACAAAAAACGACCTCCTTGCGCGGACGCCTCGATCCGACGCCCGCGCTTCGGTGCCCGTTCGCGTCATTTGAGCTTAGCAAATATCATCCGCCCCGCCGCTGTCTGGAGCACGCTGGTGACCACCACGGGGCACTCCTCACCGATGAACCGCTTCCCGCCCTCGACGACGATCATCGTGCCGTCGTCGAGATAAGCGACTCCCTGTCCGCTTTCCTTGCCGTCCTTGACGATATACGCCTGCATCTCCTCGCCCGGAAGCAGCACCGGCTTCACGGCGTTGGCGAGTTCGTTGATGTTGAATACGGTCACGTTCTGGACTTCGGCCACCTTGTTCAGGTTGTAGTCGTTGGTCACCACGACGCCGGACATCTCCTGCGCGACCCTCAGAAGCTTGCTGTCCACTTCGTTGAGGTCGTCATAGTCCTTTTCCACGATACGCACCGGCGTGTCCAGTTCCTTGCGGATGCGGTTGAGGACGTCGAGCCCCCGCCGCCCGCGGTTGCGCTTCAGCGTATCCGGCGAGTCGGCGATGTGCCTGAGTTCCTGCAAAACGAACCCGGGTATGATCAGCGCGCCCTCGATAAAACCGGATTTGCAGATATCGAAGATCCGGCCGTCTATGATGACGCTGGTGTCCAGTACCTTCGGCTTCGCTACGATAACGTCCTTGTCCTTACCGGTACGCCGTTCCGCGCGTTCTTCCTTCGACATTCGCCTGAAGAGGCCAGCCGCAAGGATGTCCGAACGCCGCTTAATCGCAAAAGACCAGCCCAGCACAGAGAACCCCACGTACGTGAGCACAGAGAGCACGCCGGATATGATCGGTATCGGTATCTGGTTTATCAGCTGCGACACCAGAAAGGAAATAATAAGGCCGGTTATAAGGCCGATCGTCCCGTAGACGACATCGGTGATCGGTATCTCATAGAGCTTTTTCTCGATCCACTTGTAAGCATGCACGACGCACCTGATGATGGCGGACGAAGCGATGAACATGAGTATGCCGCCTATGACCGCGCTCGCGATATAGATAACCAATAAAATATTGGGGTCCCATTCGGTTCGGATATGAATATTGAATGAATGCAATAATAACAGAATAAGAAAAACGATGCCGGGGCCGATTCCCAGCCCCAAAAACGCAATAAAAAAACGCGCGAACTTCCTCATCGCATTTTCACCTCCTTCCCCGGAATTCTCCAATACATTAGAGTGCACGCAGCACAAAAAGTTCCAATTGACGGGAAAAAATTTACGCAGTTTGCCGCGTCATATGGCTTTATCGATCAATTGCCGTATTTCCTCCTCCTCCTTTTCGCTCGAAAGCACCATCTCACTTATAAGGATGAGCTTTGCGTTGTTGAACATTTTGCGCTCTCCCGAAGACAGGCCTTTTTCCTTTTCGCGCGCGGCAAGCGTACGCACGACGTCAGCCACTTCGAAGATGTCGCCGGTCTTCATCTTTTCGAGGTTCTCGCGATATCGCCTGTTCCAGTTGTCGGATTCCACGTCGACATGGTCATGCAGCATCCTGATCACTTCTTCGCAGGCTTCGTTTTCAACGATGTTCCTCATTCCAGCTTCTTCGACCTTTTGAACGGGTACCAATACCTTTATTCCGCCCACAGCAAAGCGCAGGATATAATACTGGTGGGTCTCCCCCAGGATCTCCCGTTCTTCGATTGCCTCGATCATGCCGGCGCCGTGCATTGGGTACACGATCTTGTCGCCAATGCTATACATCCACTTCGCCCCTCTCACGATCTCCGACTTCAACCAACACTTTGATTCAACTATACACCGAAAACCGCCCCGTTGTCAACCGAACCTGGGCGCCGCGCGGGCGCACAAGCTCCCGAATACGCCCGTTTTGGCCCGAATCATACGCCGTTGACAACGGATGTAATCGACAATATAATGGAACCACGGATTTAACTAATAGCTGGGGGGAGCCGCGTTGAAGGATATACTCGCCCAAGATTTTCAAAACATGGTCCAGGAATTGCTCATCCGAAACCGCAGCCTGCTGGATACGCTCACCAAGTTCCAGGATTCGGGTTCCCGGGTGAACCGCGCCCTCATCAAGGCGGCAACGCACTGCGGATGCATCCGGATCGAAGCCTCCAAACAGGAGTATCCCATCGACAAGGA
Organism: Christensenella sp. UBA1431; assembly: GCA_002329665.1. GTDB lineage: Bacteria > Bacillota > Clostridia > Christensenellales > UBA1431 > UBA1431. Next base: position 4,543 of record DCTV01000035.1, read on the forward strand.
CGTCGAATCCATACACGAAACGCTGGACACGCATGTCCGCGGCAAGCTGTGCACGCACTGCCGCAACATCATCGAGCAGGAACTGGGCACCCACCTGTTTTATCTCACGTCGATATGCAACACGCTGGACATGAGCCTGTACGACGTGATCCTCAGGGAGCAGGAAAGGATGAACACGCTGGGCAAGTTCTGCATGCGATAAGGCCTGAGACCGAACCCTGCATTCAAAAAGCTGTGCCGCCGGCACAGCTTTTTCTCATACATGCGCTTGGCTCGAAAGCCTTTTCGTATTTGCCCCGACGGCGCTCCCGGCGCCTTCCTTCGATTCAGAACAGGGCGTCGAGCGCGTCCCGCACCGTCTTCACGCCGGTGAACGACAGCCCGTCGGGGACGATCAGCGCCTTGCGCGCGGCGCGCGGTCCGACCACGCTGCGAAACCCGTGCTTGTGGCACTCGGCAAGGCGTTTGTCCAGGTTGGCCACGGCGCGGACCTCGCCCGTGAGGCCCACTTCCCCGATCGCCGCCACATCGGCACGAAGCGCCCGGTTGCCGTGCGCCGACGCGACCGCGGCGATAAGGCCGAGGTCCGCGGCCGTCTCGACGATCCTGAGGCCGCCGGCAACGTTCACGTACACGTCCTTGTCGTGCAGGCCGAGCCCGGCCTTTTTTTCGAGCACGGCCAGCAGCATCACCGCGCGGCCGTAGTCGATGCCGGTGCTCATACGGCGCGGCATGCCGAACGCCGTCGGGCTTACCAGCGCCTGGACCTCCACCAGCACCGGCCGGGTCCCTTCCATCGTACAGACCACCGCCGACCCGGGCGCGTCGGGCCTCCCGCCCGAAAGGAACAACTCGGAGGGGTTGCCGACCTGACGCATGCCTTCGCTCACCATCTCGAAGATGCCGATCTCGTTGGTCGACCCGAACCGGTTCTTCGCCGCCCGGAGTATGCGGTAGGCGTTGTGGTGCTCGCCTTCGAAATAGAGCACGGTGTCCACCATGTGCTCCACAACGCGCGGTCCGGCGATCGCGCCTTCCTTTGTCACATGGCCGATGATGAACACTGCCGCGCCGCTCGTTTTCGCCTCACGGGTCAGCTGCGCGGCACACTCCTTGATCTGGGAGAGACTGCCCGCCGCGGGGCCCAGCCGAGAGGAGTACATCGTCTGTANNGTCCACCATGTGCTCCAGGACCCGCGGTCCGGCCAGCGCCCCCTCCTTCGTGACGTGCCCCACGAGGAAGACGGCCGCCCCGCTTTCCTTGGCCTTGTGCAGAAGGCGCATCGCGCACTCGCGCACCTGGCCCACGCTCCCCGGCGCGGACGGGAGCTGCTCGGAATACACCGTCTGGATGGAATCCACGACCACCATCGCGGGGCCGAGTTTTTCGATCTCTTCGAGGATGCGCTCGATCCTCGTCTGCGCGAGCACGTACAGCTCCCCGCCGGAAATATGCA
>DCTV01000035.1:6051-10476 GCA_002329665.1 Christensenella sp. UBA1431
AGCAGCGTGGACTTGCCGATGCCCGGGTCGCCCCCCGTAAGGACGAGGGAAGCGGGGATGATCCCGCCGCCCAGCACGCGGTCGAGTTCGGCCATCCCCGTCGATACGCGGGCGCCTTCCTGTGTCTGTATCTGGTCGAGCAGGCACGCGGGCGTTTCCGCGGCCGCCCGGACGCCGCGCCCCTGGTTGGGGGCGATGCGCTCCTCGGCAAACGTGTTCCAGGCGTCGCACCCGGGGCAGCGCCCCATCCACTTCGCGCTCTCGTACCCGCACGCGGTGCAGAAAAACACCGTCCTGTCCTTTGCCAACTCGTTTCCTCCTACCGGTCATTCGATCGCGGCGTAATACACGATGTCGCGGTTCACGGCGTCGTTGCTCACGTCGAACCAGACCACCGTGTCCCCGTACACGCCCGACAGGATGACTGTCTCGCCTTCGCCGCTGATGCGCACCTTTTTGTTTTCTTTGAACAGGTATGCGTAGAGGACGCCGTCCTTATGGTAGGCGACGAACCTGTTGCCCAGCGCGTAGTCGTTTACGCCGCCCTTTTCGATGCAGCGGATGGGCTGGGTGTCCGCGGACATGTAGAGCGAGGCGTCGGGGCCCCTGTTCTGGTCGATCCAGACGGTCGCGACGCCGTTGGTCTGCGGCCCGAAAACGTACATGCCGGTAACGAACGTCTCCACCTCGCCCGAACCGAGCGTAAGCGTCCTTATCACCGAGTTGCCGATCTGGTCGCCAGAGTCGTCGTCCTCGGCCCACACGATCTTCCCGCCGCCGATACCGGGCGGGCTGGCGCCTGCCGGGGAATCGTAAAAGACAGCCAGCGTGACGCTTTCGCTGGTATTCAGGTCGTATGCGTAGAGCTTGTCCTCTTTGTCGGCCGTGCGCTCGGTCCAGCAGAGCACGTTGTCCTCCAGGCGCAGTTTGGGGACCGAAATGGGGCAGTTCTTCACCGTGCGGATGGCCCCGGTGGCGCGGTTGAGGTACCGTATGTTGCAGCTGCCCGTGCGTTTGGCGTCCGCCCAGACGATAAACCTGTCGTTTAGGGCGAGGTTCATGAGGTCGTCGTTTTGCAGTACGATTTCGGAGAGCGGACGGTCGGTTTTTTTCTTGAGGTCACAATAATACACCGTGCGCAGCTTGGGGTTGCCGGCACTGTCCGTGCCTCCGGCGAAGATCGCCTCGCCGCCGTTGATCACCGGGTCGCCGATCTTCCTGACCCTCAGCATGATCTCCTTCACGTCCGGCCTGAACGTTTCGTCGATCTCCGGGCTTATTTCGCCGATGATATAACCGAAGGTGTTGGGCGCGGGCGGCTGGGTTTCGGGCGCGGGAAAGACCAGGGCGATCATGAGCCAGGCCGCGATGCCCAGGGCGATCACGCCCCCAAACACCAGCGTCGCCGGGGTTGAAAGCAACTGCCTGAGCCGCTTCGCTCCGCGGCTCCTCGTGCGAATAGAATAAAACATCGGGTTGCCCGATGCTTTCCTGTGCCTGCCGAACAATTTCGCCATCCGACCATCCCCCGCAGTATGCCTTACCACAATTATAACAACACATCGCGGGGCAAAGCAAGCACCGGGGGCTGCCGGCCCCGAATCCCCTGAGGTTTGCCGTTCGTTTTACAGCATCACTTTGTAAAGCAAGGCGACAGCCGTCGCCGATATCCCTTCTTCGCGGCCTTCGTATCCCAGCCGCTCGGTCGTCGTCGCCTTGATGCCCACGTTGTCCGCCGGGATGCCCAGCGCGGCGGCAATCCTTTCGCGCATCAGCGGGATATGCGGGGCGAGCCTCGGCGCCTGTGCGCACACGGTCGCGTCCACGTTGGCGACGCCGTAGCCGGCGGCGTCCACCAGCTTCGTCACCTGCACGAGCAGGTCGAGGCTGCAAGCACCCTCATAGCGCGGGTCCGTGTCGGGAAAATGCATCCCTATGTCTCCCAGCGCGGCGGCGCCGAGCAGCGCGTCCATCACCGCGTGCGTCAGTACGTCCGCGTCCGAGTGCCCGACAAGGCCTTTTTCATGCGGTATATCGACGCCGCCGAGGATCAGCGCCCGGCCAGCTGCGAGCGCGTGCGCGTCCATGCCGATCCCTGCGCGCATAGCGACCGATCTTCCCGCGCTCCGCCTGCCCGTGCGCTCCAGTATCGTGCGCCCGAGCGCGATGTCGTCCATCGTCGTGAGCTTGATGTTGTCGTAGCTCCCCTGCACCAGTTTGACCCTGTGCCCGAAGCGTTCGCACAGCACCGCGTCGTCCGTGCCGAGATAGCCGTCCTCGCGCGCCTTCTGATGCGCCCTGACGATGAGTTCCCGGCGGAAGCACTGCGGCGTCTGCGCCGCCCACAAAAGGCTTCGCTCGGGCGTCGAGCCGACGAAGCCCTCTTCGTCCGACACCTTGATCGTGTCCTTCACGGGCACCGCCGCGATGCAGGCGCCGTAGACCCGCACGGCTTCGGCGCAGCGCCGCACCACGTCCGCCGTGATGAACGCCCGCGCGCCGTCCTGAATGAGCACGTACTCCACGTCTTCGCCGAGGCTCACAAGGGCGTTGTACACCGAATCCTGGCGGTGCTCCCCGCCCTCGACCACGCGCACGGGGATACTGGCGCGCTGGCCGGCAGCCCATTTTTGCATGTGTTCGCGCATGCCCGGCACGCAAACGAGCACGATTTCGTCCACCACGCCGCTTCGCGCGTAGGTTTCGAGCCCGTAGGAAAGGACCTCGCGCCCCCCCAGCCGTATCATGAGCTTGTCTTTCGTGTCCTCCATGCGCAGGCTCTTCCCTGCCGCGAGGATCACGGCCGTCATCTTCCCCATTCATTCGCCTTTCTGGTCCATAACGCTGTACATCGAGCTTGCGTCCTGTTTCCCAATGTGTCCGTCGGTTTCCGTGACCCTGACGCGCAGCGTCCGCTGGCCCAGGGAAAGCTCGATCACGTCCCCCGCCTTCACCTTAGCAGAAGGCTTGGCAACCTTGCCGTTGACGCGCACGCGCCCCCCGGCGCAGGCCTCATTGGCAAGGGTCCGCCGTTTGATGATGCGCGAGAGCTTCAGAAACTTGTCCAGACGCATTACCCTTCCTCCGTCGGCGCACAAAGCAAAGGCCAGACCCTTTCAGCCCGGCCTTTCCTGTCCAGCAAGCCCCTTGCTTCGTTCAATTAACGGAGTCCTTCAAAACCTTGCCGGCTTTGAAAACCGGTGTTTTGGATGCGGCGATATCGATCGGCTCCTTCGTCAGCGGATTGATCCCTTTTCGTGCGGCGCGCCTGCGTACTTCAAAGGTGCCGAACCCCACCAACTGCACTTTCTCTTCCCTGCTCAGCGCATCTGTCACCGTTTCGATGAATGCGTTTACGACCTGCTCGGTATCTTTGCGCGTCTTGTCGCACTTGTCAGCGACGGCGGCAATCAGATCTGATTTGTTCACAATATACCCTCCTTAGTGAATATAACAGTGTTTATTATTCCTTAGAGTGCCACAAATTCCTTCTTTTGGCAAATACTTTTTTTAATTTATACCCGGAAAATTGGGATTTTCACATATTGTTTAGCGGAATCACCCCTTTCAGGCGCGTGTCTATTCGGTTTTCATCCCGGTTTTTGCCCGGTCCCACAGCCTGTCCATCTCGTCGAGGGTCATGTTGGCAAGCCGCGCGCCTTCCTTTTCGGCGAGTTCTTCCATGCGTTCGAACCGCGTGATGAACTTGTCGGTCGCTGCCCTGAGGGCAAGCTCGCTCCGAACGCCCGAGAGCCGGGCGACGTTCGCGACCGCGAACAGCAGGTCGCCGATCTCCTCGCCCGCCCGTTCGCGGTTTTTAAGTTCGAGTTCGCGCCGGACCTCCTTCGCCTCTTCGAACACCTTTTCAAGCGCAATAGAAGCGTCGTCCCAGTCAAACCCGACCCGGGAGGCCCTGTCCTGCACCTTTTCGCTCCGGATCAGCGCGGGCAGGTCCGGGGACACGCTCCTGAGCGAATCCGACCGGGTGCGTTCCCCTTTTTCGTCCCGCTTGATCGCGTCCCAGTTGACGAGGACGTCGGCCGCGGTGTCCGCCTGTGCGCTGCCAAACACGTGCGTGTGGCGCCTGATCATCTTGCCGCAGATCGCCGTGGTGACGTCCCTGTCGGTGAAGCGCCCCTGCTCCCGCGCGATACGGGCGTGGAAAACCACCTGCAGCAGTACGTCCCCCAGTTCGTCGGCAAGTTCGGCGTCGTCTCCCCTGTCGATGGCTTCGAGCACCTCGTAGGTCTCCTCGATCAGATACTGCCGGAGCGTTTCGTGCGTTTGTTCCCTGTCCCACGGGCAGCCGCCTTCGCCCCGGAGCCTGTCCATGATCGCGACGAGGGCGTCGAAACCGAACCGTTCCCTGTCTTCGAGACGGACCCCCGGCACGACCACGCAGGATGTGTGGTCCGTACGCTGCCT
>DCTV01000035.1:10510-29396 GCA_002329665.1 Christensenella sp. UBA1431
TAGTACTCGAGGAGCCACAGCTTCACCGCACCCGCCGTTAAGAACCCGTCCACTTCCTGTACGACCAGCGTCCTGCCCACGTCCGGCCTGACGTCTTCAATTTCGGACGCATAGACCGTCTGGAGCCCTCCTGCGCCGTCTATGGGCAGCCCGGACGCGACCGCTTCCGAGAGCGCCGGGGCCGCAAGCGGTACGCCGGGCAGCAGGCGCAGGGCGGCGCCGGCCTCCCGCGCCATCCGGACGACCGCCCCGCACAGCGTATGCGCCGTGACGCCCTCGCCCGAGAGCAACAGCACCGTTTCTCCGCCCGGACGAAGGGCTTTTTTCAGCAATGCCGCCGCCGACTCCCCGAGTGTTTCGAAGGTTTCGGCGTCCTCGTATAGCCTGTCCAGCGTTTCAAAAGCGACGCCCTGTCCTTTCAAATAATCCGCCACAGGATGGCGCGCGGTCTGCAGGAACAGCGCGCCGGCCCCGCGGGCGGCTTCGACGGCCCCCAGCGTGCACATGGAAACCGGGCCGGGACCCATCCCGGCTATCGTCAGCTTCATTGTTCCCTCCTGTCGTCCGGTTCTTTTTGCCTAACGAAGCGTTTGAGCCTGCTTCCGCCCGGCAGCATATCCAGGTCCTCACGGCTGATCCCGCCGAGGATGAGGATCATCACGACGTACGCCAGGGCTCCGCCAATAATGCCCACCGCCAGCGCTACCCACTTGCCCAGGACCGGTAGCAGCCACAGGTTGAAGAAATACGCGAAAGCCCCCATCACGGCCGAGGCGATCACGGGTTTGACGACGCAGTCCATGATCCTAAACGGCATGTGCGTGCGCCTGTATACCTGCCAGAGGTTCAGGCCGCTGGCGACAACATAGCACACGATGGTCCCGACCACGGCGCCGGAAATATTGATGGACGGGACGCGGATGAGTACGATCGACAGTATCACCTTGAAGACCGCGCCCACCAACAGGTTGAATACCGGCACCGTCACCTTGCCCAGGCCCTGCAGCACCCCTGTGAGCGTCTGCACCAGGGACAGGAAGAGGACGCCCGCCGCCATCTGCTGCAGCAGCTGCACGCTGACCGGTATATTCTCGGGCTGCAGTCCCGAGTACAGGCAGCGGATAATAGGGTCCGCCAGCACGAACATGCCCACCGCGCAGGGCAGCGCGATGTATATGGCCAGCTTGGTGCCGACCAGAGCGGAAACGCGGACGCCTTTTTTGTCCCTTCTCTCCTTCGCGTGGGAGATGGCCGGCACCAGCGACATCTGCAGCGCCGAGGACAGGACCGTGGGCATCGCCACCAGCGGGTTGACCACGCCGGTCAGAATCCCGAACAGGCTGCGCGCGGACTCGAGCGCGTACCCGATGTCCAGAAGGGCGCCTTTGATGATGGCCGCGTCGATGAACCCGATGATGGGCATGATCGCGCCGCCAATGGTCACCGGTACGGCGATTACGGCCAGTTTCAAGGAGAGTTCCTTGAAACTGGGCCGCTGCGAATAGGGGACGCGGATGCTATGCCGCATCAGTTCGCGCCGCGGGCGGGCTGTGAAAACATAGATGCCGACCAGCAGAACTAGCGCCGCCACCTCGGAAAGCGACACGCCCAAAAGCGTTCCCGCAGCGCCCCACTGCACGCCCATGGGCAGCCAGGCGGCCGCCAGGGCGAGCCCTATCGCCAGCTTGCCCGCCTGCTCCATCAACTGGGACGACGCGGTGGGCATCATGATCTGCTGGCCCTGGAAATATCCCCTGAACGCGCAAAGCACGGCGACGAAAAAGACGGCCGGAGAAATGGCCTGAAACGCTATGGCGGCTTCCGGGTCTTCCATCGCGTGCGCGAGCCATCCGCTGGCAAAATACATGGCGGCCGCAAGCACGGCGCCTATGAGGACCATCAGGACCAGTGCGGTCCTGAAGACCCTGTGCGCCCCCCGGTAATCACCCTTGGCGTGCTTAGCCGACACCAGCTTAGAAATTGCCGTCGGGATGCCGGTCGTGGACACTGTCAGGAGCAAGGCGTATACCGGATACACGGTCTGGTATATGCCCATTCCCTGTTCGCCTATGATGTTGGTGAGCGGGATACGGTAAAGCGCGCCGATTGCTTTGGTAATAAGGCCGGCAATGCCCAGTATAGCGGCACCGCCAACAAACGTTTTTTTGCTCATTCGTCCTCCAGGGAGCACCTTTTCGGCTCACTATATTATAGCAAAAAAACGTTTTGTTACAACCGGATTCGAAAATCACCGCCGTTTCGTTGCCTTTTCCCCCGGATTGTTGTGCGTCGTGTCCGCCTTCTCAGAGAGCGCCAGCGGAGTGCTCAAGGATTTTGTATCCGTCCCGGGTTCGGCGGTTTTTCGGCCGATTAAAACAGCGCATTAAGCGCTGTTTTACGATGATGCCTCCGCATCCCGGGAGAGTTTGTGACACCCTGGCCCCGCCGGCGGGATTACCGGCGGGGACCGCCGATATATTCCATTGATCTGAGCCTCGCCTGTTTGCTGAAACTGGGTGCGGAATTTAAAAAAGCATCTGCCTGCTAAGGAACCCGGCCGCCGTTTCCGCGACCTTGAGTTCCGTTTCGCCCATATGCGTCTGGGCTTCCCTGGATATGAGCATGATCGCGCCGATCGCGTCCCCCTGTACGATGATCGGTACGATAACCTGCGCCGAGTATTCGTCCGCATCGTTGGCGTGCACCGTGATGTTGGCGAACTGCGCGGAATCGCCGCGGTTGACCATCAGTTTTTTCCGCGATTCTATGATCTGTTCGATATCCGTATGGATGGGCTTGTCCAGCAATTCCTTGCGCCCGGCGCCGGATGCGGCCACCACGGAGTCCTTGTCGCAGATGCAGGCTGTATGGCCGAGCACCTGGCTTAGCGCGTCCGTATATTCCTTGGCGAAGTTGCTCAGCTCCCCGATGGGAGAATACTTCTTGAGAATCACTTCGCCGTCGCGATCCGTAAAGATTTCCAGCGGGTCACCTTCGCGAATGCGCATCGTCCGCCGAATCTCTTTAGGGATGACCACCCGGCCAAGCTCGTCTATTCTGCGCACTATTCCGGTCGCTTTCAAGCTATTCCCTCCTTCATGATCCTCGTGCTGTCAATCTGCAAATTGCAGTCTTATTATTTATCCGGCTGGAAATTTTATGCGCAAAGCAGTCACGGCGCGAAAATAAACGTCTGGCGTGCCGGCCGTTTCCCGCACGGGCATGCAAGCGGCCGAATCCCGTTGCCATCGGGCACGGCGGGCCTCACAGCCTGTCTTCAAAGACGAAGGCCTTGAGTTCCTTCTTGAGGGATTCCACGTGAGCGTCCCAGTGTTCGGTTTTGGCCATATCGTCGGCCAGAGGCTTGAAATCGCCCCGCACATCGTCCAGGGATACCAGGGAACCGGGCTCGTGCACGGCCTGCACGCAAATGATATGGTAGCCTATGTACTCCGTAGTCGTTTCGTCGGACGCGGTGGGTTTTGATATGTCGCCCGCCCTGTTCAGCGCGAGCGCAGCCTCCGTGAAGGATCCGGAATAACCCGAGTGTTCGTTTACGAGGTACCCGCCCAGGCTCATCGTCACCTCATCCTCCATGCCCGGGTCGTCGTTGTATTTGTCTATAAGGGCAGTGAAATCCTCTCCGGATTTGGCCCGGTTGTACACCTTATCGGCCGTCGGCCTGATCTTTTTCAGGGCTTCTTCCCTCAGTGCGGCGATCCGGCTCGTCTTCTCGTCCTCGCTGAGCTCTGTATCGTCCTTGACCGCGTCGATGGCCGCCTTGTCTTCATCGGATATTTTTATGAGCACCTGCGTGACCAGCACGCTCTTTTCCGGATAATACAGGATCAGCTCGCCGTTATTGAAATCGGTCGCGACCGCGGACGGGGTCTCGTCGTAGGCTTCTCTCTGTTCCTGCTGCCTTTCTTCGAAGTATCTGTCGGCCTGCTCCGGGGTGGCCGTGACGTCCGCGACGACACTGTCCCTGTAGTTTTCGTAGATCATGCTTTGTTTGAGCTGGTCCCTGATCATCTCCCGGGAAAGGCCGTTTCCCTCAAGGAGCCTGTCCACTTCTTCGTCGAGCGAAGCCTCCAAGTCGACGGAAGCATCCTGCTCCTTTTTCGCCTCGAGGTTGGAGCGGGCCTGTTCCGTAAAGTAATCCAGGTAGGACTGATAATTCTGGTCGAGTTCCGTCTGTTCTTCGGTGGTGAGCTTGTCGGTCCCCTCAGCGTGCGTCTTTTGCTTGACGAGTTCCATTTCCACCAGGTATTTGAGGATGTCGCCCTTCAACCGTTTTTCGGCGTTCTTGTATTCTTCAGATTCGGGGTCGAGGCTGCCGTAGTAACTGCTCATCAGCGGTTCGAGCTGGTCGATCACCTGCTGCTTCGTGATCTCGACCGAACCGATCTTGGCGACCACCTGCGCCAGGTCCCTTTCCTGATCGTACTCCACGAACTGGCACCCGGCCAGCAACGACGCGCACAGAACCGCCAACAGGGCCCTCCTAAATTGCTTGTACATGATAAACACGCGCAGAAGCCTGCGTTACCCCTTTCTGAAGAATGTTGCTCACCGTTAATTATACGGGTTCGGCTACCTGTTCGCAATCGATGAGTTCCAGCGCGAATTTCCGGCTCAGTTCCAGCATTTCCCTCACCTGCAGGCTTTTCCTGCGCAGTGAGATCTGCGGCGGCTGCGTGGCCGATAGTGTGGCGATGCTCCTGAAACGTTCGAGCACGCGCATGAGTTCCCGGGGCTCGAGCGCCGCGCTCGCGTGGAACCGGAACTGCGCGAACCCGTCCCTGCACAGGAACGTATCGATCCTCAGGCGGGTGCACATCGATTTGAGCAGGGCGATGTCAAACAGATGGCGCACGCTCTTCGGGAGTTTCCCGAACCGGTCTTTGAGTTCGGCTTCGAGGGCCTTTGCCTCTTCGCGGCTCTCTATGGCCGCGATGCGTTTGTACACCTCGATCTTCTGGTAGTCGTCGGCGATGTATTGGGGCGGGATGAAGGCGCTCATCGCGACATCCATGGTCGTGCTCACGCGTTCCTGCACCGTTTCGCCCTGTAGTTCGCGCACCGCCTGGTCCACGAGCTTGCAGTACATGTCGTAGCCGACTTCGCTCATATGCCCGTGCTGCTGCGGGCCCAGTACATTGCCTGCGCCGCGTATCTCAAGGTCGCGCATGGCGATCTTGAAGCCCGGCGCCGAACTCTGTGAACTCGCGTATGGCCATCAAACGCTTCTCCGCCACCTCGCTTATCACCTTATCGCGCCGGAACGTGAAATAAGCGAACGCGTGCCGGTTGGAGCGCCCCACCCTGCCCGCGGAGCTGGTAGAGCTGCGCGAGGCCGAGATGGTCGGCGTCGTAGACGATGATGGAGTTGACGTTGGGTATGTCCAGCCCCGACTCGATAATGGTCGAGCACAGCAGGACGTCGTAGCCCCCGGCGTAGAAGTCTATCATCACCTTCTCGAGCTGGGACTCGCGCATCTGCCCGTGGGCCACGCCAATGCGCACGCCCGGCATCAGCGCATGCAGCCGGAACAGGAAGCGCTCGATGTCCTTGACGTGGTTGTACACGAAATAGACCTGCCCGTTGCGCGCGACCTCGCGGAGTATGACCTCGCGCGCCCAGGTGTCGCTGTACTCGAGCACGAACGTCTGGACCGGGAACCGCTCCTCGGGCGGCGTTATCAGCGTGCTCATGTCCCGGATGCCGGAGAGGGACATTTGCAGCGTGCGGGGGATGGGCGTGGCCGAAAGCATCAGGACGTCCACGCTCTCCCTGAGCGTCTTGATCGTCTCCTTATGGGCGACGCCGAAGCGTTGCTCCTCGTCCACCACCAACAGCCCGAGGTCGTGAAAAGACACGTCTTTGCCCAGGAGGCGGTGCGTGCCGATTACGATGTCCACCGCACCTTTCTTGATACGTTGGACGATGCGTTTTTGTTCCCTTGGCGGCTTGAACCTCGAAAGCGCTTCGATCGTGACCGGAAACCCCCTGAACCGGTCCGTGAAGGTATGGTAATGCTGCTGGGCGAGCACCGTGGTGGGCACGAGCACGGCGACCTGTTTGGAATCCATCACCGCCTTGAAAGCGGCGCGCATGGCGACCTCCGTCTTCCCGTAGCCCACGTCTCCGCACAGCAGGCGGTCCATCGGGTGCGCCGACTGCATATCAGCTTTGATCTCTTTGATGCTCTGGATCTGGTCCTCCGTCTCCTCGAACGCGAAGTTGTCCTCGAACTCCCGCTGCCACTGCGTGTCGGAAGCGAACGCGAACCCCGGCCGCGCCCTGCGTTTGGCGTACAGATCGATGAGGTCGATGGCCAGCATCCTGACGGATTCCCTGACGCGCGCCTTGGTCCGCGCCCACTCCGACGTTCCCAGCCTGGACAGGCGCGCGCGTCCGTTCTCCCCGCCCACGAATTTCTGTACGTGCTCCATCTGCTCGCTGGGGATGTAGAGCCGGTCGTTCCCGGCGTACTGGATGAGCAGGTAGTCGCGGCTGACCCCGTCGACGACCAGGCGTTCCATGCCCTTGAACACGCCGATGCCGTTTGCGTCGTGCACGACATGGTCGCCTATGTTCAGGTCGGCGAACACGTCCGTCGCGGCTTTGGCGCGCCGGCGCACCCTGCGCCTGGACTTTCGCGCCCCGAACATCTCGGCCTCGCTTATAACGGCCAGTTTCGCGTCCTCCAGCACGAACCCGGCGCTGAGGGAAGCCGGCACCGCCGCCGCGCTTCCGGGGCCCGGCAGGTTCTTCGCGTCCGCTTTCGGGACGGGTACGCGGGCGTCGAGCAGCAGTTCCTGTATCCGTTTCACCCGTTTCTGCGTTCCGCAGAACAGCAGGAGGACGTACTTTTTCCGAAGGAGGCGCTTTATTTCCTCCGCCAGTTCCGCGCCCTGCACGGCGGGGAACGGGCTTTCGCTGATGGTCACCGGCGTATACGCGTCCCACAGCCGCACCCTGGACGGCAGCGCCTGCACGCTCACGCTGCGCCCCGCAACAAACCGTTTGGCCAGGCTGTCCCAGCCGGTGAGCAGGCCTTTCTGCGCTTCGAGCGCGGCGCCCTCTTTTTTCCGCGCGTTATAATAGCCGATGAATTCCTCGAAGAACGTCTTTGCCCGCTCCGCGATCCGCGCCGGCTCGTGAAACAGGCAGACGGCCCCCCTGCCGAGGTAATCGGCAATCGAAGCCGTCTCCCCGTACAGCAGCGGGATGCAACTCTCGACGTTTTCCGGCGGATGCAGGGTCGAAAAAAGCCCGATCCAGCGCTCCATCTCCGCGGCGTAGGCACCGCTGAGCCCGTCGGAAAGCGCCTGCTCTATCTGCGCTATGGCGCGGTCCGCCGCTTCCCTGGTGACGGGCGCCTCGATCGCGCTCATGATCCTGAGCGATTTTACCGGCGCTACGGAACGCTGCGACTCCACGTCGAAGCTGCGCAGCGATTCGAGCGTGTCGCCGAACCACTCTGCGCGGACCGGCGCCTGGCAACCGACCGCGAACACGTCGAGTATCCCGCCGCGCAGCGCGACCTGCCCCGGGCCTTCCACCTTCACCACCCGCTCGTACCCGGCTTGGATCAGCGCGCGGAGCAAATCGTCCACGTCGACCTGCATCGCCGGCCTGAGCGTATGCATGTGGCCGAGGAGCGCCTTCGGAGGCGCGAGAACCGGCAGAACGGCTTCGACGGACGCGACGATCACGTGTGCCGCCCGTCTTTGCAGCTCGGAAAGCACGCGCACGCGCGCATGCACCGTTTCGCCGCTCTGCGCCGACAGCGGACGCAGCTCGATAGGGCGCGCGGGGAACCAGAGCGCGCCGGGCCCGAAGGCCTGCACGTCTTCGAAGAGCCGCCTGGCCGATTCCTCGCTTGCTGTGACGACCAGCACGTTACGGCCGGTTTCGTTCCTGAGCGCGCACGCTCCGGCGGCGCACAACTGCGCGCCGACACCAAATGCCGCGAAGGGCCCCAACCCCTCGCGGACACCGTTTGCCAGCATATTCCATTGTGGCGACCGCCTCAGGTCGCCAGACAAATCATAGCGCATCATGTCCAACGTCTGCCCAAGGCTTGCTCCCGCTTCGTTACCAAATGTCTATTGCTAATGCCTTTCGTTTATTCCGGGGGGGCGTTGAAACGCGCCTGCGCGGCCTCGATCCCGTCGCTTATCAGGGCTTCCACGGCTTGTTCCGCCCGGACGACGGCGGACTGGACGGTCTCCTTTTCCTCTTCCCTGAACCGGGAGAGCACGAAGTGGGCCAGGTCCGTGTCCGGCGGTATGGGGCCGATGCCCACGCGCACGCGCGCGAAGCTCCCCGCGCCCAGATAGTCGACGATGGAGCGGAGGCCGTTGTGAGTGCCCGCCCCGCCGAAAGACCGCACGCGTATGCGGCCTACGGGCAGGTCGATGTCGTCGAGCACCACGATGAGCTCGTGCGGCTCGACGCGGTAATAGTCCATCACCTGCTCGACGCATTCCCCGCTTTTGTTCATGTAGGTCTGGGGCTTCACGACAAGCACCTTGTGCCCCAGCATGACGCCTTCGCCGACCAGCCCCGTGAAGCGCGTGGCCCTGAACGGTATCTTCCAGGCGGACGCCAAGGCGTCCACGACGTCGAACCCGACGTTGTGGCGCGTGTTCCTGTACTGTATCCCGGGATTCCCCAGCCCGACGATCATCCGCATGCCTGCCGCCTTCTCTCAAAAAGCACCGGTATATGCTACAGTATAGAACATCAATCAAAAAGTATGCTCATCGGCAGGTCTTCGTATATCCGCTCTATGGCCTTTGCAAAGATCGGCGCCACCGTCAGCGTCCTGATTTTGTTCCCCGATTCTTTCGCGGTCTCCTCGCTTATCGGGATCGTGTTGGTGATGACCACCTCTTTTATCTCCGATTCCCTGAGCCGGGCCGCACAGTCGCCCGAGAGCACGCCGTGCGTGCAGCAGGCGTACACTTCGCGCGCGCCGCGGCCCAACAGCGCCTCCGCCCCCCTGATAAACGTCCCGCCCGTGTCCAGCAGGTCGTCGCACAGGAGCGCCCGTTTCCCCTTGATGTCGCCGATGATGTTCACGACCTCGGCCATGTTCGCTTTCGGCCTGCGCTTGTCGATGATAGCCAGCGGCGCGTTCAGGCGGTTCGCGAAATTGCGCGCGCGCGTCACGCTCCCCAGGTCGGGAGAGATGACGACGAGGTCCTCGCCGCTGAACTGGCGGGCCAGGTAATGCGCGGCGATGACCGGAACCCCGATCATGTGGTCCACCGGGATATCGAAAAACCCCTGTATCTGCGGCGCGTGCAGGTCCATCGTAAGGATGCGGTCCGCCCCCGCCGCCGTGAGCAGGTCGGCCACCAGCTTAGCCGCGATCGGATCGCGGGCGCGCGCGACCCTGTCCTGGCGCGCGTACCCGTAATAGGGAATCACGGCCGTGATACGGCCCGCCGACGAACGCTTCGAAGCGTCGATCATGATGAGCAATTCCATGAGCGAATCGTTGACGGGATTGCACAGCGGCTGGATCAGGAACACGTCATAGCCGCGGACCGTTTCCTGCAGTTCGATGCGCGTTTCCCCGTCGCTGAACTTCGTGACCAGCGCCTTGCCCAGCGGCCGGTTCAGTTCTTCCGAGATCTCCCCGGCAAGCTCGGGGTTCGCGTTCCCCGTGAAAAGCTTAATGTTCGTTCCATGCGTTATCATTTCCGTTTCTCCATCCTGCGTTTGGCCGACCAGCCTTCTTTGTTAATCTGGCGGCCGCGGGCGACCGCCAGCGCGTCTTCGGGGACATCCTCCGTTATCGTGGACCCGGCGGCGATGTAGCTGTTTTTGCCCACCGTTACCGGGGAAATAAGGTTTGCGTTGCAGCCGACGAACGCGCCGTCCTCGACCACCGTCGTGTGCTTTTGCGACCCGTCGTAGTTGACGAACACCACGCCGCAGCCGATGTTACAGCCCTCGCCGATTATTCCGTCCCCTACGTAGGTCAGGTGCGAAACCTTCGACGCCCTCCCGATCCGCGATTTCTTCACCTCGACGAAGTTGCCTATCCTGCACGACTCTCCCACGTCGGTGCCGGGACGAAGATGCGCGAACGGCCCCACATTAGCCCCGTCGCCTACGACGCTGCCACAAACGACCGAGCTTTCGATCGTCGCGCCGTTGCCCACGACGCTGTTTTTGATCCGGCTGCCCGGATAAATCGTGCAGTTTTCTCCGATCCTCGTTTCGCCTTCCAAAACGTTCCCCGGATAAACGACGGTGTCGCGTCCTATCGAAACGCCGCAGCCCACGCAGGTGTTCTGCGGATCAATGAACGTTACGCCCGCGAGCTGGTGCCGCCTTATGATGCGCTCCTGCAGGACCTTCACGGCCTCGGCAAGTTGCGCGCGGTCGTTAACGCCCATGCACTCGCGCGCATCGGACGCCACGAGCGCCCCGACCTTCCTGCCTTCTTTCACGAGGATGGCGATGCAGTCGGTCAGGTAGTATTCTGATTGGTCGTTGTCGTTTTTCAGGGATTTAAGCGCGCGCAAAAAAGCCTCGATCTCAAAGCAGTACACCGAAGCGTTGACTTCTTTTATGCACATGACCTGCGCATCGGCGTCGCGATGCTCCACCACCGCCGCGACCGAGCCGCCTTCGCTCCGCACGACCCGGCCGTATCCTGACGGGTCCTCCATCAGGGCGGTGAGCATCGTGGCTGCATAGCCGCCCTCTTTCGCAAGTCCGCAAAGCGCAGCGAGGGAATCCGCTTTCAACAGCGGCACGTCGCCCGCCACGACCAGCACATAGCCTTTGCGGCCTTCCAGATGAGGGGCGGCCGTCATCGCCGCATGCCCGGTGCCCATTTGCTTGTCCTGGAAAGCGTACTGTACTCCCGTGCCCAGGTGCGCGCGCACTTGTTGGGCGCCGTTCCCGACGACCACCACCGGACATGCCGTGATGCAGGGCGAAACGGCATCGATCACCCAGTCGATGATGGGCCTGCCGCAAGCCTCGTGCAGCACTTTGGGCTTGTCTGAAAGCATGCGCCTGCCTTCGCCTGCCGCCATTATGATTGCCATGGTGTCCATTTGCAGCCAACTCCCTTCCGGAATCGTTCCAACATACCATAATATTCCCAGGAGCCCAGATTATTGTATGGCATCCGACAATGGTATGTCAAGGAGCCCCGTTCCGGCGAAGGCATGCACAGCTTCCGCATAGCCGGCTAAACCTGATTCCGCTCTTGCTCAGGCAACCGTTCCTGGCCGGGAGCGTTCTGGATCACCCCCATCCTCTGCCCGTACTCCTCCGCCGGGGACGGCTCGTTCTCCTGCATTTCAAAATACTTCCCGAGTACGAGCGTCTGGAGGGTAGCCCTTGCCGTCGAATTCACCGGGTGTGCAATGTCCTTGAATTCGCCGTCGGGCGTCCTCCGGCTAGGCATCGCGATGAATATCCCGTTCTGCCCTTCGATGATCTTCATGTCGTGCACGACAAACTCGTCATCGAAAGTCACGGACACCGTCGCTTTGAGTTTCCCTTCCACATGCACTTTCCTAATGCGAATGTCTGTAATGTTCACGATTTTACCACCCAACCTTCTGCCTGGAATTGTGACGAATGCACTTAGTTGTACTATTCGCCACAACTTTGCATTTTCCTTTTTAATCTGTTAAAATTACTCCGAATATTTATAATTGCTTTTCTTAGGTGACTGGATTAATACAATTATCGGTTGTTTGCGGGGTAGAGCGAGAGTATAATGGGAATATATTTGGATGGCGGTGTTGTAACCATGAAAACACAGGACGACGGATTGAGCATACGGGATTTCACCGGGAAGACGGTCTTTTTTTCTGGTATCGGCGGCTGCAGCATGAACGGGCTGGCGCGCATACTCCACGCGAAAGGCTACCGTGTCCTCGGGTCCGACCGGTCCGAATCGAATTACACTCAGAAACTCAGGCAGGACGGGATCAAAGTCTTCATCGGCCAGCGCGAGGAAAACGTACGCGGGGCCGACCTGCTCGTATACACGGCAGCGGTCAAGCCGGAGAACCCGGAACGGGCCTATGCCGCAGCCCACGGCATCCCGCAGATGGACCGTGCCACGCTGCTCGGGCAGATCACCCGGGAGTTCAGGCGCGTCGTGGGCATTGCCGGCTGTCACGGTAAGACCACGATCACGTCGATGGTCGCGCTGATGCTCGAATACGGCGGTGTGGAATCCACGGTGCACGTGGGCGGGGACGTGGCCTTCCTCGAAGGCGGCACGCGCGTCGGCAAAGACAACGAATTGTTCGTCACCGAAGCCTGCGAGTACGTGGAGAGCTTTTTGAAGCTCTCCCCCACGACAGAGGTCATCCACAACATCGACGATGACCATCTGGACTATTACGGGGACATCGGGCATATCTATGACGCCTTTTCCCGTTACGTCGCCCTCCTGCCGGACGACGGCATGCTCTTCGGGTGTGCGGACGATCCCATGGTGATGCAACTCCTCATCGAAAGCAACAGACCGTGGGCGACCTACGGTTTCGGGCCGGACGCCCATCTCAGGGGCCACGACGTCGCCTATGACCAAACCGGGAACCCGTCGTTCGGATGCAGCGTCGGCGGGGAACCGCTGTTCACGGCGTCGCTGAACGTGCCCGGCAGGCACAACGTGATGAACGCGCTGGCCGCGATCTCGGTCGCAAGGCACCTTAAGGTGCCCGACGACGCCATCGTCGAAGCCCTCGGCGCCTACACGCTCACCAGGCGGCGTTTCGAACACTACGGTACGGTGAACGGCATACATTATTATCACGATTACGCGCACCATCCCAGCGAGATCGAGGCCTGCCTGAACGCCGCGAAGCATACCCCTCACAACCGGATCTGGTGCATCTTCCAGTGCAATTCTTATTCGCGCGGCAAGACGCTGTTCGACAAGTATTCGCGCTGCTTTTTTAACGCCGACTTCGTCTTGGTGCCCGACATCTACCCCGGACGCGAGCAGGATAAGGGCCTGATCCACGCCCGGGACCTGGTGCGCGGCATCAGCGGATCGGGAAAGCCCTGCGAATACCTGCCCACGTTCGAGGACATCCGCGCCCACCTCTTGAAATACGCTCAGCCCGAAGACCTGGTGCTGGGCGTCGGGTCGGGGGACGTATATATTCAGTTGCGCACCATCATGGAATAGGGCCCCGATGCAAACACTGCATGGGCTATTTTAAATGCCCTGGATAGCGCCAACAAAACCCGGCGCACGCCGGGTTTTCAGACTGTCAAAAAGGTCAACTAGCAGGGGGTGCGGGGGATGCAATCCCCCTCTAGGCCTTCGCCCTCTCCCCGCCTCTCCCTGGAGCATTAGAAAAGCATTTCAGGAACTTCTGCCACTTCAACAGGCTATAGCCGGGAGTGGCTTCTCGTTCATTCGTTCCGTTTGATGCCCAATACTTTGCCAATACATCCGGTTTTTTTTGAGGCTTCGCCCTCCTGCGCAGTACAAAGGGGTTTTGCGGGCCGTGCGCCTCCCTTGCGGCAGCCACAAACGCATAATTCCGGGGCCGATTTGAAAACATAAGACGTAACGCGCCGTTTCGTCCCGAAACGGTTGAACGGACGGGGCACGGGCCGCGGCCCGGATAAACGACAGGGGGAAGCGATGTTCAGGGTCATAAGGAGAATCCATAGGAAAAGGCGGACGTCCGGAGGGGACGAAACGGCGGGCGGGAGCGAAAAAAAGGCTGCGCCCGCGCTGTCTGGCGGGCTGAAAGAAAACCTGGAGCTGTTCAGGGGCATCCTCGGGAGCAGCACGGACATCGTCATCACCGAATTCAATTTCGGGCGCGAGAAGAAGGCGAAGGGCGCGCTGCTTTACGTCGACGGGCTGTCCAACAAGGAACTCCTCGACAACACCGTATTAAAGCCCCTGCTGTTCGACGAGTGTTTCATCGCGGGCAGGGAAGTATCAGACCTAGAAGCGATAGGCCAAAGCCTGATCGCCGCCAGCGGCGTCAAGAAGAAGACCGACGTTAGCGACATCGTTGGCGACATGCTATCGGGAAACGCGATCGTGCTGATAGACAGCTTCGCCGAGGCCCTGTCCGTGGAGAACAAGAAGTGGGAAACGCGCGGCGTGGAGCAGCCGGTGACCGAGAACGTCGTGCGGGGGCCGCGCGACGGGTTCACGGAAACGATCCGCACCAACACGGCGCTGCTTAGGCGGCACCTGAAAAACCCCGGCCTCAGGATCGAGACCTTCAAAATCGGGCGGCAGGCCAAAACGGACGTCGTGGTGGCCTACGTCAAAGACCTCGTGATGCCCGGGCTGGTGGACGAGATCAAAAAGCGGCTGCAGCGGATCGATACCGACGCGGTGCTCGAATCGGGGTATATCGAGGCGTTCATCGAGGACGCGCCCTACTCGATATTCAGGACCGTGAACGACTCGGAAAAGCCCGACTGCGTCGCGGGAAGGCTCCTCGAGGGGCGCGCGGCGATATTCGTGGACGGCACGCCGTTCGTGCTGACGGTGCCCATGCTGTTTCTCGAGAATTTCGTGACCGTCGAGGACTATTACCAGAGGCCGTACTATTCGACGTACATGCGCTTCTTGCGCTTCCTGTGCTACCTGCTCGCCGTGTTTTCCCCCGCGATCTACGTCGCGCTGACGACGTTCCACCAGGAACTGATCCCCACGAAGCTCCTGTTCACGATGGCGGCGGGCGTGGCCGGGGTCCCGTTTCCGGCGGTGCTCGAGGCCGGGATCATGATCCTGACGTTCGACATCCTCAGCGAAGCGGGCATACGCCTGCCCAGCACGGTGGGCTCTGCCATCACGATCGTTGGGGCGCTCGTGATCGGGCAGGCGTCCGTGTCCGCGGGCCTGGCGGGGCCGTTCATGGTCATCATCATCGCGATCACCGCGGTCGCGAGTTTCGTTATCCCGGCGCTGACCGCGTCGTCTTCGCTGCTTCGGTATTTCTTTTTGATCCTCGCGGCGCTGATGGGCGGGTTCGGCATCGCGATGGGGCTGATGATCGTGCTGGTACACCTGATTTCCCTCAGGTCTTTCGGCGTCCCGTATCTGTCCCCGTTCGCCCCGCTGAACGTGAGCGACCTGAAGGACACCTTCGTTCGCGCACCCCACTGGGCCATGACGATGCGCCCGCGCGTGCTGGGGTTTTTGAACCGCAGGCGCCAGAAATCGGGGCTTCGGCCCTCGCCCCCCGGTGCCCGAAAATGAAGCCTGACCACGGCGGCGCCATGCGAAAACCGATAAGAACGAAGACCGCGCTCTGCCTCCTGTCGGTGCTGATGCTGGCCGGCTGCACAGGGGCGAGGGAACTGGGCGACCTGTCCGTCGTTATAGGCATGGGGCTCGACGCAAGCGCCGAATACCCCGACGGCGTGCTGCTCACCGCGCAGATCGTCAGGCCGAGCGAGATGAAGGGCGGTTCCTCCGAGGGGTCGGCGGGAGACCAGGACGGCCAGCCGCAGCCGTCGAGGGCCTACTGGAACATCCAGGCAACGGGGGAGACCGTCCTCGACGCCCTGCGGGAATGCACGCACGAGACCAACAACCGGCTCTATCTGGCCCATAACCAGCTCATCGTGGTCGGCAAGGACGCCGCAAAAGCGGGGATCGGGCGGCACTTCGACGCTTTCCTGCGCCACAACGAGCCGCGGCCGTCCACCGTGTTGCTCGTGTCGGCCACCAGGGCCTCGGACATACTGGACGTGCAGCCTGAGCTTGACAAGCTGCCCGCCATGGCCGTGACCAAGCTCACGAAAACCCAGGAATTCACGTCCCAGTCCAAGGCGGTCAACATCATCGACTACGCAAACGCGATGCTCAGCAAGACGACATCGCTGGTGATCCCCATCGCGACGGTTTCCGAAGGGGAATCGGGCGAAAAAACGGTCAGTATACACGGCTCCGTCGGCGCCGTATTCAAGGGGGACAGGATGGTCGGCGAACTGAGCGAATCGGAGTTCCGCGGCTATCTGTGGGCCAGCGGCGGGATCAGGCGGACGGTGCTCAACATCGGGTACAGGGGCGGCAGGGTCGGCATCGACGTCGTCCAGGCCGGGAGCGACATCGAAGTCAGCCTGGTGAACGGGAAGGTGCTCGCGCGCGTCAAGGTGAAACAGGAGGGCAGGATATCGGACAACGGAACCAACGTGGCCGTGGCGACCGAGTGGGATTTTCGCGACCTGGAAGCGCTCGAAAGCGAGTATATCCGCAGCGAAATAATGGACACCTTCAACAAAGCCAGGGACATGAACACCGATATTTACGGGTTCGGCGAGATGGTGTCCAAAAAATACCCTTCCGAATGGGAAGGCATGAAGGACAGGTGGGACGAGATGTTCGGGTCGCTGCAGCTTGAGGTCAGCGTCGAGAGCAAGCTCAGGTCCTCGGGCCTGGTGATATACCCCATCCGTCCGTAGGGGGACCATGGACACGAGAAACGAGAAAATTAAAAAGGCATGCGCGCGAAGCCTCGCGTCTCCTTCGTCCGGGCGTGTTTCGGGCGAATCGGCCTCCCTTTGCTTTTTGCGCGCAGGGCCGCCGGGTAAAGGCCCATGATCCTGCTGGTAGCCGCGGCCTTCGCGCTCTACGGCCTCTACCGGATACCGAGGCTCATAAGGGAGCGGCACTGGAACGACCTCGTCGTTTTCTGTTTTTTTTTCGCCGCAGCCCTCCTGCTTTGTGCGATGCTCGCCCTGGGCGCTGCGGTCCCCAGCCTGTCCGAAGCGATGGAAGGCGTCCTCGACTTTCTGAACCTGCACTACTAACCTGACGGGGAAAGGAGATGGCGCATGATCGTACCAATTGCGCTGGTCTTGCTCACGATCCTTATCATAAAAGCCCCGAAGCTTGTCAGGGCAAGGCGCTGGGCAAGCCTTGCGCTGCTCTGTTCGGCGCTGGCGGCCGCCTGCGCCCTCTGCCTGCTGCTCGTTTCGCAGCTTAGCGTGGAAAGCCCGAGAAAGGCCGTGGAAAACGTCATAAACGCCCTGCAAAACCTGCCCTGACCGGGCACGGGGGGGACACGATGGAACACGACGAAGCAAAAATCTCGCCCGCACAGCTCATGCTCCTGATCGCGGGATTCATACTCGGTTCGAGCCTTTTAACGTCGTTCATGGACGACATCGCGGGGCAGGACGCGTGGGTAGCGGTGCTGGCGGCCTTTTTGCTGAGCATCCCCTTCCTCCTATCCTACGTTTGGCTGTACAAACTGTTCCCGGGCAAGAACTTCGCCGAGGTCAACGACATCGTATACGGGCCGTACCTCGGCAAGGCGGTCACCGCGCTTTACGCGGCCTATTTCTTCCTCCTGCTGGTCTACAACGTACACGACCTGTCCGATTTCTACATCAGTTACGTCATCCCCGACTCGCCGCAACTGGTCTTTTTAATCGTCCTGACGCTGACCTGCGCCTACGCCGTGAAAAAGGGGATCGAGGCGATAGCCCGGGCCAGCCTGTTTGCGGTCGCTTATTATGTCTTCGCGGTGGCCGTCACCACGCTCCTGCTGCTCGGGAGCATCGACCTTACAAACCTCCTGCCCGTTTTCCGGCTGCCCGCGCGCGACTTTGTCCAGAGCACCCATATCTTCGCGGCCATCCCCTTTGGCGAGGTCATCGCCTTCGTGATGATATTCCCGTCGCTTAACGACTACAAAAAAGCCGGGAAATACGCCGTCGGCGGGCTCGCCGCCGCCGCGCTGCTGCTGTTAATCATCGTCGTTCGCAATACGGGGGCGCTCGGCCTTTCCGCGAGGATATTCACGGACACGTCCTACGAGGCTGCCCGCCTGATCGACATCGGCGACGTGCTCACGCGGATCGAGCTTGTCATCGCCGTCGCGATCACGGTCGCGCTGTTCCTCAAGATAGCGGTCCTGTACTACGCCACGGTGTCGGGCATATCGAAGCTCTGCCGCGTGCGCTCGCCGCAAACGCTCATCGTACCGCTCGGCATCGCCGTCGTGGTGCTCGCCTCCAACGCCTTCGTTTCCTCGGTGAGCTTCCATCAGTACGGCGCGAATTACCACCCGATGCTCGCCATCCCTTTCGAATTCGTCATCCCGCCGCTCTCCCTCCTGATCGCCAGGCTCCGCAGGCTCCCCGAAAGAAAAGGCAAACGCACCTGAGGGGACGCTCCCCCTATGCCTTTCCATTGACTTTTGTATTCAAACTGCAGGCGGGAAAATGGTCCGCCCCCAAAATACTATTAAGAAAACTTTCGTTTGACCCGATAATCCATAGTGAGGACAAATGCCATGAGGATCGATCTTATTACGGCCGCGATTCCTGCGGCGCTGCCCCGAGGCACGGCCGGCGCGCCCTTTCGAGAAGGCGATATCCTGAAAGCGCGCGTGGCGCAGCTTATGGGAGAAGGCCGCCTGCTGCTGGAACTGGAGAACGGAAAAACGCTCAAGGCGGTCGTCGTGCCGGAAATGGACCTGGCGGCGGGAGAAAGGCTGGTGCTCCAGGTCTGCGGGCAGGCCCTGGGGAAGACGAATATGCAGGTCCTGTTAAGGGACGGCGGGGCCGAAACGGCGGCCGTACGCTGGGCGCCGCACGCCGCGCAGGATACCGGGGCCGCAATCTCCCCGTCCGTGCAACCGGCGGACGCGGTCGCGATCGAAGCGCTCTGTCGGCTGGTCGCAGAGGCCCCCAAAATAGGCGAGGCCCTGAATACGGCGCTTGCGAAGCTTCAGACGGCAGAAACGGCCGGAGAAACGAACGCCGGCGGCGTCGATTCACAGCCCGTGAACACTGGCACGCCGGGGCAGGCGCGGGCGGCGCAGGCCGCCCCGGGCGCGGGGCAGACCGACGCGGCGGCCGGTACGCCCGTGCAACAGGCGCCCGCCGCGG
>DCTV01000011.1:0-455 GCA_002329665.1 Christensenella sp. UBA1431
ACCATCACCCGGTTGGGCAGACAGACGATTTGCTGCCCGGCCTCGCCGATCGCCCCCGCGTGCACGCAGACCTGGTTGGCGCAGTCGGACCATTCCATCCACACTCTGCCGCCCCTGACGACGACACGGTTGTGCGCGTCCGCCCAGTGCGCGTCGGTGCCTTTAAGCGGTTCCCTGAAGACCTGCCGCCCGTCCTTTATGACCACGACATAGGCAACGCCGCCTGCATCGCGCGGGGAAAACGCTAGGAAAAGCAGTGCGGCGGCCGCCAGGAAGAGGGCTATTATCAAAAAATCGCCTTTTTTCATTGCAGCGTATACTCCGTGGAGGCCATCTCCACCCTGTCTCTGATGCCGGGCGTGGCGTAGACTTTTTTATCCTCGGTCACGACCAGCGCCTCGGTACCCTCCACGGACTCAACAAGGGCCAGCCCCTTTTCGACGCCCAGCACGAAC
>DCTV01000011.1:476-21540 GCA_002329665.1 Christensenella sp. UBA1431
AGATGTGGTGGTAGCGCACGCCGTCCGCCTCGAAGTAGCGCTGGTAGTCCCCCGACGTGACCGCCGCCTCGTCGCTGAGGGCGAGCACCGCGTAGTGCGCGCCCTCCGGCTGCGCGCGCGGGTCGCGGATGCCGATGCGCCACGGCCGGCCGTCCGGACGGGTGCCTATGGCCACGACGTTCCCGCCGAGGTCCAGGACCGCGCTTTTCACGCCGTCCTCCCTGAAGATGCGCCAGGCCTCGTCGGCGGCGTAGCCCTTGGCGATGCCGCCCAGGTCGACGCCCATGCCTTTTTTGAGAGTGGCCGTGCCCGTTTTGCCGTCCAGCGCGACTTTCTTGTAGTCCACCAGGGCGCGCGCCTTTCCGACCTCATCGGCGGGCGGCACTTTCTTCTGCTTCGTTTCGCCGTCGATCCCCCAAAGCCTGCTCAGCGGGAGCACCGTCGGGTCGAACGCGCCGCCGGAGAGCGCGGCCATATTCAGCGCCCTTTCAAGCACGAAAAAAACGTCCGCCGTGAGCCTGGCGGTCCCTTCGGCGTTCAGCCTTCCGATCTGGCTGTCCGGTTTATGGGCGCTCATCTCGTCTTCGATCTGCCCGATGCGCTCAAAAGCCCTGTCGAGCGTCTCCTCCGCGCCGCTCTGGTAAGCCGTGAGCGTGACGACCGTGCCCAGCAGGAACCTGGTCCGGGTGGTCCTGTCCTCCCCCGCCTGCGGGCCGCAGCCAGCCGCCGCAACGGCGCAGGCGAGCGCGGCGGCCATAGCCACAGCCCTCCTCACGTGTTTTTTCATGCGAGCGCGTCTCCTTCGATGTCTTCATCCAAAATGGCCTCCCCTATCTGGACGGCCCTGAGCTTCCGGTCGATCCTTCTCGACTTCTTAGCGGCGGTGTCCATCGTGTTCACCGCTTCCTGCAGCTTCTTCCTGGTCTTGTCCAGCATCCCGGCGAACTCGTTGAACTCCCGTTTGCACTCGCCCAGCAGCCGCCACACCTCGCTGGAATGCTTCTCGATCGCGAGCGTCCTGAAACCCATCTGCAGGCTGTTGAGCAGCGCCGTCAGCGTGGACGGGCCTGCGACCGACACGCGGTAATCCCGCTGCAGCGATTCGATGAAACCGCTCCTTCGCACCGCTTCGGCGTAAAGCCCTTCCGTCGGCAGGTACATGATCGCAAAGTCGGTCGTATGCGGGGGATTTATGTATTTTTCCATGATCTGTCGGGCCTGGGCTTTCAATATGTTCTCGAGCTGCTTCGCCTGGGCCTCCACGGCGGCCGCGTCGCCTTCGCGGGCGGCGTCGGTCAGGCGCAGATAGGCTTCCTGCGGGAACTTCGCGTCGATCGGGAGGTAGACCGCACTCCCTTCGTCGTCCTTCCCCGGCAGGCATATCGCGTACTCCACCCGCTCGGCCGAGCCCGGCCTGACCGCGACGTTGCACGCGTACTGGGAAGGCGCGAGCATCTGCTCGAGCAGCGCGCCCAGCTGGACCTCGCCCCATGTCCCCCGCACCTTCACGTTGGAAAGCACGCGCTTGAGGTCGCCCACGCCCTCGGCGAGCGCCTGCATCTCGCCCAGCGAGCGGTAGACCTGCTCCAAGCGCTTGCTCACCATTTCGAACGACTGGTTGAGACGGCTTTCGAGCGTGGACTGGAGCTTTTCGTCGACGGTGCGCCGCATCTCCTCGAGGCGCCTCGCGTTGTCCTCGGACATGGATTTCAGGCTCTTTTCGAGCGTGAGGCGCATCTCGTCTAGCTTTTGCTGGTTTAACCGCACCATTTCGACGAGCTGCATCCCCATGCCCCTGAGGCTGTTCTGCTGCGCCTCGCTCATCCGCCCGACGTCGCCGGAAAGCATCTGCGCCATGCGCGCCATCTGCGCGCCGATCTCGTCGCGCTGCATGGAAAACTGCGCAAGGTTGTCCTGCATGGACCGCTGCAGCTGCATCGACAGCGCCTTCTCCATACGGGCGACACGATCCTCCGCATGCCCCGCGGCCCCCGCCGGCCGCCGAAGAAGCAGGATGACGAGGACGAGGAGCAGTGCACTCAGGCCGCACAGGATAAAAAGCATGATCGTTTCCATTTCACACACCCCGCCTGCGCCTTTTCGGCGCCAGCCTGCGCGCGCAGCCCAGGAGCCTGCGCAGGCCCTTGTAATACCCGATCCTGAACGTGCTCACCCACATGCTCAGCCACGTCCCTGTTTGGTGGATGCGGCGCGTCTCCCCGTATTCCGGCTTGATATCCCTTAGCATGGCCTTCGCCTGGGAAACGCCTTCGTCCCAGGCGGCGCCGAACCCGTTCGCCCGGTAGCTCTTTTCCTTCCTCTTGCGGGCGCCGGCCAGGAACGGGGCGTTCAGCCTGCGCATCCAGGGCGGCATGTTCTTGTGGATGAGCACGATGTTGTTGCGCGCGCTCAGCCGCAGCTTGAAGGCGCCGGATATGCTCGAACTCGTCGCGCTGCCGATGTGGTGGACGACGGCGTTTGCGCAGTAAACGTTGATATAGCCGTGGAGCCGCGCCCTGAACCCTATGTCGACGTCCTCGAGGTAGGCGAAGAACCTCTCGTCGAACCCGCCCAGCGCGAGCAGCGTTTCCCTCCGGTACAGCGCGGCGCCGCCGCAGCTGCTGAACACCCGCGCGTCCCGGCGGTACCTTGAAACGTGGCGCCCGTGCCCCCGCTGGAACGCGTTGCCGCCGACGGTTAGACCGTCGCCCGCGTCGTCGATCGCGGTGCGGTCATTATACTGTATCATCTTGCTCGAAACCGAGAAGACGCGCTTCTTTTTAACGATGCAACGGTAAAGCGCCTCGAGCCAGCCGGGCTCGGGGATCGCGTCGTTGTTCAATAGCGCCACGAACGGCGCTTCCGACGCGGCGACGCCCGCGTTCACGGCCGCTGCAAACCCGGTGTTTTCGCGCATCCGTATGCAGCGCACTTCCGGGTATCTCTCCAGCATCAGTTCCATGCTCCCGTCGGCGGAAGCGTTGTCGACCAGTATGGACTCAAACCCCTCGAAAGTCTGCCTTTTAAGCGCATCGAAGCATTCGGCAAGAAACCTTTCGCCGTTGTAGTTGGGGACCACGACCGTTATCTTCATGCATACTCTCCATGTCAAGCCTCATATGCCGGGGTCGAACCTCGAGAGGCGGAGCGCGTTTGTGACTACCGAAACGGAACTGAGCGACATCGCCGCAGCCGCGATCATCGGGTTCAGCCCGATCCCGCCGAAAAGCTGGAGCAGGCCCGCCGCGACCGGGATGCACACGACGTTGTATCCGAACGCCCAGAACAGGTTCTGCTTGATGATGCGCAGCGTCCGTTTGCTCAGCCGGAGCGCCCTGGCCACATGCAGGATGTCCCCCTTCACGAGGACGACGTCCGCCGCTTCCATCGCGATGTCCGTGCCCGAGCCGACCGCGATGCCGATGTCCGCCTGCGCCAGCGCGGGCGCGTCGTTCACGCCGTCGCCCACCATGGCCACCACCCGCCCCTGTTGCTGAAGTTCCTCGACGATGCGCGCCTTGTCGCCGGGAAGCACTTCGCTTCGGACTTCTTCGATGCCCACGCGCCCCGCCGCCGCGCGCGCGGCCAGGCGGTTGTCGCCGGTAACCAGCATCGGCGTGACGCCGGCCTCCCGGATCGCGGCTATCGCCTGCGGGCTGTTTTCCTTGATTCGGTCCTCGATCGCGACGAAACCGGCCTGCGCCTTGTCCACCGCGACGAAGAGCACGGTGCAGCCCTGTTCCTGCAAGGATAGCGCCTTCGTTTCGAGAGGCTCGCCAAAAGCGATCCCGTGCGCCTCCATCATGCGCCGGTTGCCAACCAGGACCTCCCGTTCCTGCCAGAGGGCGCGAACGCCCTGCCCGGCCACCGCCGTGAAGTCCCGCACCTCATCGGGCGCGATCCCGGCCTGTTTCGCGCGCTCCGCGACGGCTGCGGAAAGCGGGTGCTCGGACGCTTTTTCCGCCGACGCCGCCGCCTTTAAAAGACCGGCCTCGTCCCACCCATCGACGGGGACGACGTCCACGACCGACATGCGGCCCATCGTAACGGTCCCCGTCTTGTCAAAGAGGATGCTTTGGATATGGTGCATGCGCTCGAGCGCCGTGCTGTCCTTGAACAGCACGCCCAGTTGCGCGCCCTTGCCCATGCCCACCATGATGGCGGTGGGCGTGGCCAGCCCCAGCGCGCACGGGCACGCGATCACCAGCACGGCCACGAATTTTTCCAGCGCGAATCCGACCTCTGCGCCTCCTATGAGCCACGCCGCGGCGGCCGTGAAGGCGACACCCAGCACCGCCGGGACGAACCTGCCCGCCACGACGTCGGCCAGCTTGGCGATGGGCGCCTTGGAGCCCTGCGCCTTCTCCACCATGTCGATGATCTGCGCGATGAGCGTTTCGCGACCGACTTTTTTGGCCTGTATCTCGATCACGCCGCTGGTGTTGATGGTCGCGCCGATCACTTCGTCGCCCTCGCCTTTTTCCACCGGCATGCTCTCGCCCGTGACCAGCGATTCGTCCGTCCATGTGCTGCCGCGCAAGATCACGCCGTCGACCGGGACGCGTTCGCCGCGGCGCACGAGCAGGCGGTCCCCAGCCTGCACCATCTCGACGGGGACCTTGATCTCTTCGCCGTTGCGCAGCAGGGACGCCGTTTTGGGCGAAAGCTCCATCAGCTTGCGCACCGCCCTGCCGGTCCTGCCCTTCGCCCTGGCTTCCAGGTACTTGCCCAGCATGATAAGCGTGATGATCACGCCTACGCTTTCGAAGTACACCTCCGCGCTCGCATGTATGCCCATGCTGAGCTCGACGATGGTTACGGCGCTGTAGCAAAAGGCCGCGAGCGTCCCCAGGGCCACCAGCGAATCCATGTTCGGGCTGAGGCGCCAAAGCGCCCCGAACCCGCGCGTATAAAACCCGACCCCCGCCGCTATGACGGGGATGCACAGCACGAGCTGGACGATCGACGCCGCAAGGGGGGCGCGCATGTGGTCCAGCGCCGCCGGGACCGGCAGGCCAATCATCGGGCCCATGGCGATATAGAGGAGGATGGCCGAAAAAACGCCGCTCACCCAAAGGCGCCTGCGGGCGCGCGCGAGTTCAAGCTGTTTTTCTTCCTCCGCTTTTTCGGCATAGTCCCGGGCCTTCAGGTCCCGCACCGTGAACCCGAGGTGCTCTACGACCGGCCCGAACTCGGACGGGTGCACGAGGGCCGCGTCGTATTCGATCGTGGCCGTTTCGGTGGCCAGGTTCACCTCGGCGGAAGCGACGCCTTTTAGAGCCCGCAGCGCTTTTTCCACGGACGCGGCGCAGGCCGCGCAGTGCATGCCCCCGATCCCGACGGAAACGGTCTGCGTCTTAAGCGACGCGTCAAACCCCAGCGAACGAATGGCGCCCAAAATCGCCTCTTCGTCCGTCTTCGTTTCGTCGTAAACCACGTGCGCCCGCTCCAAAAGCAGGTTGACCGCGGCCTCAGCCACGCCGTCGAGCTTTTTCAGCCCTTTCTCAATTCCCGCGGCACAGGCCGCGCAGTGCATCCCCCGTACGGATACTTCGACGTCCTTCAATACGCAACACCTCGTTCACAATCCTTATTCTACCATCCGCCATGGCAAAACGAAAGCCCCGTCCCCTCGCGCTCAACAGGACCGGGGCCGTCGATGGCAAAATACCCCCTGCATCCCGGCTACTATTGACAAGCTAAGCCCGCATAACAGGGCTTCAAATCCTGCGGGAAAGACGCCCCGAACCGGAACGACCCGCGTCTTTTAGCATGTTCTTCTTTGGCGCGAATATGCCCTCCGCCAGCCAGAGGCGGGCTTGAAGGCATTGCCTCCCCGTCGTCTTTGCACTGCCGAATTATACCAAAAAAAGCCCGGATGCCGTGGCGCAGCCGGGCTTATCTATGCAAAATAAGAATCAATCCTGGTTTGCGGGTTTTTCGAACAACTGCGTGCTGAAATACCTCTCCCCGGTATCGGGCAGGAAGGTGAGCACGGTCTTCCCCGGGCCGAGTTCCTTTGCGAGCCGCAGGGCGCCCGCCACGTTCGAGCCGCTGGAGATGCCGCAGAGCAGGCCTTCGAAACGGGCGAGGTCGCGCGCGGTCTGCAACGCCTCGTCGTCCGAAATGACATACACGCCGTCGATGATGTCGGTGTTGAGGTTTTCGGGGATCAGCCCGTCGCCGATGCCCATCTGCAGGTGCGTCGTTATGCCGCCGCCGGCCAGGATCGCCGCGTTCTCCGGCTCGACGGCCATGATGCGAACATGCGGGAACTGCTTTTTGAGGACCTCCCCGACGCCGCTGATCGTCCCGCCGGTCCCTATGCCCGAACAGAACCCGTCTATAGTCGTGTTCACCTGTTCCAGTATCTCCACCGCGGTCCGCTCACGCTGTACCTTCGGGTTGTTCGGGTTGTTGAACTGCTGCGGTATGAATATGCGCGGATCGCCTTCGGCCATCTTCATCGCGGCGGCAAGGCAACCCTGTATACATTCGCCTATGTCGTCGTTATCGGGCACGAGCACGACTTCGGCTCCATAGTGTTCCATGAGCTTACGCCGTTCCTCGCTAACCGAGTCGGGCATGACGATGATGACCCGATAGTTCTTGATTGCCCCCACCAGCGCGAGCCCGATACCCTGGTTCCCGCTGGACGGTTCGACGATGATGGAACCCTTTTTCAGGACGCCTTCTTTTTCGGCGGCTTCGATCATCGCCAGCGCCGTACGCGTCTTGATGCTGCCCCCGACGTTGAGAAACTCGACTTTGACCAGTATGCGCGCCGCGCTCGGGTCGCGCATCCGTTTTAGTTCGACAATGGGCGTGTTTCCCACGGCTTCGAGGATGTTCGCACATACTTTCTTACAGACACGCGAGTGTTCCGCTTTGTACCCGATGGACATTTTAACTCTCCTCCAAAACTACGATGCCTTGCATATTCTAACACATTAACCGGCCTGAATTCCATAACAAACGCATGAAAAGTGCAACGGTATGATGAAATAATATCAAAAAAGTTCCGGTTTGGTGCATGGTTTCCAAAAAATCGAAAAGAGAGTATAATGCTTTTTAACGGGGGTGGCAACGTGCAACTGATAGTGAATGCGGACGACCTGGGGTACAGCAGGGGGGTGAACTGCGGCATCGCGGACGCGCACGTCCACGGCGTGGTGACGTCGGCTTCGGCGATGGCCAACATGCCGGCCTTCAGGCATGCGGCGGACACGGTCCGCGCGCTGGCTACGCTGGGCGTGGGCCTGCATTTCAACATCACATGCGGGCGGCCGCTCGCAGACGGCGTGTCCACCCTCACCGACGCGAACGGTTACTTCATGGGCCCGGATCCCGTCTTCGACCCACAAAACGATATCGACCCGTACCACATCCGGCTGGAGCTTTACGCCCAGATGCAGGCCTTCCTTAAAAGCGGATGCAGGCCGACCCATATCGACAGCCACCACCATGTGCACACGGCGCCCGCCGTAGCCGACACGTTCTCCGATTTCGCGCGGACTCTAGGGCTACCCGTCCGCGCCGCAGCCAATTCGGAAGTCGCCCTCTGCACGGGCTTTCATGCACAGAACGCGCAGGCAGCCTGGCTGATCTCATACCTCGACGCCTGCACCGAGGAAACCGTAGAGCTCATGACGCACCCCGGCTTCGTCGACCAGGCGCTCCTTTCGGGGAGCACCTACGCGCTGCCCCGCGCAAGGGAGCACGCCGTCCTCACATCGAAAGAGGTCCGGGAATACATACAAACGCGCGGGATCAGGCTGATCCGCCACGACGAGGTCTGAACACCGGCCAAAAAAGGAGGCATGGCATGATCGCATGCGCCATCGTTTGTTACGCCGCCGCGGCCGGCATTGTCCTTTTCCTGCCCTCGCTCACCGGTGCGGGCGGCGCACAGGCTTCGCTGCTGGTTTTGATGCAGCCGGACAGGGGCGGGCTGTGGACGGGCGTCCTCCTTTTCGCGTTGGCCGCTACGGGGATCGTCCTCGCGGCGATTAAAACGAAGGTTTCCGTGCGCATCTCGGCCGCCGCGGCCTGTGCGGGAGCCGTGGCGGGCGCGGCTTCGCTGCTGATGTCAGGGATCACTGCTCAGAACCTCGGCAGCCGGATCGCCGCACTGCTCCTGCCCCTCCTGTTCGTCTGGGCGGCAATCTGCTGCGGGATGTTCCTGTATCTGCACAAGCGAGGGGAAGGAGCCGGGGAAAACGAATGATCCCAAATGGGATCATTCGCGCACATCCCGTGCATGAATTCTTGTCCGAACAGATTGTTTACAATTCAGATTCAGTATTTTCGTTTATTATAGTATATAGAACCGCGCGGGCAAAGCGACGAGAGGATCCGAAAGGATGGAAAGCACGGCGAAAAAACCGAATGCCCCGTACATGCTGGTCAATATAACCGAGGAACTGGTAAGGGAAAAGGTCGGTGAAATGATGGCGTCCCAGGATATGTGCCGCTGCGAAAAATGCTATTATGATGCCTGCGCCATCGCGCTCAACGCCTTGAAGCCGTGTTACGTCACCACCGAAAAAGGTTCGTTGCTGTCCCTGTTGTCCGCCCAGCACGCCGAGACCCAGACGGAGCTTACCGTGTGCGTGCTGCAGGCCCTTCTGAAAGTCAAATCTTCCCCCAGGCACTGACCGCAGCCTTCCTGGGGACCCACATCTGCCTGAAGATGTTCAATTAAGAAACGAACAGAATGCCCGGCAATCGGCTGGTTCTACCCGGACATCCCGTTCGCATTCGTGCGCCGCTTTAGCTGGGAGCGCCTTGCCGTTAGGCGGACCTCCGCCCGTAGAGCGCTCGTCGCCCATTATATCAGTCGTGCACCGTCCATCCGCCGTCCACGACGATCTGCTGGCCGGTGATGCCTTTCGCCTCGTCCGAAGCCAGGAAAAGGACCGCGTCGGCCACTTCCTGCATTTCCGTAAGTCTTCCGACGGGAATCCTTTCGCAGATCCACGCGTACCAGTCTTTCCGGTTCAGGTTATGCTCCGTCATCGGGGTGAGTACGTACCCAGGGCAGACGGCATTCACTTTGATGCCGTCTTTCGCAAACGCCACGGCGAAGCTGCGGGTCATGGCCAGCATGCCGGCCTTGGTCACGTCGTAGATCGTATGCCTCCCGTCAGCCTGTAAGCCCCGGATAGAAGCCATGTTCACGATCTTTCCGGCCGTGCCTTGCGCCTTCATGATCCTGCAGGCTTCCTTCGAGGCGAAAAACGCCGCTTTGAGGTTGACATTGTTCAACAGGTCCCATTCCTCCTCGGAGATGTCCTCTATCGGCGTCCTGTTGGCGAGGCCGGCGCAGTTCACGAGGATGTCGAGGCCCCCGAAACGCTCGTTAATCTGATCCAAAACGCCCGCGATGCCCGATATTTGCACGAGGTCGCAGTAGAAGAACGCGCCGCCGACCTCTTTTGCCGTCTTTTCTCCCTCTTCACGCTTGATGTCGACGATCGCCACTTTGGAGCCCTCTCTTGCGAACGTAAGAGCCGTTTGCCTCCCGATCCCGCTCGCGCCGCCCGTCACGACGCTCACTTTGCCCTGTAAACGCATGTTTTCATGATCTCCTTTCTTCTGTTCGATGCCGCCTGGCCGGGAACCGGGCTTTCCCGGCGCCCGGCCAGACGGCCTGTTAAGCCGCCCGGGCAGGCTGCCTCTTAAATGCTGCAGCACGGGACGACAGCCCTACAGGCCGAGCCTGTTCTGAAAATCGTTGATCCTTTTGTACACGTTGTGTTCGGGGGAAGCGAGGCTTTCGTAGGTCGAACAATAGATGTCGTAAAGCTCGTCGTAGATCTTCGTGTGCTCGGGCACGGGTTCGTACGTACGGGTGACCCGCACCATCGCGTCCGCGGCCTCCTGCACGTTCTTGAATATCCCGACGCCTACGCCGGCGAGCATCGCGGCGCCGACGGAGGCCGTCTCGGAAGTCTGCACCGTTTGGACCGTTTTGCCGTACACGTCGGCCTGTATCTGGTTCCACATCGGCGATTTGGATCCGCCGCCGGTGAGCCTGATCCTGTCGACGTCGATCCCCATCCCGCTCTTCGCGGTGATGATATCGCGGATCTCCAGGCTGATGCCTTCCATCACGGCCCTTGCGATATCGGCCTTGGTATGAGCGAAGGTAAGCCCGAGGAAAAGGCCTTTCGCGTTGGAGTTGTTGCGGGGCGGTCCGGCCGACGCGAGATGGGGCATGTACAGCACGCCCTTGGCCCCCGGCTTACCGGCCGCGATCTGTTTGTTGATAAGCTCGAACGGGTCCGTCTTCAGGACTTTTCCGGCAGCGATCTCTACGTCGCCGAAGGTGTCGCGGTACCAGCGGTAACTGCTCGCGGCCGCGAGCACCGATCCTTCGATGGTCCACATGTTCGTGCCGGTGTTCCCTATCACGACCATGCTGCCGTTCGGGTCGCGCACCTGCTTTGAACTCAGAGAAATGCAGGTGCCGTAGGTGCCGAGGATGGTGGCCGCCATCTTCTCTTTCGTGATGCCAAGGCCCAGTATCGCACAGGTAACGTCCATCGCGCCGACACATACTGGCGTGCCCTCGGGTATCCCGGTGGCCTTGGAGACCTCCGCGGTAACGGCGCCGACCTGTGTGCCGCCGTCGACCACCACCGGCAGCTTTTCCTCGGGGATGTCGAACAGTTTGAGGAGTTTCTCGCTGTACCTGTGGTTGTCGACATCGAAGAAGCCGTATCTTGCCGCCGACGAGATGTCCGTATAGTGCTTTTTAACGCCCAGCGTCCTTAAGAAGTAGTCCTGATGGAGCGCGAAGCACGCCGTCTTTTCGTAGTTCTCGGGCTCGTACTTCTTGATCCATAAGATCTTCGAGAGGGCCCATACGGTCGCCAGCGGCGCGCCCGAAATCCGATACAGTTCCTCGGGCGAAACCATGCTCGCGATCTCGTCGAGCATCACGGAGCCCCTCGTGTCCTGCCAGCCGATCGTGGGTCGAACGAGCCTGTTGTCCTTATCGACCGGGCAGAACGCCGCGCCCTGAGAGGAAAGAGCGACCGCCGCAATCTCTTTGGGGTCGATGCCCGCGTTTTGTATCGCCCCCCTGCATGAATCATAGATGACGCTGACCATAAGGCCGCAGTCCTGTTCGTACCATCCCGGTTTGGGACTGGTGACCCCGTATTCCGCCCCGCTTGAACCCAGGATGTTGCCTTCCAGGTCGACAATGCTCGCCCTGCTGCTCATCGTTCCTTCGTCAATGGACATCAAGTACTTTGCCATCTGAAGATACCTCGCTTCCGATGTTTTTTACATCATCGCTCATCAGAATCCATGCTTTATTCACATAAGATTCATCCGTCCGATGAATCTGTATTTCTGTATCTGGTGTGTTTGAAAAGAGCTGCGGTTATAATAATTGATTATATTATTTAAATTCTTCGATGTCAATGAATATCATCGGCCCGGTAATAGTTTGCCGCCCGCTGCTTCGCCCAAAAGCACAGCAGAAACCCCGAACGGCATAAAAAGTACACCGGCAGACCATTTCGTCTGCCAGTGCTTTCGCCGATGACATTCCGAAGGGTATGCCACCGGTTTACTGTCGGTTATAGGCCGCTCCCGGCTTTTCTTTCAGATTATGCATCAACGAAGCCGGTCATCCCGCGCTCCGTGCCGTTTCCTCCGCCGGGTCGGCCATTATCCCGGCCTCAGACAGGCTCTCCATGCATCGGACCGACGCGACGAAGCTTTCGTGGAGGCGTTCCATGCAGTGTTGCTGGCTTTTGAGGATGCACCGGTAACGGTTGATCAGCGACTTGCGCTCCGTTTCGGCCCGCTCCTGGCGCCTCAGCGCCTCCTTCTCCTGTCGCTCCTTTTCTTCGATCAACTCGTTGGTCATCTTCTGGGCAAGCTGGTACTGGAGTTCGAGCATTCTGTAGCGCGCGCGTTCCTGCCCGATCTCCTCCGCCTGTTCCCTGCCAAGCGCCTCGGATTCCTCGAGCCGGGCCTGAAGCCCGCAGAGCGCTTCCGCCTGCTCCGCGAGTTCCGTCCCCAGGCGCCGGCATTTTTCTGAGAGCTCGCTTGCCTCAGCCTTATACCGTTCCAGCTCATCGAGCGTCTGCTCGTCTATCCGTTGCGACGCCTGCGCCTCTTCCAGTGCCTTTAAGATTCTTTTCTGCTCCGCTATAAGGCGCTCCTTTTCCTCCCCGAGGCGAGCCACTTCCGTTTTCAACTCCGCCCCGGCGCTACGGAGCTGTTCGTATTCTTTCTTGGGCAATGCGACGAGCCCCTGTTCGGCGAGGTACGCATCGACGCGCTTCGGAAGGTCCGCGAGCTGTTTTTCCAGTTCGCGCGTCCGTTCCGCCAGTTCTTCCCTCTCGCGCGTGACCCCGCGCAGGTGGGTGCGCATCTCCTCGCAGCGTTCCTGATAGACCGTTTCCATGTTGTGCAGCCGGTTGAGGAGCTTTTCCACGTACTGGTCCACTTCTTTGGTGCGGTAACCGCCGAAACGCTTTTTCAGGCCTTCCTCCTGCGCCTGTCCGTCGCGTATCTGTTCCAGGATGTTCTCGGTAGTCATCATTTGACCTCCTCTGCCCGTTATCTTCTCACGATCGTGAGACGGTCCCCCGCCCCTATTCCACCGGCGCTCCCCGCTTCCACCTCCAGCACGAGACGCGCCCCCTTCACCCTCGGCCCGATCCTCCCCGGGCCGAGGGTCTCTACGCGCAGCACCCGCAAGTCTATTGCGAGGTAGAGCACGTCTATGGGCCAACGCATGCAGAAGGTGTGCACCTGGTTGCAGGGCGACAAGATCAGCCCTTCCCCCGGGGTCAGACGACGCCGGCCCATCAGCCCCTTCAAGCGGCTGAAAAACCCGGACGCCCTTTCGACCCTGTGCCAGAGGAGCCGGCCGCAATGATAGACCGTTTCCATGGGCATTCTCCCCCTCATTGCAGTACCTTGATGATCGTCGGCCCGAGCAGGATGATGAAGATCACCGGGAAAATGAACAGGACCATCGGCGGCATCATCCGGACCGGGGCCTTCATGCCCTTTTCCTGTGCCTGTTGCCTCCTGTTGATCCGTAGCTGCTGGGCCTGGGACCGCAGCACGTTCTTCATCGGCGTCCCGAACTGTTCGGACTGCACCACCGCGGAGGCGAAGGTCTGCAGTTCCGCCACGTTTGTCCGACGGTTGAGGGAAGCGAGCGCTTCCCGTCGCGGCTTGCCCATCCGTACCTCCCGATACACCTGGCTGAGTTCGTCGACAAGCGGGCCTTTGAACCGATCCGTCACCTTCAGCAAAGCCGCGTCGAAGCTCAGGCCCGCTTCCATGCTCACGCTGAGCACGTCCATGACGCTTGGCAACTGGTGCTGTATGGCCCGTTGCCTCGATTTGATGCGGGACCTGAGGACGAACCTCGGGAGCAGCACCGCCAGGATGAGGGCGAAAAGCAGAATAAGCAGCTGGATGCGCAGTTCGGCATTGAGCAGCAGGGCCGCGGCGCCCCCGGCCACCAACACCGCCGCAGTCACGAGGAGCCGCAGGAACATGAACTCCTGCACCGGCATGCGCACCCCCCCGAGCCGGAGCTCGTTGGCCAGCCTCAGGTTGCGCTCCGTCTTCTTGGCTGAGGCCTTGAATCCGCGCCGGGACAGCCTGGAAAAGAAGCCGGCCGCCCTTTTCAGCGCCGTGTGGACGAAGCGCTGGTAGAAGCTTTTCTCCAGTTCTTCGTCCAGATAGACCGGCTGGCCGCTAAGCCGCCTGAGGCGCTGTTTCTTGACGGTCTCCCTTACGATGGTCTCCCGGCAGCACGCCAGCGTAACCAGCAGCGCGAACGCGGAAGAGCTCGCCACCAGCAGTTCCATGTTGCGCCCCTCCTTAATACTTGATCGTCGCGATCTTCTTGATGATCAAAAATCCGGTGATCTCCATCCCCGCCGCGACCACCAGCATGATAACGCCCATGGAGGTATCGAAAAACGTCTGGATGTACGACGGATTGATGAGCATCAAAAGGCCGCCGATCGCCACCGGCAACATCCCGACCACGATGCTGCTGATCCGGCCGGAGGCGGTCATCACGCGGATGTCGTCCTTGAGCTTGATGCGTTCCTTGATGGTCTTAGACGTATTCTCCAGTATCTCCAAAAGGTTCCCGCCGACCTGTCGCTGTATCTGCACGGCCGAGACGGTCAGCATCAGGTCGGTGCTTCGAACCCGCTTCACCATGCCGTCCAGGGCGGCGTCGATGTCGCAACCCAGCTGTATCTCCCGGACAGTCCGCGCGAACTCCCTCGCGATCGGGTCGGGCATCTCCCTGGCGATGTTGCCCATAGCCTGCTGGAACGTCAGTCCCGAACGCAGGGAGTTCCCCATCAGCAGCAGGGCGTCTCCGAGCTGCCTTTCAAAGAGCCTGAGGCGCTTGCCCTTGGCCCTGCGGACCAGTAGCGGAGGCAGCAGCACCCCCAGCGCGGCGGCGGCGATCAGCGTGATGGGATGGGTGCGAAACAGCATCAGGACCCCCGCGGGCACCAGCGCGGCGGCCAGCCACAGGGTCAGGAATTCCTCGGGCCGCATGCGCACGCCGGCGGACGCCAGTTCCTCCGCGAACACCTTCGACACCGGTATCCGCCCGCGCTTCGGTTTTTTCTGCTTCACGGGCCGCACCTGCTCCTGCCGGCCCGCGAGCGCGCGCAGGCGCTGCTTCACCAGCGTCCTTTGCGCCACGAACCTGTTGAGCAGGATGATCGCGCCGGAAAAAACGAATATCGCGGCCGATGCGGCCAGTATGACGCCTGGCATCATGTATCCCTCCCGGCGCGCTAGCTGAACCACTCTTCGAAGGTCGCCACGCCGTTGCTTTTGATCTTCCCCAGGCACTGGGGATAGATCCCCGTCCCCCTGAACCGGCCCTTGAACTTCCCCTGGCTATCCGTCTGCCCCTGGGTCTCGAACACGAACAGGTCCTGCATGCTCACTATGTCCCCTTCCATCCCCGTGACCTCTGTCACGTTGACCACGCGCCGGGTACCGTCCCGCAGCCGCGCCTGCTGCACGATGATGTCCACCGCGGAGGCGATCTGGGTGCGTATGGCGATCAGGGGCAGT
Organism: Christensenella sp. UBA1431; assembly: GCA_002329665.1. Taxonomy (GTDB): domain Bacteria; phylum Bacillota; class Clostridia; order Christensenellales; family UBA1431; genus UBA1431. Next base: position 15,576 of record DCTV01000011.1, read on the forward strand.
TCCATGCCCGCCATCATGACCATCGTTTCGATCCTCGCGATGGCGTCCCTGGGCGAGTTGGCGTGCGCCGTGGTAAGGGAACCGTCGTGCCCCGTGTTCATGGCCTGCAACATGTCCAGCGCCTCGCTGGAACGGACCTCGCCGACGATGATGCGGTCGGGACGCATCCGCAGCGCGTTGCGGACCAGGTCGCGTATAGTCACCTCGCCCCGGCCCTCCGTGTTGGGCGGCCGGCTTTCGAGCGTGACCACGTGGGCCTGATTAAGCTGTATCTCGGCGGCGTCTTCGATGGAAACGATGCGTTCGTCGTCCGGGATGAAACCCGAGAGGACGTTGAGCAGCGTCGTCTTGCCGCTCCCCGTCCCGCCGGAGACGACGATGTTGAGCCGGCCCTTCACGCAGGCTTCCAAAAAGCTGATCATTTTGGGTGAAAGGGAGCCGAAATCTATGAGGTCCCGGGCGGTGTAGGGCGTCTTTGAAAACTTGCGGATCGTCACCACCGGNNGATGACGTTGACGCGGGAACCGTCCTTGAGACGCGCGTCCACCATGGGGCTGGCCTCGTCGACGTGCCGGCCCACGCTGGAAACGATGCGGTCGATGATGTTGAGCAAATGCGCCGGGTCCCTGAAGGCGAGATCCGCGCTTTGCAGCTTGCCCTGCCGCTCGATGTAGACCTGGCGGCACCCGTTTATCATGATCTCCGTGATCGTCGGGTCGGCCAGCAGGCTCTCCAGCGGACCGAACCCCATGATGTCGTTGAAGAGTTCGTTCGCGATGCGGGCGCGCTCGGTATGGGGGAGTTCGGCGGCTTCGAGCACAAGGACTTCGTCGAGTTTTTCCCGGACCGTCTGCGCGTCGGGTTCCTTTGCCTCGTGCAGGGCTTCTATCGTGCTGGCGCGTATGCGTTCCCTCAGCCGGGCGTGGGCTTCGCCGGCCTTTGCCGTAGCGGCGGGNNGCCGCGCAACTGTTCCATCCGTTTGAGCAGGCTCATTTTACGCTCCCTCCCGCAATCTTTCAGAGAGCCAGCGGTCCGCCAGGCGGCGCACGCCCTGGGCAATCGGCGTGCGGGGCATGCCGATCACGAAGGGTACGCCCCGTTCCTGGCTGAGCCGGGCCGTTTTCGCGTCCTCGGGAATGGTCTGCAATACCGATTGTTCGAGCACCTGTTCGAAATCCCTGCGTTTGAGCACGCCCTTGTGCTCCGCATTGAGCAGCAGCACCAGCTTCTCCTCCTGTTGCAGCGTGCGGAATATCCCGAGCGCCTGCTTTGCCGCGTGCAGGTTGGAGATGTCCATGCGGGACACCATCAGGATGTCGTCGGAATTCTCCAGCGCGGTCAGCGTGCATTCGGAAAGGTTACCCGGCAGGTCGATCACGACGAAGTCGTAATAGGGGCGTATCGTGCCGATGAGGGTTTCCACGTGCCGGGGCGTGATGTACTCGGCGTGCTCCGGCGAGGCGGGCGAACAGAGGACGCTCACCCCGCTCGAGTGCTGGATGCTGAAGCTCTTTACGTCGTCGATCGAAAAGATCGACTTATCCTGCACGAGTTCCGCTATCGTGTCCCTGGCCGTAATGTTTAAAAGCAAAGCCGCGTCCCCGTAATTCAGGCACAGGTCAACGAGCGCCGTCCTGCGGCCGGTCTGGGCCAGCGCGACGGCCAGGTTGACCGCAACGGTAGTCTTGCCCGCGCCGCCCTTGCCTCCGTACACGGCTATGACGCGCGGCTCCCTGCCCGTTTCCCCGTTGCGGCCCTTTTCGAAGACGGCCGCCCGTATCACCGCATCCTTGAGGGAACCCGCGTCGTCCATCGCAACCACCTGCCGTATACCCGCCTCCATCGCGGCTCTCACCAGCCGCATGTCCAGCCGGTGCGCGAGGAGCACCAGGGCGCAGCCGGGGAATCCCTGGTAGATCCTCTGGGCGATCTCCATCACGCCCGCCTCCCCCTCTTCCTGCGCGAGCAGGACGACGTGCGGCGCGTAGCCCGCGATTTTTCCGAGCACGGCGGTATCCATGGCGGCAAACCCCACCATGGCTATTTCGTCGTCGCTTGAAAACTGCTTGCGGAGGGCGAGGCGCATCTCCTCGCTGCCCACCACCGCCAGCACCTTGAACTTTGGCATTATACGCAAGACCCTCCTTTTTTCCGGATTACGCCGCGCCTGTCACGGGTAGTTTTTGGTGGTCACCTTCGCGTTGTCCAGTACGGGCCGTAACACCAGCCCGAGTTTCCCGTTCGTCGCGGCGTAGTTGATCTTCAGCGCTTCCTGCGGCGTAGCGGCAAGGGTCACGGTGGCGTAGCCGTCGCTCGCGGAATCGGTCGGTTTCTTCCATTTGGTGCCGGTCTCCAATACCAGCAGGTTCTGCGCGATCAGGGTGGACACGGGCTGATTCTTTTTCGTGGCGTCGTAGGCGACCAGGGTGGCGACCACGTCCACGCGGTCCCCCCTGTTGATGTAGCCCGAGACGCCCGTCACGTCGTTCACCGCGACCGAGATCGCCCTGTACCCTTCTTCGAGCGCATAGGAAAGCGCGCCGCCCTCGTTCCCCTTCTCGGCCAGGCGCGGCAAAAGGATCTGTTCGCCGGGGAGCAGGGGGTAGCGTGCGATCTTGCCGACTACCTGCGAAAGCTCGGTGGCGGCGACGGCGTTTATGCTGCCGGCGGGAAGCTGGACTGTTTTCACCATGTCCCCGGCAATCTGCGTATTCGCGGGAATTTCTTTAGCAGCCACCACGGCCTGTCCCTTTTCATCGGCCCCGGCCCGCGCTTCATGCTCGAGCGAGGACGCGAACAGATAGACCGCAATCCCTACGACGACGGCCATGATCGCTGCGAGTATATAGACCTTTTTCAAGGGCTCTCCTCCTGTTCATTCGACCAGACGTATGCGGTAGACCCCGTAGTCGCCTTCGCCGCCGATAACGCCTCCCGATTCGCCTTCCTGCGTTTTAACGGAGATTTTCGAGGCGACGATCTCCCCGTTCCCGTCGGTGCCTTCGAGGATAAACGGTACGAAGCCCTTTACGCGAACGTTATGCGTATCCGTCATAGCATACACGATCAGCGTCACGACGCGGGGGCAGTCCGGATCGAAATGCGCGGTATTGCAGCCGCCCTCCCCCGCGTAATGCGCGCACTGGCTGAACCGTGTGGTGAAGGCCGCCGTCGTGGGACCGGACATGTTGCCCGGCTCCACCGGCAGCTCGTCCCCTACGGAAAGGACCCCGTCGTACCCGAAAGTCAGCCAGCTCACGAAGTCCTTGGCGCCTCCCCCCTGAACGCCGTCCAGGTCGAGCGCGCCGAAAAAACCCTGCTCCCCGCCGCCTCCGCCAAACTTGATGACCACGTGCTGGCAATCGCCCGCGGCTATCGCTTCCAGCAGGCGGCCTTCCTCGACCCCCAGGGGAACGACGTCCGTGGAATCCGCAGCCGGCTGGACCCGGACCTTCGCCGTCTTGGTCACGGTCGTGCCTTCGATGCCGACAATCCTTCCGAACCCGTAGGTCACCTCGGTCCTGAGGCGGACGCGGACGCCGTAATACTTCCCCGCCGCGACGTCCTCCATTTCCACCGCCTCGACACAGTCCGCCGGGATCCCGTTTCTGGCGGAATAGTCCGCGACGGCGTCGCGTATTTCCTGGATTTGCGCCTCGTCCCCCACAGACGCCGGCAGCAGGGCGCCGGCCGCCAACGCCGCGGCATCCGCGGCGTTCTGGTTGTCGCTCCCCTGCACGTACGCCGAGCCAAGGTCGATCACCAGCCCGGCGATAGCCACCAGCATGGTAAACGCGATTGCCGCGATGACCGCGGCAGCGCCTTCTTCCCGCTTCCGGTTTTTCCAAATCCCGATATGGACCGCCCCCTACCCGATGCGCATGACGGTGGTCGATTCCAGGTCGATTTCCTGTTCCGGCACGAATATCCCCGCGAGCGGGGTGAGCACCTGTACGCGTTTCATTACGCTGACCCTTACGTCCTGCGATCCCACGAAATCGACGTCCACCGTGATGTCACCGGCATCACCAAGGCCCGCAACCGACGCAACGCGGCCGGTAACAAGGCTCGAAAGGTCGGGGTCGTCCGCGTTGACCACGGCAAACCTTGCCCCTTCCCTGCTGCAGTTGTTGACCTCCAGCTGGTTGGCGAAGATCCATCCGAAATCGAGGATGCCGCATAACAGCAGGATGAGCAGAGGGATGACGTAGGCCGCTTCCACGATCGACTGGCCCGTTTCCCTGCGATACCGGCGGCTGATCCTGCGTTTCATCGCCCGCACCCTCCTTCCCGGCCTGTGCTGCGCCTCGCGCCCGGCCGGGACTCCGGTGCCTCCGCCAAACCCGGAGGCACCGGTACCCGCCGTTCTTCGTGCGAATCAGCTGCCTTCAGGAATCTTTTCGTTGGCGGATTCGAATATGCCCGAAATTTTGGGCCCGAGGATGATGAGCGCAGCGATTGCCGCCACCGCGATCAGCCCCAGGATCAGGCCGTATTCCACCATGCCCTGCCCGTTCTCGTCCGCGAGAATCCTTTTGATTTTTTTCACGGATCTTCCTCCTTTCAATAGCTCTTTGCCTTTTAAACGTTAAGCCGAGCTGCAACCGTCCCTTCCTTCCCGCATGAGAAGAGGACGCTCCGTCCAGTTCGCTGCCGGAATCTTCTCGTCGGCGGATTCGGCCCGAGATCTCGGGACCGGGGATGACGAGCGCACCACCGCCCCGGCATCAAGCCGTATTTCCGTCATGCCTGCCCGTCCTCGTCCGCAAGCAGTCTTTTGAAGCCGTTCCGGTTTACCTCCCCCCTTCAAAACCGTGTTTAAACGGCAATGCTCAGCGGCAATAAGAGCGATATCATCATACCGAGTGACAAAGGCGGCCCGATGGCAACCTTGGTCTTCATTCCTCCGCTCTTCGTGATGATGAGATACAGTGAATACAAGGCGATGATGGCCCCCATGACGAGGACAGCCTGCAGAACCCCTACGACTCCCAGGCAGAACCCAGCCGCAGCCGCCATCTTAATATCTCCCCAGCCGATGAATATCCCCAGCTTGGAAGGGATGATGAACACGACGGCCCCTACGACCATCCCCGCCAGCGCGGGCAAAAGGGGCGCCAGGCTGCCGCTTGCGGCCACGGCACCCAGTTTGAGGATCAACAGCATGAGGAGGAGTTCGTTGGGAATCTTCCGGATGCTGTCGTCGACCGCCGAGATGCTCACCAGCACCAGGAAGATCATCGCCGTCTCGACCCCCTTCGCAGGGTCTGCGCACCAAAACGCGATCGCCCCGCAGCCGAGGGCACCCGCGAGGATCCACTGGAGCGAACCCCACTGGCCGTTTAGGGACGGCGGCTCCATCAGCTGACCGATACGGTTCGCGATCAACCGCCGGCTCACCCGGCGCGCCGCTTCCCCCAGCGCACCCCCCATCAGAATCGAAACCGGCAGGACCATTTTTTGGCCCCTCCTTTCAAACCCTGTCGTTATATTGAACGCAACCAGGCCGAAAGAGCGATTTGCGCCTCTGCTTTTGCCCGGCGTACACAAACGGTTCGCGTGCCCCCTTAGGAGTTAACCCAAACGGTTGTGAAAAAAGGAAAAGGCACCCAACCGCATGAGGGTCAGCTGCCTGGAATAGCCTTCAACAGATATGGCTATGACGTAACAATTCCGTTGGCAACTGGCTGCCTTAGGAGCTTCTCCTTTAGGCCCTGTAGCTTTGCGTCCCGCCTTTTCAGACGGTTTGCCGTTTCATTGGGAACAGCCCCATTATATTCATAGGTAATTTTTCGTGTCAACGCTTTGCCGTTGCCGTTTGTGAAAAAGGGTCCCCGATTTTTCAAAACGCCATAAAATTTGTTGCATTATTACTTAAGAAAGCGAAAAATCGTGTTGCGTTCACCCAAAAAACGGCGCCGGCGCCGTTTCAGTCTGTCAAAAAAACCTACTAACTGGGGGTGTG
>DCTV01000011.1:21550-42647 GCA_002329665.1 Christensenella sp. UBA1431
CGTCGACAAATCCCGAAGGGTTTGCCGACGGCCTACGGCGGCGCAGGCGCCGTTTTTTTGCCGATTAAATTTTTCGGAGATTCAGCCTTATTCTGGTGCGAAGCGGACGGCTTCCCGAACAATGCCGTTTTTATGTCTTCGCTTTTACGACGGCCGAGAATCTTCCGCAGACTCGCTTTCCGTCCACCTTCCGGTACGCCCTGACTTTATAGTAGTATGTCGTCCCCGTCCTGCGGCCGGAGTTCACATAGCTTCTTGACCTCGTGAAGATTCGCCCGTACACCGTAGCTCCGCTTTTTGACGTGCGGCACACCTCGTACCCGCTCGCCCCCTTGACCGCGTTCCACGAAACCCGGATGCTTTTTTTTGAAATTGGCGCCGCCTTGGCAACGGGCCTGGCCGGCACGGGCTTCGCTTTCACGAGGGACGAATAGCGCCCGTAGACCCTCTTCCCGTTCACCATCCTGTACGCCCGCACCTTGAAGGTATACGTCAGCCCCGTCCTGCGCCCGGTGCTCGTATAGCTCCTCGACGCCGTGCGGGCGCGCGCGTAGACCGTGGCTCCGCTTTTTGACGTGCGGCACACCTCGTACCCGCTCGCTCCCTTGACCGCGTTCCACGAAATCCGGATGCCGTTGTAGGAAACCGACGCCGCCTTCGCAACGGGCCTGGCCGGCACGGGCTTCGCTTTCACGAGGGACGAATAGCGCCCGTAGGTCTTCGTGCCGTCGGCGATACAAAAGGCGCGCACCTTGTAGTAATAGGTCGACCCGGTAGAAAGGCCGGTCCGCGTGTAGCCCGTCGACGTCGTCGTCACGCGCGAGTATACGCTGCCGGTGGGCGAGGTGCGGCACACCTCGTACCCGCTCGCCCCCTTGACCGCGCCCCAGGACACGCGCACGCCGTTGTAGGACGCGGAGGCGGCTTTCGCCGCGGGCCTGCCGATCCGGGCAAACTCGGCCTTGAACGTCCTGTTTTTGGCCACCGTGAAGGTGTAGGCGGCGCTCGAGGATACCTTAGAGGAACCTTCCCGCCAGCAGACGAACCGGTAACCGGCCTTGGGCTTAGCGCGCAGCGTCGCCTTCGAGCCGGCGGCATAGGGGCCTGCCCCCGACACCGTGCCGTACGCCGCGCTGTTGGGCGCCGCGCTCACCGTGTATCGCACGAGCCATTTGGCATAGAGCGTGATGTTCGAAGCCACCCTGTCCCTGTCGAAATTCCACGGGGACGTACACTGCGCGTTTTTATACCACCCGCCGAATATATAGCCCGAGCGGGTGGGAGACTTCGGCGCCCGTATCTTCGTTCCTTCGAGCGCGCTGAGGTTCTTCACCGCGCTTCCGCCCCGGGAATCGAACCTGACGGTATAGAACGTGCCCGTGGCCGCGAGCGCGTCGACAAGGCCGTTGCCGTAGACCGTGTCGAAGCCCGAAGCCCCTAGGTCCGCCGCGGAATCCACGATGCATTCTCTCACCTGGGACGCGGTCAGCGCGGGCCGTTTCGACTGCACCAGCGCGGCGACGGCGGCGACGTGGGGCGCCGAGGCGCTCGTGCCGTAAAACGGGTTGGAGAACCCGCCCGCCCCGGTCACGGATACCCCGTCCGTCGCGCACACGTCCGGTTTCGGCCGCGTTCCGTTGAGCATGGTCACGGGGCCCCGCGAGGAAAACCCCTCGATCTCGTCGGGCGTATCGGCGTCCACCGCCCCGCAGGCGAGGACCCCGGGCACCGCCGCCTGCCCCATGACGGAGTCTGCGGCCACGGTGTTATCGGTGTAGTTGTACGCCCCGCCAAAGCCGTAGATATATACTTCCAGCGTCCTGGGGCTCGGAGCGTCGCAGGCCTGCACCAGGATCGCGGCCGTTATGGCGGACGGACCCGGATTCGTATAGGAAAACGCTTCGAGGGGGTCTCCCGAGCCGGACTGCACGCCCCCCCTCCAGGCGTATCTGGTACCGTAGTCCAGGCTCGTCAGGTACAGGTCGTAATCGTTGCCGGAGGCGCCGAACGGTTCGTTCCACCCAAGGACGACGATGACCCGACCCCCGGCCGGGATTCTTACGTAAAGGTCCATATAACCGCTCGTGCCGCCGCTGAAATCGTGGAAACCCATGCCATCATCGTGAAACCGGCCCTGGTAATGCCTCATGGCGGCATTACCGGCCGACGTCACGTAAACGACCCGGTCCTCCTCCACGAGTTCTTGCACATGGGCTGCCACGGCGCCGTCTTCGAAAAAGGGCTGCGTTATCCAGGAAATGTCGTCGCACACGACGGTGCACCCCGCCGCGACGAGGTCATCGATCGCCTGGTTGAATTCGATTACGTTGCTCCCGCAGTCGTGGAAATAGAGCTTTGCACCGGGCGCGAGGTCGTGGACGATCTCGAGCATGGCCGTCCCTTCGTCGCCGCCCTGCGCGTTGCGAAGCACGGTGACGTCTGTTGGAAGGTCTTTGGACGCCACCGCCGAGGCGAGGTTGTCGACGCCATCGGATATGACGCCGACCTTTACCCCCGTGCCGTCCGTTTTTGCATGGAGCCTGGCGAGCTCCGCCTTGAGGACGGAATCCCCCTCGGACGTCACGGATCCCGCGTTGACCACCGGCGGCAGCACCGTCTGCACTGTTTTCACGCCCGCGTTCGCGGCGAGGGCCTCCAGCGCACTTAATTTCACCCACGCCGCGATGAGGCCGTGTTCCTCGTCCCTGCTGACGACCTTGCTTACGGCCCCTTGGACCGCGCCGGGGTCCGCACCCGGCTCAAGCTGGATATAGACGTAGGCCTTCGTCTGCATGAGGCCCCTGTCGTCCGTAATCTTTCCCTGTGAAAGCCGGCCCTGTTCCTGCATCTCCCCGGCGAGGACGGCCTTTAATGTATCCTTGGACGATCCGTTTTCATCGAGCAGCGCCAGAAGGTCGGACCCGAGCTTTTTCTTCGCCTTGCTCAGCCCGGCCTTATTCCCCGTCAGGACGCCGCTCTTTGGCCTTTCACCGTTCGCCGCGCCCTTTGGCCGCACCTGCGCGTCGGCAGAGGCCCCGGCGGTCTGCACACCGATCGTAAACAGCAGCACGAACGCCAGGCCAAGCGCCAGCCATCTTTTGTCCCTGAGCATCGTTCCCCTCCCGATTCCCCGTCCTTCCCCGCTGCGTGCCAAGGCGCGCTACCCTACGCAAAAGCGAACGCCCCGGCAACGTCGCTGTCAAGGCTGTTTGTACCGGCTCTCCTGATGATACCATGTACGGCCCCTTCTATACTATCATCAACGAAGCATCCCGTCCGTTAACAAAGAATAGTTTCTGATTCGTTAATGCAGGGCGCGGCAAACGCAAACCAAACGCCCCCATCGCTACAATTATTGCGCCCGTCCTTAACCTTTGAGGAAATGTATACGATAAATAATTATAACACCGGCCCGGGAAAAACACAGGTGGCGAACGGACAGGACGCATTTTCGCCCGATGCCGTTGCATCGAAGGAGGGAAAGACGGTGCCAAACGGAGAGGAAACGTTCCTAAAGGCGATCCAGGACCTTGATGCCAAAGCTTTCAGGGAAAAGGACGCCTTCGAGCGCATCCGGGAAAGCAAGGCGCGCCTCGCACAGGAGTCCGAAGCGGTCTCGGAACAGCTCGAACTCCTGCGCACGGACGCAAACACGAAGCAGGTCCGCGACCTGAAAAGAAGGCTCGGCGCACTGGAAAAGCGCTATATTGAGCTTTGCAGGGAGGAAAACGCGCTCAGGGAACATCTTGATTACATCAGGGATAAGCTGAGGGAGATCGGGGGCGACCCCGAACCGCCCTCCCCGGATGCGGACGATGCCGATTCCGGGCGCCTCGCCGGCATGATTTTTCCCATGTCCGAATGCCTGGACGACTACAGGACGGCCGAACACGCGGCCCGCCGGGCGTCCGTGCCCATCCGCAGGCTCGTGCGCTCGGCGAAGCGCGTTCCTGCCGGCCGCGAAGCGTCGTTCCGCCGGTACGAAGAACTGCACGGGCGATCCGCTTCCACCCGCCCGATACGCACGCCGTTGACGGGCGTCGAGGCGGCCTGCTACGATTTTTGCCTGTATCCAGTCGATAACGGCGGATCAAGGTCCCCCGTCCTGCATGAAAAAGAACTCGACGCCCTCTGCATAAAGGACCCTAAAACCGGCGACACGGTCTTCGTCGACGCCGAAAGCTTCGGGAGCAAGCTCATGCTCGAAACCGTCTGCGACACCGTCGTAGCGGCTAAAGACCTGCCCCCGGGTATCCGCAGCAGGCTGCCGGACGGGTATGCCAAAGCGTACCGCGCCGTGGAAAAAGCCATACCGGCCGGTTCAGACCTGTTCATCCAGGGAGAGGTCTATCTCATCGACGGCAGCGTGCATGTCTGCCGGGTCTTCGACCGGGCGCACGCCCCCATCGTCGTGGCGGGGACGCAAGCCCGGGTCACGCAGGGGCGCAACCGCCGGATACTGTACGGCGTTGCGGTCGGTATCCCCCTGCTCGTCCTGGCCGCGTTCGTATTGCTGTCCTCTTTTTAGGCCCTAACCGACGAGCCCCGCGAGCGCGTCCACTGCGAAATCGATGTCCGCCCGGTCTAAGCCGTAATGGGTGACGAACCGGCCTTCCGTGCCCTCGAACCCGTTGATCTTTATCCCCTTTTCCCTAAGCAGTCCCGGCAATTCAGCAAGGAGCGCCGGCGGACGGTTTAGCGTAAAGAAAACCATGTTGATTTCGACCGCGTCCATATCGACCGCAAGCCCCGGTATGGCCGCCAGTCGCTCAGCCAGATACTTCGCGTTGTCGTGGTCCTCCTTAAGGCGCGCAGGCATTTCGCGAAGGGCGACGATCCCGGCCGCCGCGAGGAAACCGGCCTGGCGCATGCCGCCGCCGAGCATCTTGCGGTTTTTTCTCGCGCGCGAGATGAACTCGCCGCTCCCGGCAAGCACGGAGCCCACGGGCGCGCACAGGCCCTTGGAAAGGCAGCACATCACCGAATCGCAGTGCTTTGTCAGGTCCTTTACAGAAACGCCCAGGGCCAGTGCGGCGTTGAAGAGCCGGGCGCCGTCCAGATGCACTTTGATCCCCCCGGACCGGGCGAGCGCACAGACCTGCGCCATCGTCTCTTCGGGGACCACCCGCCCGTTGGCCAGCGCGTTTTCCATGACGATCAGGGACGTGGGCGGCTCGTGTATGTCGTCGGAACGTATGGCGGCGGCGATCAGCCGGGCGTCGTATACGCCGTCTTTGAATTCGACGGTGCGCACGGTGACGCCGGAAAGCACGGCCGCCGCGCCCACTTCATGCACGATGACGTGGCTTATTTCGCCGGCGATCACCTCGTCCCCCCGCCTGGTGTGGGTCATCAACGCGACCTGGTTCCCCATCGTACCCGACGGCACGAACAGCGCGTCCTCCTTCCCCAGGATGTCCGCGGCCAACCGTTCCAGTTCGTTCACGGTCGGATCGTCGCGATACACGTCGTCCCCCACCTCGGCTTCGAACATGCGCTGGCGCATCTTAATAGTGGGCTGCGTGACCGTATCGCTCCTCAGGTCTATCCAATGCTCCATATTCTCATCTCCGCATCGAAACTTATCCCCGGGCGTCCCGGCCTCCGCCCAGCCCGACGAGCTTTCCCCGGGAATCGAAACAGTAGAGGCACGGGCACGTTTCGCCCCGTACGCGCCTTTTCTGCGCGGGCATATTGTTGAACCATTCTATCACAGGGGCTGCGCGGCGTACAACGCTTCAACGCAAACGAAAAAACGCAGGCGGACATGATGCCGGCGGGGCTGTATATCATATATGGATGCGAAAAACCTGCTTCTCTTATCTCTTTATAACTGAAAAAGCTAGCCGGTATCGGCGCCGCGATTTGCCGGAAAAATTTTGAAAATTAAAGAATATATTGCAACCCTAACTATGTTTTGCCATAACAAGCATATACTTTCATGTGTATTAAAACGAAGCCTGGGGAAAATACAGACAGAAGGAGGTGAAAAAAGTGGCCAACACGAATCAGTCAGTCGTTCCTCAAGCGAAGGACATGCTCAACAAGATGAAGTACGAGGTCGCCAGCGAGATCGGCGTAACGCTGAACAAAGGCTATAACGGCGATATAACGGCCAGTAACGCGGGCAAAATCGGCGGTAATATGGTGCGGAAAATGATCATGTATGCGGAAAACAACTTTTCGGGTCAGCAGTCAGGAACCACGAATTTCTAACGATAATCCCCCGTAAAAGAAGGGCCGTAAAACGCTCTTCTTTTTTTTATGAACCACAACGTCGCTGGCAAAAAAACAACCGCCCGAAAGACCGCGGGCGCATCTCCCGGGCGGTTTGATGCGTTCAGCGTCCCTTTCTGCTCTCGCTCTCGGCCGCCTCGTCCCTGATCTCGCTCCTCAGGCCGTTCAACGCATCCCGTCTGCGCTCGTTCTTTTCGGACAGTTCTTTTTTCATTTTGCGGTCGGACGATTTTTCGATTATTTCTTCCGCCAGTTCCATATTGCGTATGGTATTGTCGATGTTTTCCTGGATCCTTTCGACATTGTCGCTGCGGTCGTCGGGATTGCGCTTCATTTCATGACCCGCTCCTTTTCGCTTTTGTCTTATTGTTCCATCGCTTTCCTTCGGTATGAGTGGCAATTACAGGCAGGCTGCAAAAAATCTTCGCGCGTAACTCGCGGTTACTCTCGTCATATACTGAAGCGACACGAAAAACGATTTGCTTCAACATGGCAAAACCGCATGGCGACCGCAGTTTTTTCGGGGATTATAGACCGCCGTCCGTGGTTTTTCGGCCGGCTCACTGCCACGGGCCCCGTCCTTGGCCCGTTGGCGCTCCGTAACCCGTGGAAATGAGGAGGAATAAAGATGAACAGTGGAAGCCGCGCCCTGTACGCCCGGGACATCGCCCTGCCCGACGGTTTCGCCGCCGAAGTGTTTTTAAAGGGCCTGACCACCCCTATAGACATCGAATTCGCCGACGACGGCTCCCTGTACATCGGGGACGCGGGCATCGTCTCCGGAAACGGGAAGGTGCTCAGGGCGATACAGGGCGGCGTAGAAACCGTAGCGGACGGTTTCAACCCCCCGCTCACCGGCCTTACGTTGCACAACGGAAAGATCTTCGTTTCGCACAGAGGGTACGTTACCGCGATACATCAGGACGGATCTGCCGAAAACGTAATCGGCGGCCTGCCCAGTTGGGGAGACCATCACAACAATAAAGCCGTTTTCGGGCCGGACGGGCGGATGTATTTCGGCCAGGGCACGGCGACGAATTCCGCCGTGGTTGGCCTGGACAACGCCTCGTGGGTAAGAAGGTTCCCTTACTTTCACGATTACCCCGGCTCGTCGCTAACCCTTGCGGGGGAAAACTTCACCACACCGGACGTCTTCGCAAACGTCCCGGGCGAGAAGGCCGTGACCGGGTCTTATGCACCGTTCGGCGTCCCCGTCTTTCAGGGGCAGACGGTCAACGGGATCGTGCGCGCGAGCGGCAGCATCCTCAGCGCGAACGAGGACGGGAGCGACCTGCGCCTGGTCGCCTGGGGCCTTCGGAACCCGTTCCGTCTGGCGTTCGACCGGTCGGGCCGCCTGCTTGCCACCAATCACGGCATGGACGTGCGCGGCAGCAGGCCCGTGGCCAACTCCCCCGACGAGTTCCATTACATCGCCCCCGGGGCATGGTACGGATGGCCCGATTTCACGGGAGGCCTTCCGGTCGTCATGCCCCAGTTCAAACCGGCAGACGGCCCACAGCCGCGTTTCGTGCTGGCAAACCACCCCATGATTCCGCCGAAGCCTTTCGCCGCGTTTGCGCCCCACAGCGCTATTATGGGGTTTGACTTTAACTACGGGGCTTCGTTCCCCGGCTACGGGAACGTATACATCGCGGAGTTCGGGAGCCAGGCTCCCGCTGCGGCCGGCGGCGCCCCGGCGCCGGATGTTGGGCACCGGGTGTCCGTCATCGAAATGGACTCGGGAAACATTCTCGCGTTTGCGATGAACAGATCCGGCGCAGCCGCGAGCAGGACGGGAGAAGGCGGTTTCGAGCGCCCGATAGACGCCAGGTTCGGCCCGGACGGCGCCCTCTATGTCGCCGATTTCGGGGCCGCTGCCGGCGGACCCGACGGTGTCGTCTGGCGCATCGCCAGAACCCGGGGCGGCGGCCCGCAAACCAAAAAATAAGGCTGTTTTCTTCACAGCCTTATTTTTCATGTACTCGTTTCAGTCGCACGGGAGTTTTACCGCCCAGGCGTGCTTCCGGTTCAGGAAGTCCTGCACGATTACCAGGGCCTCGCCGAACCTCTGGAAATGTACGACTTCGCGTTCCCTCAGGAACTTGAGCGGCTCGATGACGTCCGGGTCGTCCGCGAGGTTGATGAGCCACTCATAGGTGGACCTCGCCTTCTGTTCCGCGGCCATATCTTCGGTGAGGTCCGTTACGGGATCGCCTTTGGACTGGATATATGCGGCCGTGAACGGCACGCCGGCCGCGCTTACCGGGTATACCGCCTTGTCGTGGTCCGCGTAATAGGCGTCCATCCCGGCGGCCTTGATCTGGTCGATGCTCGCTTTCTCCGTCAGCTGACGCACCATAGTCCCCACCATCTCGAGATGCGCGAGTTCCTCCGTACCGATGTCGTTGAGCGTCGCCCGCGCCTGGGGTGTGACCATGGAGAACCTCTGGCTCAAATAACGCAAAGACGCGGCCAGTTCGCCGTCCGGCCCGCCGTACTGCGTGATGATCGCCTTGGCCATTTTGGGATTCGGGTGCTTGATCTTTATCGGGTATTCCAGCTTCTTCTCATACATCCACATCTTTTATCTGCACTCCTCTCTCGGGAGATAGAAGTTGAAACAAGACTGCCACGGCCAGGGGTCCTCAAACCACTGCCACGGGCATTCGCTCGCACGGTTCGCGGTCAGTGGCCCGTATGCTTTCTCATACATGTCTCTGAGCTGGCCGGCTTTATGGATTACCCTGTTGAACTCCTGAACGGCCTCGCAATCCATCGGGTGGGTGTTGAGGTACAGATTCAGGTCGACAGCCACGAAATCCAGAGCTGTCAGCTCTCTGAGCAGATCGTCTCTATTCATAACATACTCTCCTGTCTGTATAGGGTCTCTGGCACTTCTCCGGCTCCAGGTTCACATACTCTCTTTTCGAATAGGGACTATATAGCTCGGGGAATGCAGTCCCCCTGCACAAAGACATCAAAGGGGCCATCACGCCGCAAAACCTTTGGAAAGGTACATAGGCGTGCGCGAGTTTCACGTCCTTGACCTGCTGAACCGGATCGCACCTTCTGCATGATGCTTCACATTCCGATTGCCGGTAAACATCCATAAAGGTTTTCCTCCTTGATCTATAATGGCTATCATATTCCGGACCCCGCCATATGGTTCCGGCACAAGGCTTTCCAGCGGAAGGCCAGAGGCCAAATCGCCCGTTAAAACTTTTACCTGTTGCATATGGAAATAACCAAACATATACTTGAATAAATCCGATATATATGCTGAGGGCACGCCCCGTACACCATTGGAGGGAAGATATGAGGAAACTTGTCGTGAAGGACTGGCATGAGCTGTCGCCGCTCTGGCCCGGCATTATGGAAGGCAACGCCTATGACACGCCTTATCAGTCCTACGAATTCCTGACGCAGACCGGAAAAGGCAAACCCCAGCGAAAAGACCTGTTACGGCTCATCGGAGTAAAAGAACTGAATCTGGTCCTTTATAAGGACGACGAGCCCATAGCCATCGCTCCTTTGCTCATAAAAAAGAAGAACCGCAAACCCATCGTTTATTTCCGCGGCCATTTTACGACCGCCAGCACCCTCGATTTCGTCTACAAACCCGGCTGGAGCTACGACGATTTCAAGTTCCTCATGGACGGCGTCAAGGAACTGATGGGCGACGTTTCGTTCTCGCTCTACCGGGTGAACGAGAAGTCCGTAACGTATCGCTATTTGAAGGAGTATTTGGCGCCGTGCCAAATAGAACAGCATGAATGCGTTTTTATACCCGTCCCCCCGAGCTACGACGAATGGTTCAGGGGCCTTAAGAAGTCGTGCCGGCGCAATATCACCAGGCATATCAACCGCCTGGAACGCGAAAACATGAAATGGCGCGTCGATTTCTATCGGGGCGAGGCGATAGACGCACAAACGTACAAAAACATGATGGCGGTGTACGCTCACCGTTTCCTCGTTAAGAATAATTTCCGTTTAAGGCCGCTCACGAAACCGGTCATGAAGATCCTGACAACGATCCTTTTGAGGGACAAAGTGACCCTGTTCCTGAATTCCTGCAAGGAAAGCTTCCACGGCGTCCTGTATTTAAACGACAGGATCGCCGCTTTCACCAGCGGCCTCGTTTGCAGGGACGGGAAAATCGCTTTTTGCCGATTGGCGATGAACACCGGCTTTGCTGGGTACGGACCGGGCGTGGTCCTCATCAGTTCCACGATGAGACACATCATAGAACAGAATCAAAAAGGCTGCCTTAACGTTACGGAGATGGACCTTTCTGAAGGGACCGCGGGAGGAATGTCCTACAAATACGCCTTCGGAGGTGTGGGCTATTTCCAATACGATTTCATAAAATAGCCGTTCGTATAAAAAAAAGAACGCCTAAGCGGCAATCGCCCGATTATGAGGTCCTTTCAGGATGCGAAGCGTGTTGAGTAATGAAATGAATGCTGCAACAGCGGCATCGCATCGATTAAAATCGTAGAGCATGTCGCGGTTGTATGGCTACGTTGGTTTCTTCGTCATTGGGCGGAGGGAAAACGCGATGTTCACCGCATGGTCGGCCACGCGTTCCAGTTCGCCTATCATGTCCGTGAATATCACGCCGCTCTTGGGGGAACAGACCTCGATGCTCAGCCTGTTGATATGGCTTTGCTTGAAATCCACCTGCATCTCGTCTATCGTGCGTTCCAGTTCCGCCACGGCGTCGAGCCGCGTTTCGTCGCGTTTGGCGAACACGTCCAGGCTCAGGTCGATAATCTCTTCGACCTTCTTCGTCATGATCCTCAGCTCCGTCAGCGCCTCCATGCTGAATTTGAGCTTTTCGTCGATGCGGGCCAGGGTGTACCCGGCGAAGTTTTCCGCGTGGTCGCCGATGCGTTCGATGTCCCCCACGACGTTGAAAAAGGAGCCGATGACCACGCGGTCCTTATCGGAGAGTTCCAGCGAGGAGCATTTTACCAGGTACCGGATGATTTCGCGGTTGATGTAGTTGATGGTCTTTTCGCGCCGGAGCACCTTTTCCACCTGCCCGTAGTCCTTATCGAAAAAAGCTTTTACCGAGGCCGCAAAATTGCGTCTGGCCAGCCTTCCCATGCGGTTGAGTTCCTCGTGCACGAGGCTGACGGCCGCCGCCGGGGCTTCGAGCATCGCTTCGCTGATGTGAATCAGCGCCCTTTCGTCGTCGAGGCATTCGTCGTCCCTGCGGCCGGGCAGCAGCTTTTTCGCGAGTTTGACCAACTGAGGGGCAAACGGCAGCAACAGTATGACGTTGGTCACGTTGAACACCGTATGGAAGTTCGCGATCTGCCTGGCCACGTTGCCGGGCGTGAGGGCCTCCAGCCAGGTCACGATCGGGAAGAAGGTGAGCAGCATGAAGAATATCACGGTGCCTATCGTGTTGAAGCTCGCGTGGATAATAGCGGCGCGCTTGGAATCCGTAGTGGCGCCCAGGCTCGCGAGCACCGCGGTGATGCAGGTGCCGATGTTGCAGCCCAGCACCACGTACACGGCGCTGCCCAAAGGGATGAGGCCCTGGAAGGCCAGCGCCTGCAGGATGCCGATCGACACGGAGGAACTCTGAATGATGCTGGTTACCACCACTCCCGTCAGTATGCCGACCACGGGGCTCTGGAAATTCACCATGAACTGCCTGAAGGATTCCATCTCCCGAAGCGGCTCCACCCCCGAAGAAAGGAGGCTCATACCCAGGAAGAGTATGCCAAAACCGGCCAGTATCTCGCCTACGCGCTTTACCGACCGGTTCTTGAAGAGGATGAAGCATATCGTGCCGATGAAGATGAAAACCGGCGCGATGTCCGTGAGCTTGATCGCGATGATCTGGGCGGTCACCGTGGTCCCGATCTCCGCGCCCATGATGATCCCTACCGACTGTGTCAGGGTCAGGAGACCCGCGTTGATGAACCCGACGACCATCACAGTCGTCGCCGAAGAACTCTGGATCACCGCGGTCGTCCCCAAGCCGAAAAGAACTCCCTTTACCCTGTTGCTGGTGAGCTTCCAGAGCATCTCGCGCATCCTGTCGCCGGCCGCGCGCTCCATCCCTTCGCTCATGACCTTCATGCCGTAAAGGAAGAGCCCCAGTCCTCCGCATAGCTGGAATATGTGAAATATCGTCATTTTGGGCAGGTCTCCTCAGTTGTCAGATTCCTTCACGCCAATCCGGCAAAGCCATTCTGTCGCAGGGCTTCGTAGACGACGATCGCAGCCGCGTTGGCAAGGTTCAGGCTGCGCGCGCCGCTCTTCATGGGGATCCGTATACACGCATCACGAAAGCGACGGATGAGCGCTTCATCCAGCCCCTTCGTTTCGCTTCCGAACACGAGATAATAGCCGTCACGGTATCGCACGTCATCGTAGCGCCTTTCCGCACGCGTGCTCGCGAAGAAAAAATCGTGGCCGGCTCCTTCGCGCAATACGGAGTCGAAATCGTCGTAGTAAAAAACAGGCGTCATATGCCAGTAATCCAGCCCGGCACGCTTCAGGTGCTTGTCCTCGATACAAAACCCCATCGGGAGCACGATATGCAGCCTCGATCCCGTCGCCGCGCAGGTGCGTGCGATATTGCCCGTGTTCTGCGGTATCTGGGGATTACACAGGACGATGTTCATGGGCATGTAGCGTACCTCCGGGACTTTGTGGCTACCGTCACAATTCTATTACAGGGCCAAAGCGTTATCAACAGCAATAATAATATTTAATGCATCCTATTCTCCTTTATACTTGCCGAAACGGGCCCTGCGCATGCAAATTCGGCGTTTCTGGCGGTAAGACCGCCAACGCCTGCGGTTTGCTGCAAAAAGCCCGTTTTTGGCGTATATATTCGGAGGCGGGTAATACGCACCGCGCTGTGCTTCACACTGTATCCGTCAGCGGATGCCATCTCCCATCGGGGCGAGAAGCGTGAACGGGAAAACGGGGATGTTCCTCAACACCCAGAACGCTACGACGGCGGCGAGCAAAACGCGCGTCACGGCATACCGGTCCGCTTTCGCGACCAGGGCACGGCCGCGCGGGAAGCGCCGCAGCACCAGCACCGCCGTCAGGCAGGGCAACACGATGAATCCCAGGGGATTGCAGGCAAACGCCGCGCCGATCCGCAGATGCGCCAAATGACAGGCCATGCGGAACATCCCGCATCCGGGACAGTACAGGCCGGTGAGCGAATGAAAGACGCAGGGGACGAAAGGCCCCGGCCGTTGGCCGTTTGCAAACGCAAAGCCCAGGAAGGCGGCCAGGACCGCCGCCAAAACAACGTACGAGGCGTACCGTAAGGTTTTTTCCCGCTTTGGCACCGGATTAACCCGCTTTCTCAGCCCACTTCCCGTCAATAGCGAAAACGCCCCATCCAGCTGAAGACCCAGAAGCCGAAGACGACGGAGAGAATCACGGAAAGGACGATGAGGACGCCTCCGACGATCACCCCGATCATACCGTAGGTTTTGGCTTTTTCGGAAAACATCTTCGCGGCCTCGAAGTCTCCCGAGCGGATGAACTGGTCCACTTTCAGAGACTGTATCAACCCCGCGATGCCGAAAGGCAGGCAGAGGAAGATCGCGATGATGGAAAGCGCCAGGTGGTTCGGGATCGTACCGTACGCCTTCGCGATCTCCGACCGGCCGGGCCGAGGCGGTTCCATCGATTCCTGCCCTTCCTGTCTGAAGTCCCGGCCGCAGTTTGGGCAGTTGTTGGCGTCGTCCGGCATCTGCCGGCCGCATTGTGGACAATACATGCGTCAAACCCTCCAAAGCGTGTTACCGCTGTTCGATCTCAAGGCGCCTTCTGCGCCTAATGGACTATGATGTTGAAAGGAATGGCCGGAACGATGAATATGAGGCTGATCAAGGCGATGATGAACGGAATGCAGATCAACGCGCCCAGTACGATCAGCCCGATGATGTCCAGTTTCCGCGCCTTGTCGGAAGCGGCTTTTGCGGCCTCGGTATCCCCCTGCATCAGGAATTCGTCCACCTTGAGCGAGTAGACGAGCCCCGCGATGCCGAAAGGCAGGCAAAGGAAGATCATGATGATGGAAAACGCCATATAATTGGGCACGGACTTCGTGTGCGGCGCCTTCGCATGGCTCAGGTCGTGCCCGCAGTTCTTGCAGAAATTGTAATCGTCCGGGTTCTCATGACCGCATTTTGAACAGTACAACCGTATCGCCTCCCGACCAATCGGTTTCCTCCCAGGCCTTTGGTTTATTCTATCTTTTAAAGCGCTATTTTACAACCAGCATGAGCACAGCCATGGACAGAAGATATACGGCCGCCGCGATCCCCATGATCGCCGCGGCCAGCAGATTGATCTTCCGTGCGCGAAACGACGCCTCCCAGGCCGCGGAGAAATCTTGCAGCAAAACGTATTTCTCGACGCGGACGGAATACAGGAGCGCCGCCGCGCCCATCGGCAGGCAAATGACGAGCATGAGCAGCGAGAACCAGAAATAATTGGGGATCTTCTCGCGGGGCAAAGGCCATAAACCGTGCTTTAGCGCATGGCCGCAGCGTGTACAGGAGCGCGCGTCCTCAGGCGAACGCGTTTTGCATCGGGGGCAAAGCATAGAGAGGACCCTTCATCCTTTTTCCCCGGCTTAAAAACGGACCGGGCGGAGCGTTTGCCGGCCGGACTAACGCCCGAATGCGATGGCGTCGATGGCGTGCGCCACCCCGTCATCCGAGCAGGCGCGGGTCTCGAAGCGCGCGACCGCCTTCAAGGCTTTCGAAGCGTTGCCCACGGCAACCGGATAGCCGACCGCCTCGAGCATGCTGATGTCGCTGGACGAATCGCCGATGGCCATCGCCTTCTGCGGATCGATGCCGAGGAAAGCACACAGTTTCTTGATCCCCAGGCCCTTTCCGCCCGGCGCCATCACTTCGACGTTATTGTACCACGAATCGTACACCTCGACGCCCTCCACGGTTTCGAGCGCCGCCCGGGCGCGTTTGAGGACTCCCTGGTCTTCCGAAACCACACTCAGGCGCAGGCCGCCGTCTCCGACCGCAGGGACGATGCGTTTTGCCGTCGAGTATGTGACGAGGGGGATCGCGTCGAAGCCGGTATCGCCGACGTGCCAGAAACGGTAGTACGCGCCGCATGCCTCGTAATCGTTCGTGATCGCTTCGTTCACGGTCGAAACGTAATAGGACGCGCCCATGGGGTCGAGTAAATTGCAGAGCCGGCCGATCTGCGCGTTGGTCATGGGGTTACTATAGATCACCTTTCCCCGGTGGTAGATGCAGCCGCCGTTACAGACCACCAGCGGGGCGTCGATGCCGGCTTTCTTCGCTTCGAATTCCGCGGCGGGATGCATCCGCGCCGTGCACACCGTCACCACGATGCCGGCTTCCTTGGCGCGGGCTATCGCCTCGAGGTTATTAGGCGAGACAAGCCGGCATTCATCGAACAACGTGTAATCGAGGTCGAGGGCAATGAGGTCAACGTTACGATGCATCGACATTTCATATCTCCTGAAGATAGCACTTGATCCGTCTGAGCGCCTCGTTGATGTTGTCGAGGGACGTCGCGTAGGAGCAGCGCATGAAGCTGTTGGACGTGCCGAAGGCGGTGGACGGGACGCAGGCGACTTTCTGCGACCTGAGCAGGCCTTCGCAGAAACGGTCGGCGCCCATGCCCGTGCTGTCCAGGCAGGGGAAAGCATAGAAAGCGCCCAGCGGCTCGAAGCAGGACAGGCCCATTTCCCTGAATCCGTCTACGATTACCCTGCGCCGGCGGTTGTATTCCCTGCGCATCTTCTCCACATCCGCAAAATTGTTCTCGAAGCCGGACCTTAAGGCCTCAAGCGCCGCAGCCTGGCTCATCACCGGGGCGCAGAGCATCGTGAACTGGTGGATCTTGAGCATCGTGTCGAGAAGTTCGGTTGGCGCGCAGACATAGCCCAGCCGCCAGCCCGTCATCGCGAACGCTTTGGAGAAACCGTTGATGACGATGGTGCGTTCCCACATCCCGTCGAGCGACGCGATGCTCGCGTGCTTCCCCTGGTAGGTGAGCTCGGAGTAGATCTCGTCCGAGACGGCGACGATATCCGTCCCCTGGAGCAACTCCGCAACGGGCTTAAGCTCGCTTTCGGTCATGATCGCGCCGGTAGGGTTGTTGGGAAACGCCACGATGATGGCCTTCGTACGCTCGTTTATCAGCGGCTTGACGTTGTCCACCGTGAATTTGAACTCTTCATCGTCCGACATTCGGATGGGGACGGGCACGCCGCCGTTGAACATGACTTTGGGCATGTAGGATACGTAACACGGCTCGGGCACGAGCACCTCGTCGCCCGGTTCGACGATCGCGCGAAGGGCAAGGTCGATCGCCTCGCTCGCGCCTACGGTGACCATGATCTGTCCCGGCGAATAGGTGAGACCGAAACGGTAGTCCATGTACTCCGCGATATATTCCCTCAGTTCGATCACGCCGTGGTTGGACGTGTAATGGGTATGTCCGCGCTCGATGGAATAGATCGCAGCCTCACGGATGTTCCAGGGCGTGACGAAGTCCGGCTCCCCGACGCCCAGGGATATGGCGTCCTCCATTTCGCTCGCGAGGTCGAAAAACTTGCGTATTCCCGAAGGCGGCACTTCTGCTACGCGTCTGGATACGATTTTGTTGTAGTCCACCATGCTATGCCGTCACCACCAATCTGTCATCCTTTTCGTCGTCGAGAATGATTACGCCGTCCTCCTTGTATTTTCGCAACACGAAACTCGTCGCCGTGGACAGCACGCCGTCGATCACCGAAAGCTTTTCGGCCACGAACAGCGCGACCTGGCGCATGTCCAGGCCCTCGACGAGCACCATCAGATCGTAGGAACCGGACACGAGGTACACGGAGCGCACCTCGGCAAAACGGTAGATCCGTTTTGCCAGTGCATCGAAACCCTGCTCGCGCTGCGGCGTCACCCTGACTTCTATGAGCGCCTGGACCATGTCCTTGTCAAACTTTTCCATGTTGACCACGGCGTTGTATTTCACGATGACGCGGTCGCGTTCCAGCCGCTTGATCTCCTCTGCCACTTCCGCGGGATCGGCGTTAATCATCACAGCGATCTGTTCCGCGTCAACGCGACAGTCCTGCCTGAGAATCTCCAGGATTTCCTTACTGAGTTCCTTGGTCATAGTCCCCCTCCTAAATACAGCGCATCGGAATTCTGTATATTGTATCATCCAATCGCCGCTCGCGCAACGCCAGAATACCGCAAATCGCTGATATTCCAAGTATTTATAATTCAAGGGGAGCCATCGCTCCCCTCAGAGTATTTAAGGTTACGTTTCTCCTTCACGCATCCTCTGCCGCCATCGATTACGAGTCCTCCGAATCGGGCTCCTCCGTTGGTACCGTAGGCTTGGGCTCCTTCGTGGGCTTTGGCGTAGGTTTCGTCGTCGGTTCCGGCGTGGGCGACGGGACCGGCTTGGTGCCCACGATGTACACGTACGGCACCGCGTTGTATTTGGACGTAAAGAGCAGTTTGCGTTCCCCGACCTGTTTGCCGTCCTTGTAATAGGTGACGTACGTGTTGGCCGTAGCGCCGTTCTGCGACTCTATGCTCTTGTCGAGTTCCTTGTATCCCTCGGGCTTGGTCGGATCCGCCTTCGTTATGGTCTTTGCCTTGATGACGCTCGTCGTCACCGCCGTGACCTGCACGGTGTACCCCTCGGGATGCGGGGGGCCGTAGATCCTGACGGTGAGCCTGCTCCTGGACTTGTCCGCGATGGCCACGATGTACACCGGGTGGGAACGCGTATTCCGGAACCTAAAGTTCTTTCCGCCCGTCGAAATCGTAGCGTCCCTTCCGTTGGGCACGTAGCTCGATCTGAGCGAATGGTTCCAGCGTTCCTCGATCTTGAGGTCGGCATACATCACGGCGTTGAAAAGCGTGGAGGAAACCTGGCATACGCCGCCGCCGGGTTCGAGCTGGTAGCGGTTGCCGCCGATAATCCCCATTGCGTCCAGCCAGCCGCCAGCGCGCGTCCTGGGGCCGAGGACCTCGTTCATGTCGAAGACCTCGCCGGGCTGCACGATCTGGTTGTTTATGATCCCCGCCGCTTTTTCGACGTTTTTCCTCCGGTTCGAAGAACCCGAATATGTGGTCGTGAATTCACCGATCAGCACCGTGTTTTCCCGCAGTTCTTCAGCGGTGGCCTTGGGCGCGATCGCCTTGGCCGACATCTGTATTGGGGAAAAGTCCTGGTTCTCGAAACGCTCCTGCACCGTTTTTAAAAGCGCGTTTGCGTCCACCACGTACCCCGTCTTCTCGTCCGAAAACATCGCCTTCCCGTTTGCGTCTACGCCCTGGAAAACCGGTTCCTCGGGCTCGGTGGTCGCTTCCTCGGCCAGGGCGTCCACCTGCGTTTTCAGCGCCGCCGGGTCGGCGGTTACCGTGACGGTGTAATCGTAGCCTTCATCGCCGAGCTGGTTTCGCGCCGTCATCTTATCCCAGTTGCTCCCCGATTTTTCGACGAGCATCGCTTCTTCAAGCACGTCTTCGATGTCCGTCTTAATTTTCAGGTCGGCCCCTTTTCGGGACCATTCCTCGGAATCCAGCCGGAATGTCAGCGCAAAAGTCGCCGTGGAGCCGTTCTTGCCGGCCTCGACCTTATCCCTGGCCTGGTCGAAGGTCAGGCCGCCGACTTCCAGGCCGTTTATGCGTATGTTGTCATGGAATACGCCCGTTTGCAGGATGTGGGCTATCTCTTCGTCGCTCAGAGGCTGGTCGATGAACGCCCAAGCCGCCGCACCGCCTAGGAAGAGAAGCGCGACGGTCAGGATCAGGATGAGAATATTGCGCTTTTTCGAGAAGAATCCCTTTTTTTCGCTGTTTCCCTTTTTTGCCATTCAATCCTTCTCCTACCATTAGGTTAGTATAACGCACACAAACGTATTTTATGGCGATGCTGTGAACATTGTAGCATGCCGCATATGATGACGCAACCGGTAAATGGACCCGAGACGCGCCCTACAGCGCCCGCCAAGGAGCCCGCGCAGCATTCTGCATGGAACGGGACATAGGGACCGCTGCCTGGCACCGCAGCGCGAACGAAAAGCGGGGATCGCTCCCCGCTTTTTAAGCCGCATCGGAAACGTTGTCCGTTATCCTTCGTCGGGTGTGGGCTTGGGCGGTTTGGACGTAGGCTTGGCCGTGGGCGGTTTGGACGTAGGCGCCGGCGTTTTTTTCGGCGGCCCGACGACGTACTTGGCGCGTACGGCCGGATAGGTGTCGGCATAGATCAGGATCGGTTCTCCGACCTGCTTGCCGTCTTCGTCATAGTACGTCTTGTATGTCCTCGACCGCTTGCCGACGTGGTAGAGCGACACGGCCTTCTTATACCCGGGGGGCTTGGACTTGTCGACCGTCGTGACCGCCGGGCCGGGATAGAACACGCTCACGAGTTTGGATGTGATCTTGACGGTATATCCCTTGGGATGCGGCGGGCCGTAGAGTTCGGCGGTGATGTTCCTGCGGCCGTCTACCCGCATGACGACATAGATCGGTTTGTCGCGCGTGTTCTTGAACCTGAAGTTCGGGCCGCCCGTGGAGATCGTCGCGTCCTGCCCGATCTGACAGTAACTCGATGGGAAGGAGTGGTGCTTGCGCTCGACAACTTCGAGATCGGCGCGCAACACGGCGCCGAAAAGGGTGGTGGAAAGCTGGCATACGCCGCCGCCAGGCTGTACCTCGTATCGGCTTCCCGCGACGATGCCGTTTGCGCCCTTCCACCCGAGCGCGTACGTCCGTGGCCCGAGCACGGCGTTGGTATCGAAGATTTCGCCCGGCTCCACCACGGTTCCGCTGATCATCTTCGCGCCCTTTTCGATGTTGTACATGCGGTTCCAACTGCTGCTGTAGTTGGTCGTAAACGACCCCATCAGCACCGTATTCTTGCGCAGTTCTTCCGCCGACATCTTCGGTTCGGTCTTCTTCGCGGTTATCGGCACGACCGTAAAATCCTGCTCGTCGAAACGCTGCTTCACCGTTTTCAGGAGCGAGGCGGCGTTGACGACATAGCCGGCCTTTCCGTCCTTGACGGTGAATTCGCCGGCCTTGTCACCGACTTCAATGGCAGGCTCGACCGGTTCAGTGGTCGCTTCTTTGGCAACGCGTTCGACCTGCATCTTCAGTACTGCCGGGTCGGGTGTGGACGTGAGGGAGTAGTCGTAGCCCTCGCCGTCGAGCGTGTTGCCCGCTGTGAAACGGCTCCAGTAACTCCCGGATTTCTCGACCAGTATAGCTTCTTTCAGCACATCGTCGATATCCGAGGCGAGCTTGATTTCCGTCCCCGTCAGCTTCCATTTCCTGCCGTCCAGTTCAAACTCGAGCCCGAAGGTTGCCGGCGAACCGTTTTTGGACTTCTCCACCTTCGCTTTGGCCTGGGCGAGCGTCAGCCCGCCGACATCCGTCCCGTTCACGCGTATGTTGTCGTGGATGACGCCGGTATCGAATATCCGCGCGGCCTCCTCATCGCTGAGCGGCCTGTCAACAAACGCATAGACGGCGCCCCCTCCGAGAAGCAGCAGAAGGACGGCCATCAACACGATCAGGATATTCCTTTTCTTCGAGAAAAAAGGCTTTTTCCCCTCCGGCTCCTGCGCTTTCTCCGTCTCCTGCGCTTCCTTTGGTTCCTGAGGTTCCTCCGGCTCCCGAGGTTTCCCCGGCTCCCGAGGTTCCCCCGGCTCCCGAGGTTCCCCCGGCTCCCGAGGTTCCCCCGGCTCCTGCGCTTTTTCCGGTTCCTGCGTTCCCTCCGGTTCCTGCGTTACCTCCGGTTCCTGCGTTCCCTCCGGCTCCTGCGTTCCCTCCGGCTCCTGCGCTATCTCCGG
>DCTV01000052.1 GCA_002329665.1 Christensenella sp. UBA1431
AGCCAGCTGAGCTACGCCGCCATATGGTGAACCCGACCAAATTTGCATTCAATCGGGTATCGTTCCTGGTTGCGGGGGTGGGATTTGAACCACACGACCTCCGGGTTATGAGCCCGACGAGCTACCAGACTGCTCTACCCCGCGGCGCTATATTAATGCGACATTGGATATTGTACCGAACTCGGACGGCAAAGTCAACTCCTATTTTCGGCCGTAACGCTTCAGGTAACCTTCCAGGTTGTCGCGGTCGCTCACGATCAGCGCGTCCACGCCCCAGCGCTCCATGAACCCCACAAGGATGCACGCGCCGCCGGTGATGACGTCCGCGCGGTCCCTGGGAAGCCCTGTCAGCCTCCGTTTTTCGTCCAGCGGCATCGTGAGCAGGCGCCCGTACCACCGGCAAACGGCCCCGCGTGAAAGGCCGAGGCCCTGGATCGCCTGCGGAGTATATTCTTCGATCCGCGCTTCCATGGCCGCGAGCGCCGTGACGGTCCCGCCGACGCCGTGCCACCGCGCCGTCCCCGCCGACGCGGGCAAAAGCGTAAACTCCCGCAGCGCGGCGCGGACCGCGGCTTCCAGGGCCGCGCGCGCCTTTTCACCGACCCGCCCGGAAACGTCGAACATGTCCGAGAGCCGCACGACGCCCGTCTTCACGCTCTGCACGTACTCGATGCGCCCCGCTTCGCCGATCATCAGCTCGGTGCTGNNATCACGCCCGCGCGCCCGTCCGTTTCCACCGCCCCGGCAAACGCGAGGTCCGCTTCCTCTTCCCCCGAAACGACATGGACGTCAAGGCCGGTCCTTCTATGCAGAAGGTCCGTAAAATCACTGCGGTTGGGGGCTTCCCTGAGCGCACTGGTCGCGAACACATGAACGGGCGCTTTGGGATAACGCGCGCGCCCCCACTTTAGCAGCGCGGCGGCGCCCTGCACCGTGCGCTCGATGGATTCGGGATGCAGGCGCCCGTCTGCGCCCGCGTCCATTCCGAGCCTCGTGGTAACAAGCCGCTTCTGAAGCGTTTCTATCGCGCCGTCCTTTTTTGCGGCAAGCAGCCGCACCGTGTTCGTGCCGATGTCTATGACCAGCTGTATCTCCCGCATAACGCCTCCCGTTTCAGCCGAAGAAGCAAAGCGGCCCGCCGCCGCCCCAAACGAAAACGGACCCGCCAAAGCCCGGGACCGTTTGTATCTCGATACCCGCTTTATTTCCGATGCGTTCAGTCTTCCGGCTTGGCGATGAACTGCAGCTCGCCGTCCTTGACGAGGCCGAGCTTGTCCCGCGCCTCCCGTTCCACATAGGTTTCGGACTCGACTTTTTCTATCGCGCTTCTATAGGCGTTTCCCTCCGCCTGGGCCTCTTCTATCTGCTGCTGCAACTCCTGCTTCTGCTGTTCGATCGAATGCAGTTCGATCTCCTGCTGGATGACGAGCACGCCGAAATAGGCCAGCAACGCGATGCAGGTGACCGTCAACAAACGCCTCTTATTCAGCTTTCGGGTCTTTTTCGCCGTCATGGCCGTTCTCCGCGCCGCCGCCCTCAGGTTCCTCCTGCAGACGCCGGAGGGCTTTTTTCTCCTCGTGTTTTCGCTTGATGCCGGTCGCCGCGCGGCGCATCCTCTCCCCCGCGCCCCGGGCGATAGGGGAAAACCCGCGCATCACGATACGGCTCGGCCCCAGCATGTATACCGCGAATCCAACGATGCTCCCGACGATCGGATAGAACCGGATCTGCGCGTTGTCGAGGCCGAACATGACCTCGAAATACAGGATAGCCGCGCCGAACCAGAACAGGATGTCGCAGACCGCGACGAGCCAGGTCTTCGCCTTGGTCAGGATACGGAACAGCCGCAGGGCGTCATACCATATACCAATAATAATACCCCCGTAAACCGCCCCGAGAAACACGTAAAACTGATCGAGCGTATTGGCCATGCGCTCTCACCGTCCTACCCGAACAACCGGGAGAACAGCGAGCCGCGGCGCTTGACGTCCTCGTCGGAATACTCCAGCGCGACGAAAAGCCCTTCGACGATCATCTGCCCGTCTTCGAGATTCAGCCTACTGATGTGCATCTGCTCGCCGACGATGGTCACGAGGCCCAGGTCCGTGACCAGCTGGATCTCCGTTTCGTTGAAGCTGTCCACATCCAGCACGCCGGCGACGGTGATGCGTTCACGCCCCTGGATAACGATGGAATGCGCGCTTTTCGGCGCGGCGCGGCGCTCTTCTTCCCTGGCCATGATCCCCCTCCTATATATACCGTGTCATAGGAAAATCATATGCAGGGAACGCCCGGGATATGAAAAGCCTTGCCGCCTAAACGCCCACGCCTTCGTACTCGAATCCGAGCCCTTCCATCTGTTTACGGTCAAAAACGTTCCTGAAGTCGAAAAAGTTCCTTCCTTGCATCTTATGTCTCACGCTCTTAAGGTCGAGCTTTTCGAACTGCTCCCATTCGGTGAGCAGCACGACGGCGTCGGCGCCCGCCACCGCTTCGTACGGGTCGGATGAATATTCGATCTCGACGCCCGCCGGGGAAAACATCTCTTTCGCGTTCGTCATTCCGTGCGGGTCGAACGCGCTGACGACAGCGCCCTTTTCATAAAGCGCACCGACGATGTGGAGCGCAGGCGCTTCCCGCATGTCGTCGGTCTCGGGTTTGAACGTGAGCCCGAGCACCGCTATCCGCTTCCCAATAAGGTCCCCCATGCGCGCCTCGATCTTCTCGACCATGTGCCGTTTCTGCGCCTCGTTGGCTTCGATCGCGGCTTCCGCCAGGCGCATCGGGATGCTTGCCGCCCTGCCCATCCCGGCCAGCGCGCGGATGTCCTTTGGAAAACAGCTCCCGCCGAATCCGGGGCCGGCCTTGAGGTACTCCGAACCGATGCGCGTATCGATCCCCATCGCCTCGGCGACCTGTTGCACGTTCGCGCCCATCCGCTCGCAAAGGATCGCCATCTCGTTGATGAACGTGACTTTCACGGCCAGAAACGCGTTGGAGGCGTATTTGGCCATCTCGGCCGTGTTCGTGTCGGTGAAAACGAAGGGCACGTCCTTGTACACCAGCGGGCGGTAGGCTTCGGTCAACGCGGCCTTTGCGCGGTCCGTCTGGGCGCCCACCAGCACGCGCTGCGGTTTCATGAAGTCCTCCATCGCGCGCCCTTCCCTCAGGAACTCGGGATTGGATGCGATGTCGAAATCGTAGTGAGCGCCGCGTTTGCCGAGTTCTTCGCGGATGATGGCCGCAACGCGCCGCGCGGTGCCTACCGGCACGGTGCTTTTGTCCACGACCAGCCTGTACCCGTCCATATGCCTGCCGATCATCGCCGCCAGTTCGCATATCGCCTCAACGTCCGCGAAGCCCTCCGTCGTCGACGGGGTCCCCACGGCAATAAAGAGCATCTCTGACGAAAGGACTCCCTGGCGAACGTCGGTGGAGAAGCCCAGGCGCCCCGCGGCGATATTCCGCTGCAGATACGGCTCCAGCCCGTATTCGTATATCGGTGACCTGCCCGACCGGAGCATCTCGATGCGCGAAACGTCCACATCCACCAGCGTTACATGGTTGCCGAACTCCGAAAAACACACCCCCGACACGATCCCGACATAGCCGGCTCCGAAAATGGTTATATTCTTCATGGATACTCCTAGCTGTATGGTTATTATGCCTGCTGCAAGAATGCCGTGATAAACGGGTCGAGTCCCCCGTCCATCACCGCGTCGATGTTGCCCGACTCCGCCCCCGTCCGGTGGTCTTTCACCATGGTATACGGCTGGAATACGTACGAGCGGATCTGGCTTCCCCACTCGATGCGCTTCATCTCGCCCTTGAGCGCCGCCATTTTTTCCATGTTCTCGCGTTCCTTGAGTTCGACGAGCCTGGACCTGAGCATGCGCATCGCCGTCTCGCGGTTCTGCGTCTGGCTCCGTTCGTTCTGGCACTGCACCACGATCCCCGTGGGCAGGTGCGTGATGCGAATCGCCGAGTCTGTCTTGTTCACGTGCTGCCCGCCCGCACCGCTCGAACGGTACGTGTCCACGCGCAGGTCGTCTGGGTTTATTTCCACTTCCACGTCCTCTTCGATCACCGGCATCACGTCCAGCGAGGCAAACGACGTGTGCCTCCTGCCCGACGCGTCGAAAGGCGAAATGCGCACCAGGCGGTGCACGCCCTTTTCGCTCTTGAGATAGCCGTAGGCGTTGGGGCCGTCGACTTCGAAGGTGACGCTCTTGATGCCCGCTTCTTCCCCTTCCAGGAAATCGAGCACACGCACCCCGTACCCGTTTTTCTCCGCCCACCGGGTAAACATGCGGTACAGCATGGCGACCCAGTCCTGGGCCTCCGTGCCGCCGGCCCCCGCGTGCAGCGCCAGTATCGCGCTGTTCGCGTCGTAGTCGCCCTTCAACAGCGTCTGCAGGCGCAGCCTTTCCGCGTCCTCTTTGAGGGCCTCTATTTCCCTGCCCGCTTCGAGCAGTGTCTCCTCATCGTCTTCCTCCACCGCCAGCTCTGCCAGCACGGATGCGTCTTCCAGGCGCCTAAGGGCGTTGTCATAGCCCGTAAGTTTCTCCCGCACCGTCTTGAGTTCGCGGCTTAACTTGCCGGATTTCTCCCTGTCCGACCAGACAGCCGGGTCCTCCAGCTTCTTTTCGAGCGCCGACACCCTGTCTTTCAACGCAGCGGGGTCAAAGAGAGTCACCTACCTGTTTGAGGATCTGAGCTATCGAATCGAGGTTCTGCCGGACCTCTTCCAACTGTATCAAACCGTTCACTCCCGTCAAATGTTAATATGCGCTTTTAGACGTTGCGTCCGCAGCAGTTCTTGTATTTCTTGCCGCTCCCGCACGTACAGGGCGCGTTGCGCCCGGTCTTTTTCGCGACCTTCTTGGGCGCCCGCTTCCCGTCTTCAGGGGCGGGTTCGTCCCCGTGGCTGAGCCGGGTGGGCCGGGCCGTCCTCTGCCTTTCGGGCCGCGCCTGCAGGCTCACGTGGAAGAGCATCGCCACCGTCTGCTCGCGGATGCCGTGCACCATTTCCTCGAACATATCGAAGCCTTCGACCTTGTATTCGACGATCGGGTTCCGGTGCGCGTACGCCCTGAGCCCTATGCCCTGCCGCAACTGGTCCATCGCGTCGATGTGGTCCATCCAGTGCCGGTCAACGTTGTTTAATAGCACAACGCGCTCGATCTCGCGCATGTTCCCGCCCGCCTCGGCGACCTGCCGGGTCACCTTTTCATATCGCTCCCGTATCCGGGGCATTATTAGCGACTTCAGGGCATCCTTGCTGTATTCGTCGATTTCCTCCGGGTCGAAAGCCTTTTCGCCGTCCCCGAAAAACGTCCTCGTCAGGTACGTGTTCAGGCCATCGAGGTCCAGATCGTCCACGTTCACGTTCTCGTCGAGATACTGGGCGAGCGCGCCGTCGACCAGTTCTTCAGCCATCTGCATGATCGATTCGCTCACGTCTTCGCCGCGCAGAACCGTCCTGCGCTGCTCGTAGATCACTTCGCGCTGCTGGTTCNNATCACGTCGTCATATTCGAGCACGTGTTTGCGGATGTCGAAGTTGCGCGCTTCCACCCGCTTCTGGGCGGACTCGATCTGCTTGGAGAGCATGCCGTGTTCGATCGGGTACTCGTCGCCCGGGTTGAGCCGTTCCATGATGCCCTTGATCCGTTCGGAGCCGAACAGGCGCATCAGCTCGTCTTCGAGGGATACATAGAACCGCGACGTTCCCGGGTCGCCCTGGCGGCCGCTGCGCCCTCTCAGCTGGTTGTCGATCCGGCGGCTCTCGTGCCGTTCGGTCCCGATGATGTGCAGCCCGCCGACACCGACCACCTCAGCGTGCTCGGCGTCGGTCACCGCGCGGTGTTTCTCCATCAGCCGGGCAAACAGGGCCCTCGCCTCGATCAGCGCTTCGTCGTCCGTTTCCGCATGCCCGCTCGCCTCCTCGATCATCGCCTCGTCGTAGCCCATCGCGCGCATCTCCTGCCTCGTGAGGAACTCGGGGTTCCCGCCCAAAATGATGTCGGTTCCGCGGCCGGCCATGTTGGTCGCGATGGTCACGGCGCCGAGCTTCCCGGCCTGGGCTACGATCTCGGCCTCTTTACGGTGGTTTTTGGCGTTGAGCACCTCATGCCTTATCCCGCGCTCGAGGAGCATTTCGCTGAGGATCTCGCTCTTCTCGACCGATACGGTGCCCACCAGGACCGGCTGCCGGCGCCGGTGGCATTCGACAATCTCGTCGACGACCGCCCTGAACTTGCCATGCTCGGTGGTGTACACCGCATCGTTGAAGTCCTCGCGGATCATCTCCTTGTGCGTGGGGATCACCGCGACGTCGAGGTTGTAGATGCCCCTGAACTCCTCCTCTTCCGTTTTGGCCGTGCCCGTCATGCCTGCGAGCTTATCGTACATGCGGAAGTAGTTCTGGAACGTAATCGTAGCCAGCGTCTTGTTCTCGTGCGCCACCTGCACGCGCTCCTTGGCCTCGATCGCCTGGTGGAGGCCCTCGGAATACCGGCGCCCTGTCATCAGGCGGCCCGTGAACTCGTCGACGATGATGACCTGCCCTTCCTGTACGACGTAGTCGCGGTCGCGGTGCATGATCGCGTAGGCCTTGAGCCCCTGGTTGATATGGTGGTTGATGGTCATGTTCTCCATGTCCATCAGGTTGTCGATACCGAAGAATTTCTCCGCCTTCGCGACGCCCTCTTCGGTGAGGACCACCGTCTTTCGCTTTTCGTCGAGCGTGTAGTCCGCCTCGTTTTTCAGGCGGGAAACGAAACGGTCGGTGCGCGTGTACAGGTCCGTCGACTTTTCGGAACGCCCCGATATGATCAGCGGCGTGCGCGCCTCGTCGATCAGGATCGAGTCCACCTCGTCCACGATCGCGTAGTGCAGGCTGCGCTGCACCATGTCCTCCTTGCGGATCACCATGTTGTCGCGCAGGTAGTCGAACCCGTATTCGTTGTTGGTGCCGTAGGTGATGTCGGCCGCATAGGCCCCCCTGCGCGCCTCCGTATCCGATTCGTGCGTAATCAGCCCGACCGTGAGACCGAGGAACCTGTAGACCTTGCCCATCCACTCGCTGTCGCGTTTGGCGAGATAGTCGTTGACGGTAACCAGGTGGACGCCGTCGCCGGTCAGGGCGTTGAGGTACGCCGGCAGGGTGGCCACCAGCGTTTTGCCTTCGCCCGTCTTCATCTCCGCGACGCGGCCTTCGTGCAGGACGATGCCGCCGATGATCTGTACGTCGAAGTGGCGCATGCCCAGCACGCGCACGGATGCCTCCCGCACGGTCGCAAACGCCTGCGGCAGAATCTCGTCGAGGGTCGCCCCGCCGGCCAGTTCCTTTTTGAAGCGCTCCGTGCGCTCGCGAAGCTGCGCGTCGGTCAGTTCGCGCACCTCGGGCTCGAGCGCGTTTACCGCTTCGGCGCGCGCCTGCAGCTTGCGCAACGGGGTGCTGCTGTCCGTCCCCAGTATTTTTTTTAATAGGCCCACTGGTCCACCATCCAATCGGTTGTGCAATCAACCCATTTTAGCATGAAGCGAAGTTATAAATCAATACGGGCCGGAGACGGGCGGCCTTATGCCCCGAATTTCGTGTCAAAGAGCCCCATACATACGAAAACCGCGCTTTCATGCTCGCCGGGAGCGCAGCTCTCTTTTTAAGGCCGGTATTGTTGACACGCGCAGGCCCCACTCAGTCAAACCTCCCCCGTGGACAGGGGCCGCCTGTCATGCAGCGCGCGGCGGGCGTCACCCCGCCAAAATGGGGCGGAGGCCGCAGGCTTGCCATGGGGACAGAGGCGCCGCCGCAGATGCGGCGGCGCCGGATTATCGGCTTTCCCTATTCAAAATATGCTCTCTATCAATCGACGTTGTCCGGTTCGATCAGCCCGAAGTCCCCTTTGTTCCTCCGGTAGACAACGTTCACTTCCAAAGACGCCCCGTTTCGGAAAACGAAGAAGTTATGCCCCAGCAGTTCCATCTGCATGATCGCCTCTTCCACGGACATGGGCTTCAATGCGAAGTTCTTCGTGCGTACCACCCTGGGCTCCTCCAACTCCTCCTGTTCGTCGGTCCCGCAAAAGACCGGCGACTCCGAAACGAACGCCTCCTCATGCAGTTTCTTTTCAAGTTTGGTCCGGTACTTCCTGATGCGGCGCTCCAGCTTCTGGAGCACCTTGTCCAGGGTGGTGTACATGTCCCCCGAGTGGTCCTCCGCACGGATGACGATGCCGTCGAAGTACGCCGTCAACTCCATGATATGTCGGTTCCTTTCGACGTTGAGCCCCACGAGCACTTCCGTGTCCTCCCTGAAGTAGCGCCCGAGCTTGCGGGTCTTTTTCTCGATGAGCCTGCGAAGGTTATCACTCACTTCCATGTTCCTCGCCGCGATGGAAATACGCATACCGTCCACTCCTTTCAAAGACTACAAGGTTGGTCGCCGTCATTTTTGACCGGCCAATCGACACCTCCTGCTCATATTATTTGCTTTATCCGATTGTTAAACCGAAAAAACAAAAAAGGAACACCCAAAGTAAGGCGTTCCCTTTCGTCATCCGGTATTCGGCTTTTTATTGCCTGCGCGCCTGGAAACATTCGTTGCAGTAAATCGGCCTATCGTTTTTGGGGATAAACGGAATCTGCGTTGCCGCGCCGCACTGGGCGCATACCGCATCATACATCTCCCTGGGTTTGCCCGCATTCCTGCCGTTTGCCTTGCGGCTGTCCCTGCAAGCCTTGCAGCGCCCGGGCTCGTTCATGAAACCTTTCTCCGCATAAAACTCCTGCTCGCCGGCAGTGAACACGAACTCCGCTCCACAATCCTTGCATATCAACGTTTTGTCCTCGTACATGGTATACTCCTTACGAAAAAGTTTTTCCGTTTACGCAGTTCCTAGCTGACCTGGTCTTTGTCCCCACACTCGCCGACTGGAAGCTTCGCTCAAAGATTTACCTTCCTCACTAGAACTTCTCTCAGGTATGGACACTTGCGCCTGGGAACGCTCGACTCTCTTCGTAATTTGAAAAGGACAAAACGTTGAACCAATCAATTTTCCAAACCTGGCCGGTCTTACATCTAGGCCGCACCATGATCGCCGGACTCTATCCGGCTTACGTGGATCGCTTCGCCTGCGACTAGCATCGATTTTCAACCACAGACCCAGGAACGAGTAAACTCGTTTTATTATAACACATCCGAAGGCCAATACAAGAAAAAATTGAACGGCCGACAGGATGGTCCAAATTTCTACTCTATCGTGCGCGTGCAGGCGCTCACTACGTACACGGCCTTCGCGCCCGACGCCTTGAGCGCTTTGGCACAGGCGTTCGCCGTCGTCCCCGTCGTCACGACGTCGTCGACCAGCAGGAGCGTCGCGCCCTCGATCCGGGCCGTTTCAGGGACCGCGAACGCGTTTTGCACGTTCCTTTCGCGTTCCGCCCTGTCCAGCAGCGTCTGCGTTTTCGTTTGGCGGACACGCACGAGCGCCTCCCGGTCCAGATCGATTTCCAGAAGCTGCGCGATTTCGGAGGCCAGGAGCGATGCCTGATTGAATCCGCGCTCGCTTCGCCGCGCCTCGTGCAGCGGTACGGGCACGACCGCGTGCAGGGCGGGCCACCCCGCTTCCCGCACTGCGTCGGCCATGTAATGTGCGAGGCCCTTTGCGATA
Organism: Christensenella sp. UBA1431; assembly: GCA_002329665.1. Taxonomy (GTDB): domain Bacteria; phylum Bacillota; class Clostridia; order Christensenellales; family UBA1431; genus UBA1431. The sequence goes on from DCTV01000052.1 coordinate 9,677, forward strand.
TAGCGCTGGTTCGAATACTTGAAGCGGTGGATCAGTTCCTTCAGCGGCGTTTCATAATAGAACGGCGACGCCTGCGCGTCGAACGCCCGGTTGTCGCCCGTTTTCAGTTCCCCTCTCACCCGCGGCAGGCGCGCCGAACACGTCCGGCAGATCCCGTACCCGGGCGCTACGTCCGCCTCGCCCGAGCATATCAGACAGGCGGCGTCATGCGGATAGATAAGCCGGATCATGCGCTCGCGCATCCTTCGAATCATTCCTGTCATACATTCGCCCCCCACCAAAAAGCGTCAACTGCTTTTACTCGATTTCGCACAGGAAATGCCACAGTGCAGAATACCGTTTCTGTATCCTGTCGTTGCGGACCATCCTGTTAATACCGGAGCGTCGCCCAACAAGATGTATTCTGCTTCGCGCGCGGGTGAGCGCCGTATAGAGAAGGTTGCGGGTCATCAGCATGGGCGCGCCGCCCGCGATGGGCAGGATCACGACCGGAAACTCGCTGCCCTGCGATTTGTGGACGGAGACGCAGTACGCGAGTTCGAGGTCATCGAGCTGGGCGTGGTCGTACACCGCGAGCCTCTCGCCGTCGAACAGCACGCTTGCCGCGTGTTCCTCAGCATCGATGCGCACCACGTAGCCTACGTCGCCGTTGAAGACCCCCAGGCCTTTTTCGATCCTGCCCGGCGTTTCCAACGTCCATTCCGTCTGGTAGTTGTTGCGCGTCTGCATCACCCTGTCGCCCTCGCGCAACACCGTTTCCCCGTGCGTAAGCTCCGCCTTGCCGGCGCTGGGCGGGTTCAGCCGCCGCTGCAGGCAGACGTTGAGGTTGTTTACGCCGACTTCGCCTTTTTTCATCGGCGAGAGCACCTGCACGTCCTGCGGGGTTCCGTCGCCCCGGGCTTCCGCTTCGCAAAGTGCGAGCACCTTATCGACGATCGCGCCGGCGTCCTCGTGCGCGTGGAACACGAAGTCGCTCCCGCAGTCGAGGACCGGCATCTTCCCCGCGTTGACCCTGTGCGCGTTGACCACGATGCCCGACTGATCGTCCTGCCGGAAGATCTTTTCGAGCTTGGCGACCCTGATCCTCTGCGACCGGATGATGTCTTTTAGCACGTTCCCCGGCCCGACCGACGGCAGCTGGTCCGCGTCGCCGATGAGCACCAGCCGCGTCCCCTCCTCCACCGCGCGAAGGAGGTGGCGCATCAAAAACACGTCCACCATCGAGACCTCGTCCACGATCACGGCGTCGCAGTCGAGCGGGTTGTGTTCGTTCCGGCCGAAAGCCGTCCCCGGCCCGCGGCCGTATTCGAGGAGCCGGTGCATGGTCCGCGCTTCGAAGCCCGTCGCCTCGGTCATGCGCTTTGCCGCCCGCCCGGTGGGCGCGCACAGCTCTACCTCCATGTCCAGCGCGTGCATGAGCCGGATGATGAACCTGGTGATGGTGGTCTTGCCCGTGCCCGGCCCGCCGGTCAATACCATCACGCCGCCGGTCAGCGCCTCGAGCACGGCCTTCCTCTGCGTTTCGTCCAGCTCCGTGTTCTCCTGCCGCTCCAGGTCCCTGAGCCTTTCTTCAAGGTCGAGGTCGCTAAGGGCGTACTGTCCCCGAACGAGCCGCATCAGCCTCTCGGCGACGTCCGTTTCCGCCCTCCTGGCGCGCTGGTGGAACACGGCGGTCCTGCCTTCGAGCGCTTCCTCGACCAGCGTCCCTTCTTCGATCAGGGCGCCCAGTTCCTCTTCCACCCGTTCGGCCGGGACCCCGAGCAGGCGCACCGAAAGCGGCAGCAGGTGCTCGCGCATGAGGTAGGTATGCCCTTCCCCCAGCGCGTAGTCGAGCGTGTAGCCGACGCCGGCGCGGACGCGGAAGCCGGAGTCCGCCGGTATGCCCATGCCCTTAGCGATGCGGTCCGCCGTTTTGAAACCGATGCCGGGCACGTCCGTTATCAGGCGGTACGGGTTCTCCTTCAGCCGCTCCACGGCGGCGTCGCCGTATATCCTGTAGAGTTTGAGCGCCTGGTTGACCGTGACGTCGAAATCCTGCAGTTCCATCATGATCTCGCGCATACGGGCCTGTTCGCTGAACGAGTACGCGATGGTCTCGGCCTTGTTCTCGCCGATGCCGCGTATCCGGGTAAGCAGGTGCGGGCGGTACATGATGACGTCGAATGTCTCTTCACCGAAACTGCCGACGATCAGTTTCGCCGTCGCCGGCCCCACGCCCTTGATGAGCCCGCTCGCGAGATAGCGTTCCATGTCCCTGAACGTGTCCGGGCGGGACGTCTCGTAGTGTTGTACCTGGGCCTGGCGCCCGTATACGCTGTGGTCCCGCCACTCCCCCCTGATAAGCAGGCGCTCTCCCTCCTGCACGAGCGGCATGCAGCCCACCGCCGTCACGGTGCCGTCCGGCGTGTTCAGTTCCAGCACAGTAAAACCGTTTTCCTCGTTGCGGAACACGATCTCTTCGACGGTGCCTTCCCATTCGGTCATGGCGCCACCTCAAAGGCCCCGCTTCAGGTCGCCGACACGGTCGGTGCGCTCCCAGGGCAGGTCGAGGTCCCCCCTTCCGAAGTGACCGTAGGCCGCGGTCTGCAGGTAGATCGGGCGCTGCAGGGAAAGCTGCTCGATGATCGCGGACGGGCGCATGTCGAAGCGCTTCTGCACCAGCGCCGCGATCTCGCTGTCCGGCATCGCGCCCGTGCCGAAACTGTCGACGTTGACCGATATCGGCCGCGCCACGCCGATCGCGTAGGCGATCTGCAGTTCGACTTCGCGCGCGACCCCGGCCGCGACCAGGTTCTTCGCGACGTAACGCGTCATATAGGACGCGCTGCGGTCGACCTTGCTCGGGTCCTTGCCCGAAAAGCTCCCGCCGCCGTGGCGCGCGTAGCCGCCGTAGGTGTCCACGATGATCTTACGGCCACTGAGCCCCGAATCCCCGTGCGGCCCGCCGACGACGAACCGGCCAGACGGGTTGACGAGGTAGCGGGTTTCGGCGTCGAGGTACGCTTCGGGCAGGGCGGCCCTGACGATGTCCTCGACCACGCCTCTGTGGATTTCCTCCTGCTGTGCGTCGGGGGAATGCTGCGTGGAAACGACCACCGTGTCCACGCGCGCGGGGCGGCCGCCGCGGTACTCGACCGTCACCTGGGCCTTCGCGTCGGGACGCAGGAAAGGCAGCTTCCCGCTCTTCCTTGCCCGTGCGTGCTCGCGCATCACGCGGTGCGCGAACTCGATGGGCATGGGCATCAGTTCGGGCGTCTGGTCGCAGGCGTATCCGAACATCATCCCCTGGTCGCCCGCGCCGGTGTCCGCCGCCGACAGCCCCATCCTCGATTCGAGCGAGACGTTGACGCCCTGCGCGATGTCCGGCGACTGCTCGTCGATACAGGTGAGGACCGCGCAGGTCCTGCCGTCGAACCCCATGTCCGACGAATCGTAGCCGATTTTGAGCACCGTGTCCCTCACGATGCGCTCTATGTCCACGTAGCAGCCGGTCGTGATCTCCCCCATCACCAGGATTAGGCCGGTCGTGGCCACGGTCTCGCAGGCCACGCGCGCAGTGGCGTCTCCGGTGAGTATCGCGTCGAGAACGGCGTCCGCGATCTGGTCGCAGACCTTATCGGGATGGCCCTCGCTGACCGACTCCGATGTAAACAGTCTTTTGTCCATTTCATTCTCCTTTTTTTGCCGGTACGGCCCCTATCTAGAATACTCCGTAACTGATGCTCAGCACGAGCAGCCCCGCCACCGCGTTCCCCAAAAGGATGACGATAAACGACGGCCAGAGCCTGAGCCCGAGAAACGAGGCGATCAGAGAGCCTGTCCACACGCCGGTGGTAGGCAGCGGGATCGCCACAAAAATGAAAAGCCCCACCAGGCTGTATTTGCGGATCGTCGAACTCTTGCGCAACGTCCGCGCCTCCAACCAGTGCGCCATGCGTTTTAACGGTTTCGTCCGGCGAAGCCGCGCCATCAAAGGCTGTGAGAAACGCAGTATAAACGGTACCGGAAGTATCGATCCGATATACGCCAGCAGGAAAGTGTCCCAGAGCGGTAAATCCATGAGCCGGCCCGTGGCGATGGCTCCCTTCAGCTCGACCACCGGCAGGCATGCCGTGCCTATCACGGAAAGGATCTGTCCAAAATTCATACGGCGCGTTTTCCAATCCGGCTAAGGATAATTTAGCCTCTAGTTCCAGAGATTATTATACTGGGTGCCTTCCGGCGATGTCAACGGGTCCGCCTTCCGCCCGCGGCCTCCGGGGGTTATAATGGGGTATGAACTGAAAGGAGGACCAGGCATGAAAAAAGTGCTGGGCTGCATCCGGCGTGCCTGCGCGGATTACCGCCTGATCGACCCGGGCGACCGTATCGCGCTGGGCGTTTCGGGAGGAAAAGACAGCGTGCTGCTCATGCACGCCATGCGCCTGTACCGGTATTTCTCCCCCGTCCCCTTCACGTTCCTGGCCGTCCACCTGCAGCTCGGTTTCCCCGTTACGGACGCCTCGCCGCTAAAGGCGTACGCGCGCGAAAACGGCGTCCCCTTCCACGTCGTCCCCACCGACATCGCGGCCGTCGTCTTCGACATCCGAAAAGAAAAGAACCCGTGCTCGCTGTGCGCCAAGCTCCGCCGGGGCGCGCTCAACGATCACGCGAAACGGCTGGGGTGCAACAAGGTGGCGCTCGCCCACCACATGGACGACGCGCTCGAGACCTTCTTCCTCAGCCTTTTCTACGAGGGCCGCGTCTATACGCTCTCCCCCCGGTCCTACCTGGACCGCAGCGGCATCACCCTCATACGGCCCATGCTCTATCTCCCCGAAAAGCACATCGCCAGCGCGGTAAGGCGCCTGTCGCTCCCGGTCGCCGAAAACCCCTGCCCGGCCGACGGGCGCACCAAACGCCAGGAAATGAAGGCGCTCCTTGGGAGGATCGCCGCCGAGATACCGGGGGCCAAGGAGAGGATGCTCCACGCCCTTCAGAACACGGAGGCCTACGGCCTCTGGGACAGGGCGAAACCGTAAAACCCGGAAAAAAAACGAAGAGCAGCCGCGCTGCTCTTCGTTGCCCTGTCTGTTATTCATCTCCCGGGCCGGCTTCCGAGTCAGCCGAGTCATCCAGGCTGGCCGAGCCGGAATCTGACGTCGTTACCAAAGGCGTCGGTGTACCCGTCTTCGGCGGTTTCGTCGTTGCAGGCGGCTCTGTCGGCGGTTTCGTCGTTGCAGGCGGCTTCGTCGGCTCCGGCGTCCGCTTCTTCGTCGGCTTCACGGTAGGGTCCGGCGTGTCCTCCGGTTCCTCCGTGGGCTCGGGCGTCGGCGAAGGCGTTAGCGAAGGCGTCGGCGTGGGCTTGGGCGTCGGCGGCGGCGTATAGACCTTGTACGTCGGCGTGGCGATGATCTTCGAAGGCGTCTTGCGCGGCGTGCTGGTCCAGAGTTCCGTCCCCGGCGGGAGGTTGAACCAGGTGTCCAGCGCCAGGTTCTGGAGCTGCTCGTCGTCGGGGAAGAACAGGCTCATGCCGTTGAGCATGCCCGTCGTGCCCACGGGCATCGTGAACTCGATTTCCCCCACGTCCGTCTTGTTGAGGATGCTCGCGAACGCCAGCATGTCCTCGAGGGACATGTTGGTGTTGAAATACTGCTGGAGGCTCGACCACAGCCGCGGCACCGCGTCCATCGGGCCCATCGCCTTGATCTGCTTGGCGATCCCCAGGAAGAACGCCTGCTGCCGTTTCGCCCGGTTGAGGTCGGATCCGCCGGTGACGCCCTTGCGCGTGCGCACGTAGTTTTCCGCCGCCTGTCCCGACAGGACCACGGTCTGTCCCTGCTGGCCGACGCCGGGGATGGTGGCGTCGAGCGTGACCGGCACGCCTCCCACCGCGTCGGCGATCGGGATGATGCCGTCCATGTCGATGGCCGCGTAGTACTCGAACGGTATCTTCTGGTTCCCGAACAGGGCGCCGAGCGCGTCGAGCGTGTTCTGGTAGTCGAACCCCTTGTTGCCGTTGATTCCCAGCATATACGCCGCGTTGATCCTGTTCACGCCCTCCCCCACCACTTCGCCCCTGTTGTTGATGACGTTGACGGTGGTGTACGTGTCCCGGGGGATCGTGATGCAGCGCACCGTATGCTCCTCCATATCGATCGCGCATATCACGATGGTGTCCGTCCGCACCCCCTTGTTCAGGGCTTCGCGCGCGGCGCTGCTGTCCGTGCCGATGAGCACGAGGTTCACGACGCTGTCCTTGTACCCGTACGTATCGGCCCCGGCCTTCAGCGTGTCCTGCGGGTTTTCCCAGGCGTTTCTCGCCCTCATGTAGGCGAGCACGCCGAACCCGCACGCCGCAATGATCAGGACGGCGATCGTTATATACAGCGCACGGATGATTTTCTTCCGCTTCGACATTTTACGGCTCCTTCTGCCCGGCTGACCCGGCAAAATGTTACAAAATTTCCAATATATTCTTTCACAAAAGTTAAATTCAAAGCTAAATTATTATATAAGAATTCAGGGTTGATGTCAAACAAGTAAAGTTCATTATTATATTGCCTGATAAAGACAAAAAACACTCTGATTATCAGAGTGTTTTCGTCAGCATCGTCAGGGTTCCTCGTAGTAGTCGCCCCGCCTGTAATCAAAAACGGCGCCGGAAGCGTACTGGGACAGGTTCATCAACGCCTTTCCCGTACCTATGGCCACGCAGGAGATGGCGTCTTCCGCGACATAGCAGGGAATCTTCGTGTGTTCGGACAACAGCCTGTCCAGCCCGTAGAGGAGCGACCCTCCGCCCGTCATGCATATCCCGTTTTCCGCAATGTCCGCCGAAAGCTCGGGCGGCGTGCGTTCGAGGATGGAATGCACGACCTCCATAATGGCCTGAAGCGGCTCTTCCAGGGCCTCGATCATCTCGTCGGAGCTGACCGTGATCTCCTTGGGCAGGCCCGCAACGAGGCTTCGCCCGGTGACTGTCGTGTAGACCGGCTCCTTCCTCGGATAGGCCGAACCGATGGTGATCTTCATCATTTCGGCCGTACGGTCGCCGATGAGCAGGTTGTGCTTCTTGCGCATATAACGCGAGATCGCTTCGTCGAATTTGTCGCCGGCGCATTTTATCGAATCGGCGATGACCATGTTCGCCAGGGATATGACGGCGACGTCCGTCGTGCCGCCGCCGACGTCGATAATCATGTTGCCGTTGGGCACGGCGATGTCGATGCCCGCGCCGATCGCCGCCGCTATGGGCTCCTTGATGCAGTATGCGCGGCTCGCGCCGGCCTGTTCGGTGGCTTCGACCACGGAACGTTTTTCGACCTCGGTCACGCCGCTGGGGACGCATACCACGGCACGCGGCTTGAAGAAGATCCGCCGGCCCACCACCTTGCGAAGGAAAAACCGGAGCATCCTCTCCGTGATGTCGTAGTTCGAAATGACGCCGTCCTGGAGCGGCCGTATGGCCACGATGTTGCCGGGGGTCCTTCCCAGCATTTTGCGCGCCTCGTCCCCGACGGCGAGCATCTTGCCCGTAACCTTGTTTATCGCAACCACGGAAGGCTCGCGCAGCACGATGCCCTTGTCCTTAACATATATGAGTACGCTTGCGGTGCCCAAATCTATTCCAACGTCGCTAAATTCAAACCAGCGCATGTATTATCGTTTCCTTTCAGTACGAAGCCCCATCGGCGGAATTGCCCCTCATACTCTACACAATAATACATGGAAGCCAGTTTGTTGTCAATTCCTACGGCTTTGCTGCCAAGACTTTCCGGGGCTTTTTATAGCCGTTTTTGTATTTGAGATACGTGGCTTTGCCTCCCCGGATATGCCGCTCCGCCTTGTTCTTTTCCAGGATGCGTTTGACCTGTTTGTACATCTGCACGTTGATCCTGGGCAGGCGTTCGGACATGTCTTTGTGAACGGTAGACTTGGAAACCTTGTGCGCCCTCGCCGCTTCACGCACCGTCGACCCGGTTTCGATGATATACTGGGCAATCTCCAGAGCCCTTTTCTCAATATATTCCTTCACCTGACGCGCCCCCCGTAAACAAGCTTTATTACAATCTATGAGCAGGGGGGCACGCGTATGTCATTTGCCAAACTGCCGGCGATTAATACGAACAATCGCCCGTTTCGGACGCTTGCAGAGGGCAAGGTAAAACCCGCAAAGCCGCGCTTTGCGCGGTGTCGTTTGGGCGGGCTGTTCGGATTTGATTTGGCGGGGCTTTGCTGTGTGCGTACAAAAAAACGCGCCGCGAGGCGCGTTCCAGACTGTCAAAAAAGCCTACTGGCAGGAGGTGTGGGGGATGCAATCCCCCACTTTCAATCCAATCCGGCGACATGTGCGTCAGAATGGCGGAAAAAATGCCGCTTGAATCAGCGGCATTTTAACCACACAGAAAACCGTCGACAAATCCCGAAGGGTTGTCGTCGGCCTAAAACGCACCGTGGGGCGCGTTCACGCTGCCTGAACAACCTGCAGGGTCTTTCCCCGAAAAAAGTCAGGAAGGGATCACATAAAAGAATATGGAAACGAAGTGCGCCGCGCTCCCGGCCAGCACGAACAGGTGCCACACCGAATGCATATAGCGGTATCTCTTCCAGGCGTAAAAGCCCAGGCCGAGCATATAGGCGACGCCCCCGGCTATCATGAGCTGCAGGCCGGCGGGAGCGATCGCCCGGGCTAAGGGGCCGATGGCGAAGATGACGGCCCAGCCCATTCCGATGTAACAGACGAAGGACACCTTTTTAAACCGTTCCAGGTTCACCACCGTAAGCGTGATGCCGAGGACGGCGCAGGCCCAGATCGCGATTAAAAGCTTGAGCCCGACGCTCTGGGGAAGCAGGATGAGCGAATAGGGCGTGTACGTCCCCGCGATGAGGATGAAGATGCTGCAGTGGTCGCAGACGCGCATCACGCGCTTAGCCCTTCCGCGCAGCGAATGGTAGAGCGTGGACATGGAATAGAGCACGAAAAGGGCGGTGCCGTAGATGACGGCGCACGCAACGCGGAGCATGGCGCCGGTCTGTGCCGCGGCCATGATCATGGCGATAAGTCCGATGACCGAAAGCAGCGCGCCTACGCCGTGCGAAATCGCGTTGAAGAGCTCTTCGCCCAGCGTGTACGCCGGCAGACACTCGAGGGCGACGGCTTTCTTCTGTGCCCGCTGCATCCTCCCACTCCTTTTGCATTGGTTTGTGGGCCATTATACCATATTCGCGCCCGCTTGGAAACCATGCCCCGGCCGTCGCGTTTTATTGACAAAATACACTTCCCGTTCTATGATAGGAAGACTTAATGTTATCTCAACAGGAGCGTCGCCCGATGAAGAAGTTCTATGCAGACCTTACCGAAGGCAGCATCATCCGCAACCTCATCCGCTTTTCCTGGCCTTTTCTGCTTTCCACTTTTTTACAGGCCCTCTACAACATTGTCGACATGCTCATCGCCGGTTGGTTCGTGGGGCCCGTCGGGATCTCGGCGATCAACACCGGCGGCTTCGTGACCCATATCGTAACCAACCTGATCATCGGGTTCACCGTCGGCGGAACGATACTGATCGCGCAGTACCTCGGCGCAAAGCAGCATAAAGAGCTTACGGCCACCATCGGCTCGATGTTTTCAATCTACGCCATATCGGCCGTGTTCATCACCGGAATCATGCTCCTTTTCTGCGAGCCCGTATTGCACCTCCTCCAGACGCCGGCCGAGGCGTTCGCGGACGCGCAGGCGTACCTGACCATCTGCATAAGCGGCACGGTCTTCATATTCGGATACAACGCCGTCTGTGCGATGCTGCGCGGCATGGGCGACTCCGTGCGCCCGATGGTCTTCGTGGCCATCGCTACGGGGATCAACATCGCGCTCGACCTGTTGTTCGTCGGCGGTATGGGGATGCGGGCGGCGGGAGCGGCGCTGGCCACGGTCATCGCGCAGGCCGCGAGCTTCGTCATCTCCGTAGTCTACCTTATGCGCAACAAGTTCGTCTTCGATTTCAGGCTCAAAAGCTTCCGCCTGCACGCGGACAAGGTCAGGCTGCTGCTGAAGATCGGGCTGCCGTCCTCGGCACAGTCCGCGTTCGTCATGCTCTCTTTCGCGATACTCGTCGGGCTCGCCAACTCCTTCGGCGTCGCGACCTCGGCGGCGGTCGGGATCGCGTCCAAGGTAAACGGCGTGGCCATCCTGCCCGGGCTCGCGATGGGTTCTTCCATCTCCTCGATGGCCGGGCAGAACCTGGGCGCGTGCCTGTACGATCGCGCGAAACACACGATGTACGTCGGCATGCGCATATCTCTGGGGCTTTCCGTCCTGATTTTCGCCCTCGTGCAGTTGTTCCCGCAGGCCATCTTCGCCGGTTTCACCCAGGACCCGGACGTGCTGGCCGTCGGCGTTTCGTATATCCGCATCGTGAGCTTCGACTATATCCTCGCCTCGATCGTGTTCTCCCTCAACGCGCTGGCGACCGCGTCGGGACAGACCTGGTTCACCCTCGTCAACTCTATTTTCAATTCCCTGCTGCGTGCGCCGCTCGCCCTCCTGCTCGTGCCCGTAATCGGCACAGACGGGATCGCCGTTTCCGTCCCCGTCGCGACGCTGGCGGCGATACTCATCAGTATTTTCTACGTCCAGAGGGGAAGCTGGAAGACCCGCCAGATCAACCACGCAGGTTCCGACCAGTTAAACGCGTGCCCATAGACGCATCCACCCGGCTCCTGAAAAACGGCTTTTCGGTAAAACAACATCCGCCTGCGGTTGTCCGCAGGCGGATGTTAAATTAACGGCACCACCGGGCTTCAGCACCGGGCGCTTGCCGTCGCCTAACATGTCTTTGTCGCCCCGCCTGTCTCCGGCTCAATATCAGTCGCCGTCTGGTGGCTCTTTCGCGTCCTCTCCCCCGTCGTCATCGGAATCGACCAGTGCTGTCTGGTCTTTGAAGGGGTTGGCGATGATCTTTGCCCTTCTCCCCTTCCTGGCCTGTTTCTCCTCTTGCAGCTTGGCAAACTTAGCGGCGTCCTTTTTGATCTGCGCCTGGATTTCGGCGTCTTTTTTTGCGATGCGGTAACGCAAAAAGAGCAGGAAGAATACGAGGATCGCCCATACGAGGATCACGGCCGGCCCCAGCAAATCTCCTTTTTTCAGGACAGGGAACACCACGGTTATTATCAGCATGAATCCGCCTATCCCGACCACCATAGCCAGGCCCAACAGGAGGTTGTATTTCGTTTCCGGTTTCATCCCGCCACCGCCCATATATTATAGTGTTTACCCGTTCATTATACAGCCTGTAACGCATTAGTGAAAGCACAACTTTATCGTCAGGCCGTCCATTCCTCAGAAAGCATCAGGTATTCGTCCACGGCGAGCGCGGCGTTCCGCCCTTCGGCGACGCCCCAAACGACGAGGGACTGCCCCCTGCGAACGTCCCCTGCCGCAAAGATTTTTTCCACGTTCGTGCCGTGGTCCCCGTAAGCGGCATCCACGTTCCCGCGTCCGTCGCGTTTTACGCCGAACGCCTCGGCCACATAATCCTCTGCGCCCACAAAGCCCATCGCGATGAGCACGAGCTGTGCGTTTAAGACCATTTGCGAACCGGCTACATGCTTGGGCACGAACCTGCCGCTTGTGTCCTTCTCCCATGCGACCCCGATCGTGTGCGCCTTGGTCACCCGGCCGTCCTCCCCCTCGAAACGGGTGACGGTCGTGTTGTAGGTGCGCGGGTCCGAACCGTAAAGCGCGATATGCTCCTGCTGGCCGTAATCCACCTTCAGCACCCGCCGGTACTGCGGCCAGGGATTGGTTTCGGCGCGCGTCGCGGGAAGCTCGGGCATGATCTCGATCTGGCGCACCGACCTGCAGCCCTGGCGAAGGGCGGTGCCCACGCAGTCCGTGCCGGTGTCGCCGCCGCCGATGACGATGAC
>DCTV01000031.1:0-141 GCA_002329665.1 Christensenella sp. UBA1431
CCGACGGATTTCAAGGCCGTCTCGGCCTCCTACAACAGCGCGCGCCTGACGTACAAAGCCGTGACCGGCGCGGACGGGTACAGGGTCTACCGGAAAACATCTTCCACTTCGTACAAAGTCGTGAAGGACGCTCTTACGTCG
>DCTV01000031.1:201-21482 GCA_002329665.1 Christensenella sp. UBA1431
CAAACTCACGAAAGCGGCGAGCGTCAGGCCGGTACCGGCCGCCCCGGCTTCGGTCGCGGCGGTGCGCACCGGTTCGACTCGCGTAAAAATAAGCTGGACGGCGGTCGCCGGGGCCGGCGGATACGACGTATACCGCAAACCCTCGGGCGGGTCGTATTCGCGCATATGCTCGACGGCCGATCCGGTATTCACCGATGAAGCCGTGGAAGCGGGCGCGTCCTATTACTACCGGGTGCGGTCGTACCGCATGGCAGATACGGCGAAGGTGGCCGGGCCGTTGTCGGCCCCCGTTTTTGTGCCCTGAACGTTCCCCTGAACGACAGCGGATCGCACCGGCCGTTTGCCGATGCTTTTGACGTCACGCGCGCCGGGCGCCGGGTGCTCCGGGAAGCCCGGCGTTTTTGATGAAAAAGGGAAGGGCTGCCGTATGGGGAACCGGCAGGCCCCTTCAGCCGGACGGCAAAAACGGACCGTTTGAAAGGGACGTTACGCGCCGCGCTGTGCTATAATTGCTTCATAACGCGCAGGAGGTCGGCATGGAAAGAACGATAGGAGTGACTTACGCAAGAGGGTTTACGGCGGCGGGCGTCGCCTGCGGAATCAAGAAGGACGGGGCGATGGACCTCGCTGTCGTGGCCTGCGAACGCCCGGCCGCCGCCGCGGGCGTGTTCACGCGCAACAGGGTGAAGGGGCATTCGCTCCTGCTCGCGCGAAAAAACGTGCGCAACGGCCGGGCCCAGGCCGTCGTGGTCAACTCGGGCAACGCCAACGCCTGCCTAGGGAACCGCGGCGACGAGGACGCCAGGGAGCTGGCGCGGCTCGCCGCCGCGAAGCTGGGCTGCGGCGAGCGCGACGTGCTGACCGCCTCCACCGGCGTGATCGGCGTGCCGCTGCCGATGGAGCGCATCGCGGCGGGGCTTACAAAAACCGTGCCGACCATTGGCGGGGGCGCGGACGCGGCGCGCGCCATCATGACCACCGACACCGTCCCCAAAGAAGCGGGGGCGTGCGTGTCCATCGACGGCCGCGAGGTGCGCGTCGGCGGCATGGCCAAGGGTTCGGGGATGATCCACCCGGACATGGCGACGATGATCTGCGTGCTCACCACCGACGCGGCGATCGGGCCAAAGGCGCTCAGGCGCGCGCTCAGGGCCGCGGCCGACGCCTCGTTCAACCGGGTCTCGGTGGACGGGGACACGAGCGTGTGCGACAAGGCCGTCGTCCTCGCGTCCGGGCTCGCGGGCAACGCGCCGATAGAGGAAGGCACGGACGCCTACGCGCTGTTCGCGTGCGCGCTCGAAGACGTGTGCGTGCGCCTCGCGCGGATGCTCGCCGCCGACGGCGAAGGCGCTACGAAATTGCTGACGGTGCGGGTGCGAAACGCGCGCACGCGGCGCGACGCGCGCCGGATCGCAAGCGCGATCGCGACTTCTTCGCTGTGCAAGACGGCCGCGTTCGGCAACGACGCCAACTGGGGACGCCTGCTGACGGCGGCGGGGTACTCCAAAGCGGTGTTCGACCCGGAAAAGGCGGACGTCTTCATCGGGGACGTGCAGGTCTGCAAAAACGGAGGCGGGCTTGCTTTCGACGAGGAAGCGGCGTTTCGCGCGCTGAAGCGGGACGAGGTCGTCTACACCCTCGACCTGCACGGCGGCGAAGCCGAAGCGACCATGTGGACCTGCGACCTTTCGACGGACTACGTGCGCATCAACGCCGAATACCGGACGTAAAGGCAGCCAACGGCCGTTTTACCGGAGGCGCTAGTTCGGCCGCGTGAACTCCGGCGGTTTGGCGTTGTCGGCCGCGAAATACTGCCCGCCCGGGGACGAGAGGTCGAAGTACAGCCGCGAGTCGTTGGTCACGGCCCAGTCCTTGAGCGAGCCGGTGTCCTTTATCCTGTTGAACGCCTCGCGGAAAAACGTGTTGTGCGCTTCCTCCCGGTTGAGCAGAAAGTCGATCGTCTCCCTAACGCCCTTGTCGTTGATCTGCCTGTAGAGGTACTGGTAGACGACCTTCGCGCGTTCCTCCGCGGCGATGTCGGAGAGGATGTCCGCTGCGAGGTCGCCCGTTTCCTCGATATACGCGGCCGTCCAGGGAAACCCCGACGCGTTGGTGAGGGCGGGCGTCAGCCCCGTCTGCACATGCGCCTCGATGTTCCCGGACGTCGCCTGCGCCGCTTCGAGCGTGTGCCCGTTTAGAAGGTTGACCGTCTGGGCCACCATCTCCATGTGGCCGAGTTCCTCGGACCCGACGTCCAAAAACAGGTCCTTGATCTGCGGGTCGTTGACGCGGAAGCTCTGGGACAGGTACTGCATGGCGGCCTTCAGTTCGCCGTGCGGCCCGCCGAGCTGTTCCTGCATCATCGCGGCGTAGTTGGGGTTGGGCGCATCCACCTTCACTTCGCGCAGCATCTGTTTCTCGTGCTTGAACATGACAAAGACTCCTTCTGGTTTTCCTGTAGTCTTCGCCAGGCGCCGCTTTCTTATGTAAGCAGGAACCGGGGGCGCCCTGGACGACGCGGGCGCGAATCCTTATAATGAAGATGGCCCATCGCTTAAAAAGGAGGAGCGCCCGTGCTCAACGAACTGGAAAAACTGCATCTTAAACTGCGCTCACTGGCCATCTTCCGAAACCTGCTCGGCGACCCGGTGCTCGCGGCGCTCGATCGCGTCCTCTCCTGCGCGGACAGGCCGGCAACGGAGCAGGCCGACGCCTACTCCGCCTTCGTTTCGCGCCTGTACGCCGCCGGCGGCGACCTCGGCGCGCACGTGCTGGAACTGGTCCTTTCGGACGAAAACCCCTACGTGCGCCGACGCGCGCAGAAACAACCCCACTGCCGCTTTTTGGAGGAATGCCTGAAAAACGAGCTTAACATCCTCGAGGAAGTCTCGCGCCTGCGCCCCGAAACCGTTCAAAAGCATATCGCGTACTCGGGCTTCCTCCCCGCATGGACCGTGAGCCAGACGGATTTTAATAAGGCCTACGCGGACAGGATGGACAGCCTCTCGATAAGGGGGTACGGCGTCTTTTCCGTATACCACGTGTTCACCCTCGAGGGCGGCGCGCCCACGCCCGTCAAGCGTCCCGACCCGGTGCGGCTCACCGACCTCAAGGGCTACGAGGACGAGCGCGAGGCCGTGGTCGCAAACACGCGCGCGCTGCTCAAAGGAAGACCGGCGGCCAACGTCCTCCTGTACGGGGACGCGGGGACCGGGAAGTCCTCGACGGTCAAGGCGGTCGTCAACGCGTTCCGGGGGGAGGGCCTGCGCCTGATCGAGATCGCCATGACGCAGTTCCGGCAGATACCGGGGCTCATAGAGCGCCTGAGCGACAACCCGCTCAAGTTCATCCTGTTCATCGACGACCTTTCTTTTGCTAAGGAGACCGCCGATTTCGGCGCGCTCAAGGCCGTCCTCGAAGGCTCCGTCTCGGCAAGGGGCAGAAACCTCGCGATCTACGCCACCAGCAACCGCCGCCGGCTGGTGAAGGAGTCTTTTTCGGACAGGACCGAAGACGTCCACCGCAGCGAGACGCTCCAGGAGCTTTCCTCCCTCTCCGAGCGTTTCGGGCTTTCCGTCCGCTTCTTCAGGCCCGACAAAGCGCAGTACCTCGATATCGTGCGCGCGCTCGGGGCCCAGTACGGGCTCGGTGTGGGGGACGCAAAGCTCGAGGCGGAGGCGGAACGCTACGCGCTGCAGCGCGGCGGAAGGTCCCCCAGGGTGGCGCGCCAGTTCGTCGAATACCTGAAAAGCACCGGCGAATGATCCCCGTCTTTCGAGCCGTTACGAAACAGACAAAAATCCCCCGCTTTTAATCCGATCTGACGACTCGTCGGAGCATACTTTGCACCGCTCATCTTCGCGCGGAGCGCAAAGGCTCGCTCGCTGCGCTCCACCCCACGCGGCAAGCCGCGCGGGGGCCCCGGGCTGCTCCTCCTCTTCCCCCCAAAGCTCCGCTTTGCTGGGGCGCCCGGAGGTAAAAAAAAGATCGTTTTAACCGCACAGGAAACCGTCTACAAGCCCCGAAGGGGTTTGTAGACGGCGAGTAGCCCCGCCTGAAAAAACAGGCGGGGCTTTCGGTTCGCTACCCGAGCGCGGCGTTCTGTTTCCGGACGGCGCTTCGAAGCTCCCCGTACGTGCCGGACGCCAGTTCGAACACGAGGTATTCGGGCGAGACGGCGCCGATGATTTTTTGTATGCCGGGATGTACGAACGGTTTGTGCGGGTCCATCCCGCCCACGTGCCGCATGGCCGCCGTCAGCCGGGTCTCAAAGCCGGCATCGGGGTTGTACCGGGCGTTTCTTAGCGATTCTCTTACGTGTTCCTCCGTCGCCGCGCTGTTCAAATGTATCGCCCTGATGTCGCGCGCAAGGTCCCCGAGGCCGTCCAGCACGTCCAGGATGTACGCTACGGCTTCCTCTTCGGTCCGTATCCGCGCTTTTGTGTTCATCAGGTGGCCGATGTCCAGCACGAAACCCTTATGCGGATAGTGCACGCCGTCGAGCAGCCTTTGTGCTTCTCCCCTGTTTAAGAGCGTGAGACCGGGGAACCAGTGGTTTTCAAACAGCACCGTGTACCCGATCCTGAGGCCTTTGAGTATTTCGTTTATCATCTCTATAAATGCGTCTATGACCTCGCCGTCGCTGCAACAATAGTTTTTTGCGTACGCGTCTTCTATGACGCTGTGGCTGACATGGAAAACCACGTACTCAACGCCCATGTCCGAGGAATCCGCGAGATCGCGCCGGTAGTTCTCCACCAGTTCTAGCGGCGATCTCGCGTTATAGTACCTGAAACAGTTCTCCACGTTGTCGAACTGCCGGATAAGCGCTCTTTTGTCAGATTTCCAAAAATCCAGCCACATCGGGTAGAAGATCAGGTGCCGGCCTATGACCCTGTCCTTCGGGATCGGGTTCACGCGCGGAGCCTGCCATTTCATCAGTTCCAGGCCATGCAGCCCGTTTTCTTCGAGAAAAAGCTCGATCCTGTCCGTGTCGTTTCCGAACCTGCTCAGGCTCCACGCGTCGTCGGAAATGCTTAAAAGCTTCAGCATAAAGTCGCTCCAATGCTATGATCCGTCTATATATATCTCGCGCGCGTGCGCGGGCAGGACTGATGAAGGCTGTATGCCGGGGCAGGGCTATAAATATCTCGCGCGCGTGCGCGGGCAGGACCCTTTGTGCGCCCATGCTAGTGATGCGTTTGGGATATATCCCGCGCGCGTGCGCGGGCCGGACGCCGGGCCAACCGGGGGCCCTCCACATTTCGCACGCCACGAAACTCTGCCCCCGGGATAGGCTGCATGCGGGTGTTTTCGGACCCACGCGTCTCCGTTCCGGCCCGTACGCCTTCATGCAAAGCGGCCCGCCGTTAGCGTGGCGCGTTTTGCCGCCTATACCTCGAGGATTCCCCTCTGGCCCCCGGTCAGGCACCTGCCGCCTTCGTCGGCGACGACGTACGTCTCCTCGACGCCGACGGTCCCCGCCCCCGCAACGCCCGTCTTGGGTTCGAGGGCGACCACCATGCCCTTTTCCAAAGGCGCGTCGAACCCTCTTGCGATCACCGGATACTCGTCCACATACAGCCCGATGCCGTGCCCCAGAAACTGCACCCGCCGGTTCCCGTAGCCCATGAAGTTCTCCATCAGTTCCTCGCTGATGCCCGAAACGATGGTGTCATAGATTTCCGAGGGTATCGCGCCCGGCCGGAGCATGTCCGCGGTCCGCCTCTGCACGCGCATGCATTCCTCGTGCATCCGCACAGCCTTTTCGTCCGGCCTGCCCCGGAAGGAGTACACCTGCGTCTTGTCGGTGTGGTAGCCGAAATACCCGAACGCCATGTCCATGAACACGAGATCGCCTTTCTTCAGCAGCCGGTCGTTGCTGCCCATAAATGGAACCGCGGGGGCCATCCCCCGCATCCCGCCGGGGCCGTCGAAACTGGTGGGGGCCAAAGTGGATTCGCCAAAGCCCATCATCCCGATAGGCATCGCGCTCTGGAAGCCCGAAAAACGGATAAGGCCCTGGTGCCCGAGCCGGACCATTTCCCGGTACATGTCGGCCATGAGCTGCGCCTCGCTCATGCCTTCCCTGAGCAGGCCGGGGACGATCTCGGTGAGTATGGCGTTGTGCCGCTTGCCCGCCTCCTCGAAAAAGCTGAGTTCGTAGTCGCTCTTGACGGACCTGAGCCCGGTAACGACCGCGTCGAGCGGGAGGACGTCTGCGAAGCGGAAATACTTTTTGAGCCGCTCCATCATGGCGATCGGGACGCATTCCGTCTCCACCAACGTATTCCCCAGATCGGGGGACAGCGCCCCGAGGATGTCGCGGTAGCTGCGCATCGGGCGTATGTCCCCGAAGGGGGATTCGGCCACAGCCCTCTCGTAGCTCCTGCGCACGAAGAGGCATGCGCCGCCGTTTCTCCTTATTACGAGCAGTCCGTCCTGCATGGTGCCCGTGAAATAGTACTGGTTGATCCGGTTGGCCACCAGCGCGGTATCCCAACCGGGGTCAATGGCGTCAAGCGCTTTATACAGCGCCGCGACGCGCCTGTCCGATTCGTCCTTAATCAGCCTGTGGTCCATATGCTGCATTTTCTCCGTTGTCTTTTGTGGGTTCCGCGTTCATTCTATCACAACCTTCCGTGTTAGAAAAGCTTCGGACCGGGGCCCCTTGCCCGTTTCGTAACCTGTCGTAAGAAAACGAAAGCTTGCCGGGGATTGGAATATATTGCCATAACTTGGAATTTGTTATAGAATGGTATGCGGGGTGCTGTTCGATGGTGAACGACAAGGCTTTGAAAATGCGAAAGCTTCCCACGGGGATCACGGGGCTGGACGAGATACTGCTGGGTGGGCTTCTGCCCGGCAGTTCATGTTTGCTCCGGGGCGGGCCCGGCACGGGCAAGACGACGATCGGGGTGCAGTTCCTCGCGAAGGGCGCGAAGTCGGGGGAGCGCGTGCTGTTCATCACGCTCGAGGAAAACGAGGCTCAGATACGCAAAACCGCGGAAAATTTGGGCCTCGACGTTTCGGGCGTCTCTTTTTTGGACCTCAGCCCGAGCTCGGTTTTTTTTACGGAGGCGCAGAGTTACGACATCTTCTCCACGGCGGAAGTGGAAAAGGAACCGATCACGCAGCGCATCGTCGAGGAAGTCGGGCGGATAAGGCCCAAACGCGTCTTCGTAGACCCGCTGACCCAGTTCAGGTACCTTTCGGCGGACAGGTTCCAGTTCCACCGGCAGGTCCTTTCCTTTCTCCGCTTCCTCACCGACAGCGGCGCCACCGTGATGCTCACCTCGGAGAGCAGCCCGGAAGCGCCGGACAGCGACGTTCAGTTCCTCGTGCACGCGGTGGTTCAGCTCGAAAGCGAACGCGGCGCACGCTCGCTTTCGGTCATCAAGTACCGCAATTCCGACTTTTTCCCCGGGTCCCACGCCTACAGGCTTTCGGAGCGGGGCGCCGTCGTGTACCCGAGACTGGACCCGAAGAAATACGGCCGTCCTTTCGAAACGAAGGTGCTCTCGACGGGGATACGCGAGATCGACAATCTCCTGGGCGGCGGCATCGAATCCGGCACCGTCAGCATGATCTCCGGTCCGCCCGGGGTCGGCAAAACCACGCTGGGCATGCAGATGGCCGCCGCCGGCGCCGCCCGGGGCGAAAAAACCGTCGTCTTCTCTTTTGAAGAGAAACCGGAGATGATCCTCGCGCGGTGTGACAGCGTAAACATACGGGCCCGGTACAGGGCGGATGCGCTGTCGGTGCACAGCATCGAGCCCGTGTCCTATATGGCGGAACAGTTTGCGCTGCTGGTGCGCAACATGGTCGAGAAAGAAGGCGTGAAGCTGGTCATGCTGGACAGCGCCAGAGGCTACGGCATCGCGATGAAAAACGAAAATCCGGACGCTCACCTCTACATGCTGTGCAAATATCTTAGGAACATGGGCGTGACCGTGCTCTTAACGGTCGAACTCAACAACATCACGGGGAATTTCAAGGTCACCGAGAACGGGATCAGCTACATTGCGGACAACATCGTATTCTTACGGTATCTGGAAATGCGGGGGGAGATGAAAAAGGCCATAGGCGTGCTCAAGAAGAGGCGGAGCGACTTCGAAAAGACGCTTCGGGAATTCGAAATCACCTCCGGCGGCCTGAAGATCGGTGAGCCGCTGACCAAGCTTCGCGGGATACTCCGCGGGGAACCGCAATGGGTGTGAGATATGAGCAAGCG
Source organism: Christensenella sp. UBA1431 (assembly GCA_002329665.1). Lineage (GTDB taxonomy): Bacteria > Bacillota > Clostridia > Christensenellales > UBA1431 > UBA1431. Next base: position 8,435 of record DCTV01000031.1, read on the forward strand.
TTATTGTGTGCTCACGGTCGAATCGGAATCCGGGAACTTCCAGGTGCTTTCCCGTTTTCTTAAAAAACTGGGCGTCGAGGCGCTCAGGGTGCATTCACTCGACGACATCCGGGCGGCGCTGGATTCGGGCAGGCCGGTGTTTGCGGCCATCATCGACGTCAGGGGGCAAGGCGCCGAGGTCCAGGATTACTGTAGATTTCTTAACGAAAAAGGCGTCCCGGCGCTCGTCATATTCCCCGGCGAAAGCTTTAAAGGGTCTCGACCGGGTTACGGGTGCGGCGCGAAATGGGTCTTTAAAAAGCCGGTCATCATGCGGGAACTGGCCGACTGCATCCGCACGTGCCTGCCCAATGAAGCGCGGTAACAGGGTGCATGGTTTTGGAAACGATACTCGTCGCCCTGGAAAACAGGACAAATTCAAGGTTGATCGCCGATCTGCTCAGGAAACAGTATTCGATCCACCGTTACATGGGAGAGAAGCGCATCCCGCCCCTGTACGACCTGATCATAACGGACGGGTTCACGCTGTCTTTTTTCAGGGAAAAGCAAATCCCGCTCAAAAACAGCCAGGACGCTTTGTTCCGTCCCGTGCTCCTCGTCACCCCTAAAAAAGACGTCAACCTCATCACCGGCCAGGTCTGGCAGGACATCGACGAGGTTATCACGACCCCCATCTCCAAGATGGAACTACTCGTTCGGGTGGAAACGCTCCTTTATTACCGCCGTAAGTCGGTCCGGCTCAAGGAAAAAAGCGCGCTTCTGGCCCAGGACGTCGGGCGGCTCAGGGACGAGACCGAGATGCTCGTCGATTCGTTCGCCAGCATCTCGCACGAACTGCGCACGCCGCTGACCGTCATGCTCGCCGGCATCGAGTCCATGACCGCGCAGCTGACGAAAGGAGGGCTCAGTCCCGAGGAATCCCTCCACTCCCTTAAGATCATGAAGCACAACGGCCTGAGGCTTTTGCGGATCATCACCAACCTTCTGGACATCATTAGGATCGACGCCGGCGGCATGTCGCTGTTTTTGAGGAACCTCGACCTGAAAGCAACCCTCTCCCGGATCGTAGAGTCCGTCGGGGACTACGCCCGGCTCAAACAGATCGATCTCTCCTTCGCTTCCAACGCCAAACGCAGCGTGATCGCCGTGGACGAGGACAAGTTCGACCGCATCATGCTCAACCTGCTTTCCAACGCCATAAAATTCACCGGCGCGGGCGGCAGAATCCGGCTTTGCCTGCAGGACGGGCGCGACGGCGAAACCGTCGTCATCGCGGTCGAGGACGACGGGCCGGGCATCCCCCTCGATAAGCAGGACAGCATATTCGAACGTTTCAGCCAGGGGGACGCGGCGTCCAAAATAGGCGCCGGAGGCTGCGGCCTCGGCCTGTCGCTGGTCAAGTCACTCGCCGAACTGCACGGCGGCTGCGTATTTTTGGAGAGCGCGCCCGGAAAGGGCAGCACGTTCTTCGTCGAACTGCCTGTAAAAACGCTGGCCGCCGGGGCGCCGCAGAGGAAAGGCGCCGGCCTTGAAAGCCAGATCTACCTGGAACTGTCCGACTTCCGGCCAAAGGAGGACAATGCGCCCATAACGCCGGAATAAACTCATCATCTCCCCCGCAAAGCTGCGCTTTGCGGGGTTTGTTCGGGCGGGGTTCACGGGCGCTGTTCGGGAAAGGCTTTGCGGGTATTTGCTCGGGCGGGGCCTGATGGGCGGCAGACTGTACAGACAAGATGCGCCTTCCCGATAAAAAATCGAACTTCGTTTGCGTTGACACGGTTTTATCGTCACGGCGCGAACCTGCGGCTTGCGCCTATTTTCTTGCGGAATAAGGCAGAGGGATTCGCGGTTGTACACTCCTTTGGCGGATTTTACCGGCAACGCCCGGGCGGAAACCGGCGAACGCGAACGATAAGGCGCCGCGCATATTTCGGCCGAATACAACCATAATAAGGGCGTGGCCGGCCGGCGATGCAAATGCCTCTTCAGGGCCCGACGAATCCCGTCCCCGGGCGTCGCGGCCGGCCCGGAATCCACTAAGATGCGAAGGTGCGCCCCATGCCAAGGAAACCGAAACCCTCCTGCTGCGACGAGACGCAGGACGCGTTCGACAGGAAGTCGCAACTCACGTCGGCGACGGACTGCACAGGGCTGGTCCCGAGCGGCGTCCAGGACGACTCCCAGTCGGAATCCTACCACGACCTGTACGACATCCACCAGCAAAAACCCCACCGCCATACGTAAAGCGTTATCCGTCGGCGCGTACCGCCTACGCGGCATGCTTCCTTTCTCTTCCGCCCGCACCGCCCGTTTGCGGCCAGCGGGCGGTTTTTCTTCCTCTTTTTTCGTCTGGCGAAGGCTTCCTTGCGAATAGACATGTAGCGGAATCGTATTTTAAAGGGGTGGCCGAAATGGAAGGATACCTGCGCCTTATTAAAAAAATCGCCCGCAAACGGCGCGAACTGGACCTTCTATTGGAACGCCTTAAAACGGTCTGTCCGCACCGGCAAATCGAAGAAGACAGTTACGTCGAGGATTACGGGACGCAGGAGCGGACGCGGATGGTCGTGTTCCGCTGCGCGGCCTGCGGACGGTACGCGAGAATGACCGGGGAAGAATACGCCGCGTCGGGCGGCAACCCGTTCAAAACGCCCGGATAAGCGCGGGGGCCTCAGGCGTCAAACAGCGCGCGGAGCAGGCCGACGCCTCTGCGTATCTCCCCAAGGCAGAGATGCCCGTACCAGATAAGGGCTTGTCCGTATGCATGTCCTTCACGATGCCGTGATACCCGACGGTCGATCCACCGCCTTCCCGGGGATGATGCCGTTCACCGCGCTCACCCTTTTTGTTTTGCTGCCCGGGGGAAAAGGCGCGCCTTGCGAAATAGTCCAAAAGACTGCTGGTCGCCGCGGGGATGTCTGCCGCCGGCCGTGCGGCCTCTCCCGAGCCCCTTCATTATCGGGCCGGGGTTTGGGCAAGCTATGGAAAAACAGCGAAGGGGTTTTTCGCGATGCAAACCGTATGGAAGGGCGCAATCAGCTTCGGGCTCCTGAACGTTCCGGTGAAAATGGGGGCCGCCACCCACCGGGAGAACGTGGCCTTCAGGCAGCTGCACAAGGCCTGCAACACCCCCATAAACCANNTGCGGCAAATGCGGCGTCGAGGTCCCGTATGAGGACATCGTGCGCGGGTACGAATACGAGCCCGGCAAATTCGTCATCCTCACCGACGAAGAGATCGAGGCCGTGCCCATAAGGACCGCTCGCTACATCGACATCGTCGACTTCATCCGCCTCTCCGAGGTCGATCCGGTCTACTACGACAAGACCTACTACCTCTGGCCGGAAAAAGGCGGCGAGAAGCCGTACATCATCCTTAGAAACGCGATGCGCGAATCGGGGCGCGCCGCGGTCGCGCGGGTCACGATGCGCCAGAAAGAGCACCTTTGCCTCGTACGGCTGGTCGGCGACACGCTTTCCCTCGAAACGATGTTCTTCCCCGACGAGATACGCTCTACCGACGAACTGCACATCGGCCAGCTCGAGGCGTCGGTGGAGATCAGGCAGGAGGAGACGGACATGGCGGCAAAGCTGGTCGACAACCTGACCGCGCCTTTCGAGCCCGGGAAATACCACGACCGCTACCGCGAGGAACTTCTAAAACTCATACGCGCAAAGATCGAAGGCCGGGAGATCGTGGAGGCCGAGCCCGTCCCCGCGCCCGCGGGCAACGTCGTCGACCTGATGGAGCGCCTCAGGCAGAGCGTGGAGGCCACCGCGAAAAAAGAGAAGAAAACCGCGAAAAAACCGTCCCCGAAGAAAAAAAAGGCCGCCCGCTAGTCGGAGCAAACTACGCTCCCTCGTCGGAGCAAACTNNCTCCGTTGCTCCTCCTCTTCCCCGAAAAGCTGCGCTTTGCGGGGGTTGTTTGGGTAAGACTCAGCGGGTACTGTTTCAGGCGGGGCTTCGCGGGTGTTGCTCGGGAAAGGCTCCGTGAGTTCTTTTTCAGGCGAGGCTTCGCGGGTGCTGTTCTGGAAGGGCTCCGTGGGTTCTTTTTCAGCAGGGCTTCGTGGGTGCTGTTTGGGCTCGTCGGACCAAACTACGCTTCCTCGTCGGAGCATACTTCGCTTCGCTCATAATCCCCTTTGCGCTTCGCGCTTCGGGAATTCTTCGCCCCGCTCCGTTGCTCCTCCTCTTCCCCCGCAAAGCTGCGCTTTGCGGGGGGTTGTTTGGGTAAGGCTCCGTGGGTTCTTTTTCAGGCGGGGCTTCGTGGGTGCTGTTCTGGAAGGGCTCTGCGGGTACTGTTTCAGGCGGGGCTTCGCGGGTGTTGTTTGGGCTAAGCTTCGTAGGAAGTAGGGCTTCGAGGGAATTTCTCGGGACTCCAAATAGCAAAACGCCCTCTTGAGCAAACTATGTTTCACTCCCTCGCCGGCGGCATGCGCGTCAGGCCGGGAAAGATAACCCGGCACAACGAAGCCTGCGCCTTTTCTATACCTCCGGCAAAATCTGGCGCATCTCGTACACGGGCGCGAAGAGGTCCCCCTTTTTTTCCAGCCGCTCCCCGATATTGCGCATCGTAAAGTCCCCGGGCGAAACGCCTTTCTCGAGTTCGCCCCACGTGACCGGCGCGGAAACGGTCGCCGCGGGCGTGGCGCGCACGCTGTAGGGCGAGGGCAGGGTCTTGCCCCTGGCGTTCTGCACCGCGTCGAGGTATACCCTGTCGCCGCGCTTGACGATCGTTCGCTCCAGGGTGTAGCGCTCCGGGTACGCCTTGACGACCGCCTCGCACACCGACTTTAGGAAGGCGCGCACCTTTGCATAAGGAACCGGCGCGATGGGGACGACGACGTGCACGCCCGTCGCGCCCGACAGCTTCGGGAAGGAGGCCAGCGCGTATTCCCTGAGCGCCACCCTGATAAGCAGCGCCGCCTCCGCGGCCTGCGCGTACCCTGTGTTCCCCGATGGGTCGATGTCGAACACCGCTATGTCGGGGCTATCGAGGTCGGGAAGGCGCGAAAACCAGGTATGCATCTCGATGCACGCGCGGTTGGCCATGTAAAGCAGGCTGGGCAGGTCGTTTACCAGGCACCATTCGACCGTTTTGTGCTCCGACGGTATGGGCGCGCTTTTGAGCCAGTCGGGCGCTTCGTCGGGGCGCTGTTTCTGGTAGAAGCGCTTCCCGTCCACGCCGTCCGGGAAATGGAGCATGGAAAACGGGCGCCCCCTCGTGTAGGGGAGGACGTAGGACGCCATCTTCATGTAGTATTCGATGAGTTCCGCCTTCGTCCCGTTTATCGCGGGGAAGAGTACCTTGTCGAGGTTGGTGAGCGTGACTTTTCTGCCGTCCACCTCGAATACGTTTTTCGTCTTCATTCCAAGTCTCCCGTGAAAGCGACGACCGAGGGGTTTCTAAGGCTGCCGTTCGGGCTGTATTCGAGGAACCGTACGCGCAGCGAAATCAGGGGCTTTATCCATCGGGCGCCCGGGACCCGCGGCGGGTTCACGAACGGGCAGGGCCCCGCCGTTTTATTGAAACAGTCCTGCAGCAGGCGCCACTGCCTCTGCGTCACGCCGGAGGCGGCGCTGCCCACACAGCGAAGGCCGCCTTCCTCCGTCGTCCCGATGAGCAGCGAACGGATGCGCCCGGCTTCGTCTTGCAGATAGCCGCCCGCCCACACCGTTATCTCGCGCCAGTGCTTGATCTTCTGCCAGAGCATCGTCTTCTTCCCGACCAGATACGGGCTGTCCCTGCGCTTGGCGACGATCCCTTCCAGGCCTTCCGCCCCCACGGCCGCAAACAGCGCTCTCCCGCTTCCCTCCACGCTGTCCACCGCCTGCACGCCCTTTGGCAAGGGCAGGGTCCTCAGCCTTTCCTGCCTCTTGGCGAGCGGCGCGTCGAGCAGCGAGACGCCTTCAAGCCAGAGGAGGTCGAAGGCCATATACGACGCGGGCAGCGTATGCGCGAGCGTCCCGGCTTTCGCGGCGGACTTGACGAGGTCGCGCCGGAGCACGAGCGGGAAGCTCGGTTTCCCGTCCGCCCCCGTCGCGATAATCTCGCCGTCCACAACCGTCCCCGGCGGGAGGAAGGCGAGCGCCGCCACAAGGTCGGGGTACTGCCGCGTGCGCTCGTTCAGGCGGCGGTTGAACAGGCGCAAGGCTCCGTCCGGGTAACGGTAGGCCAGGCACCGCACGCCGTCCCATTTGACCTGGAACAAGAAATCCGGCGAATCGAAAGCGTCTTGTACGGCCGTCGGCTCCATGGGGAGCACCGGCCAGCGTCCGGCCGCGTTTTCCACGGGCGCGCTCCTTAAATGTTTGTCTTCCCTAGCTTCCCCGCCGGCCGCCGTCAATATCCCGTTTTAAACAGTGTTTAGGCCGGCACGCGGCCGGCCTTACGGTATATTCGTTGTTTTATACTATGTTTAAATCGTTGTTCATCTTCCCCTACGACAGCTTTCACGCGTCCCCGTCGGAGTAACCTCCGATCTACTCCGCGCGGCAAGCCGCGCGGGGGCCCCGGGTTGCTCCTCCTCTTCCCCGCAAAGCTGCGCTTTGCGGGGATTATCCGGGCATACTTCGCTTGAATTTGCTCCGGCCGCGCTTCGCAGGAAATTCCTTGGGTAATGGTATGCGGGCGCTCCCCTCACTCCACGATCTCCTTCACGCGTCCCACGACGCCGCCCGCCAGGCGTACCTTGATACCGTGCGGGTGTGTCGCGCTCTTCGTGAGTACGGCCTCGACGATTCCCTCCGTGAGCCTGCCCGTCGGCTGGTCCCGTTTCTGCACCACGCGCACGCGCAGGCCCGGCCGTATGTATTCGCGTTTTTTGCCGTCCATGTCCCCGGCTCCTTCCCTTTTTGCCGGACGCACCGCCGGAAAATGTATATTTATGCATTTCGTAACCCGGGCGGGAGCTTCATCCGCCGTAAAAAACCAGCGCAAACGATGTTCGCGCTGGTTTTACGCCGAAAATCGCCGTTTCTGAGCCGTTTTCGCCGCGCGAATCGGGGGCATGCCCGGCGCGCGCCTCCCAAAATCGCTATACGGCGCTTTTTGAGAAGCCCCTTCGTGAGTCCGAGCCCCGGCAAAGCCCCCCAATTGAAGGTTTGCACCGCACCCCGGCCTATACCGAAAGCACCTTGACGCCCTGCTTCAAATATTCGGTCAGGGGGATGCCCATCTTGACCATTTCGATGCCCAGCCGCTCCAGGTCTTCCACGACCCCGTAATACTCCGCGCAGCGCACGCAGGCCCGCAGTTCGACGCCCGCGTCCTTCATCTTCCGCACGTAATCCTGCAACTCGGCGTCCTCGCTGAGCAGTTTAGCGGAAGGTCCCCACACCACCAGCGTGACGTCCTTCCACCAGCCCCTGTCCTTGGCGTTGAACCCGTAGAGGAAGACCAGGTTGATGGCGGTCTCCCTGTCCCCGCTCGTCCAGAGGATCACGATTTTGTCTTCGTTCATTTTCCATCCTCCCTTTTTTGGCGTCACAGCGCCGCTTTGTATATGTTGAACACGTCCTGCCGGTCAAGCGGCTTGAATCCCCTGATGGTCTTCCTGGCAACGACGCGCTCCGCCATCTTGCCGAACTTCTCGTCCCCTATCCCCAATTCGCCGAGACTCCCCGGGAGGCCGAGCGCCGAGGTGAAAAACTCCCGCGTCTTTTCGATGGCCGCGCGCGCGAGGGCGTACGGGTCGCCGCCGGGCCCGAAGCCCCATACGTTGACCCCGTACTGCGCGAACTTGTCCACCGTGTCCGCGTTCAAAGCGTACTCCATCCAGACGGGCGTGAGGACGGCGAGGCCGGCGCCGTGCGTGACGTCGTAGAACGCGCTCAGCTCGTGCTCGATCGTATGGACGCTCCAGCTGGCCTCCTTGCCGTACCCGAGCAGGCCGTTGATCGCGAGGCTCGAGGCCCACATCAGGTTCGCCCTCGCCTCGTAGTTATCGGGCTCGTCCAGCGCGGCCGGGCCGTAGCGGATACAGGTCTTGAGCAGCGCCTCGGCCAGCCTGTCCTGCAGGAAAGCCCCCTTGTTGGCGCTGAAATACGACTCGAACACGTGGCTCATGATGTCGGCCGTGCCCGCCGCCGTCTGGTCCCGCGGGACCGAGAACGTGTAGGCCGGGTCCATGATGGAGAACTTGGGGAACATGCCCCTGTGCGACGTCGAGAGCTTCTGCTTCGTCTCCTCGTTGGATATGACCGCGATCGCGTCCATCTCCGATCCCGTCGCTGCGATGGTGGGGATGCACGCTATCGGGAGGACGTTTTTGATCTTCTTCCTGTCCAGCACGATCTCCCACGGGTCCCCGTCGTGATATACCGCCGCGCCGATCGCCTTCGCCGTGTCGATCGTGCTCCCTCCCCCGACCGCGAGGAGCAATTCTACCCCGTGCGCCCTGCATATGTCCACGCCTTCGCGCACCTTGGATATCCTCGGGTTGGGCCGCACGCCGCCCAGCTCCAGAAACGCTATGCCGTTTTCTTCGAGGATGCCCGTCACGCTCTCGTACAGGCCGGACCGTCTGATGCTGCCCCCGCCGTATATAAGCAGCGCCTTGGCCCCGTACCGCTTGGCCTGCCGGCCCAGCACATCGATCCTGCCTTTCCCGAAAAATATCTCGGTGGGTATCGCGTAGTTAAAATTCAGCACGTTGCTTCTCTCCTTTAGCCAAACCGGTATGCCATTGTCTTGTGTCTATCTTGTCCGAACATCGCCCGAAACGTTATCAACGCGGCGGGATTCGGGCCGCGCAGCAATGTTACGGGTGTACCTCAAACTCCTGGATCCGGCCTTTTCGGTCGGAACGGATCGAAGCGAGGAAAACGTGCTCCCGGCTCAGTACGAGGGGCGTGATGCGCACGAAATACTCGCTGATGCCCTCCTTGCAGACGCTGTCTTCGATGTCGCACCATTCCAGCGAACCTTCCGCGCTGGCGGTGACCTCCCCCGAAAAGCTGTCCGAAAGGAAGTAATAGGCGGTCACCTCGAAGGCGTAGCCCTCCGCGAACTGGCTCACTATGCCCCTGAGGCGCAGGGACTCGACCGTGAGCCCCGTCTCTTCGAACACTTCGCGTTTACAGGCGGCGTACAGGTCCTCGCCCGGTTCCTTTTTGCCGCCTACGATGGTGTACTGCCGGTAGGCCGGTGGTTTTTCGCGCTTAATAAGCAGGACTTTTCCTTCTTTGACGAGATAACAGAACACGACCGCGACGTTATAGGCGTAATCTTTCATGACAGGCCTTCTTTCATGTCTATGTTTTCATATTCCGTCTAGCGGAATGACCGGCCGTTACAAAAAAAATAGCTGCTGGCCCGGTTCGGTCAGGGCGAGGACTTCGTATCCGGCATCCCCGGCCCTTTCCGTCAGCCGCTTGGCGACAGGCCGCAGCATGAATGCATCGTCTCCGGCGAACGGGACGTGATACAATAGGGTCTTTTCCGGGCGGACGACCGTATCGAGTATCGCCCTGCCCCTTCTGTCCTGGTAAAAAAGCGGGTTGACCAACGCCGCGCAGATTTCCCGCCCTCGAAGCGCCCGGGCAAAGGCCTCCGAATCGTAATCCGCGTCGCCGGTAATAAGGAGCGTCCTGCCGTTCATGCCGAGCAGCAGGCAGTAATTGTCCACATGCCCGTACCTTTTCCCCATATGCATGGTATTGAACGCGGTTACCTCGACCCCCTCGCCGGGAGAAAATCGGGCGTGGCCGCCTGCCGGAAGTTCCAGGGGCGTATAAGGTACGGCATGCGCGTCCATCCATTTAATCAGCCGTTTACAGCCTTCGCTGGAAACGCAGGCCGGCAAAAACACGTTTTTGACGGGGTTTGATTCGAGATAGGCGATCGTTTCTTGGCCGTCGAAATGGTCCGGGTGCAGGTGCGTGAACATCAGGCAGTCGACAGGCCCGAAGGGCGTTCTGCCGGCCATCAGGTCCTTGCGCAGCTCATCGGGCACGACGCTGAAAGGATGGCCGTCCTTTTTGAACAGCCCGTCGACCATGACCCGCGTGCCTTCGTATTCGACGACCACGCCGGCGGTCGCCAGCAGCGTCACCCGCACACCGTTTGCGTTCAGGTCTTCCATGTGCACAACTCCAAATGATGCTTTCACTTCATACTATCACATTTCCCCCGGATAAGGAATATCGTAACGAATAAGGCCCTTTCTGGCCAAAGCGGCATCCGGCAGGACTGCCAAAACCCGGGCAAAGCCCGCAAAGCACCGCGGCCGGTGGTATAATCTATGCATCATCATAAAGGAGCAAAACAAAAATGATCTACGAACTGCGCATCTACCACATGAACGAGGGCAAGACGCCGGACATCCACGAGCGGTTCAAAAACGTGACCTTCGGACTCTTCGAAAAGCACGGCATCGACGTCTGCGATTTCTTCGCCGACGCGGCCGGGGCCGAGCGGTGCTATTACGTCCTCGCTTTTGAGGACGAACAGGACAGGCAGGCGAAATGGGCGGCCTTCAAGGGCGACCCCGAATGGATAGAAAAGAAGGAAGCGTCCCATAAAAACGGCGTCATCGTCCGAAAAGTCGACAGCTACGTCATGACGCGCGTGCCCTACGTCACCCCCGCATGGCGCTAGGACGGAGGCTTCGCAAATAAAGAAATGCCGCCAATCGCGGCATTTCAACCTGTCAGGATACCCTCTGCAATCGAAGTTTGCGCCGGCGATTCGGTCAGGGCTGCCTCAGGGCGGCCATGATCGTGGCCGGGATCGCCTCCAGGCTCACCTGTTTCGCGACCGCGCCGATGTTGTAGGCAGTCCTGGGCATCCCGTACACCACCGACGATTTCTCGTTCTGGCCGATGGTCAGCGCGCCCATCCTGCGCATGGCGTACAGCCCTCTCGCGCCGTCGTTCCCCATGCCGGTCAGAATAACGCCGACCGCCTGCTTACCGGCCGCTTTTGCGACCGACTCGAACAACACGTCGACGGACGGGCAATGGCCGTTCACCTTGTTCCCCCTGAAGCATTCGACCCTGTACCTGTTCCCCAGTTTTTGGATGCGCATATGCCTGTCGCCGGGCGCGAGCAGCACCTTCCCGCTCTCGATGAAGTCTCCCGTCTCGGCTTCTTTCACGCAAAGGTTCGTCTGCCGGTCCAGCCTCTCCGAGAACAGCTTCGAGAACTCCGGAGGGATATGCTGCACGATGACGACGCCCGGCGCGTTTTTCGGGAACGATTTCAGGATGCTGTAGATCGCTTCCGTCCCGCCGGTCGAAGCACCGATCGCGATGATCTTCTCGGTGTTTGGCGCTTTGTTTTCCACCACTCCGGCAGCCGCCCGCCTGTGCGCGTTCGGTTTGGCGGTGGCCGCTATCTTGATCTTGAAGATCAGGTCTTTTATGAACTTTTCCGTTTCTGTTTTGGAATCGAAATCGGGCTTGCTCACGAATTCAACCGCCCCGGCGTCGAGCGCGTCGAACACCGTTTCGCTGGCGCTGCTGACCACGATGACGGGGAGGTGGTACTGCGGAAGCAGCCTCCTTATGAACTCCACGCCGTCCATTCTGGGCATACGCACGTCGCAAGTCATCACGTCAGGGTTGTATTTGATGATCATGTCGCGCGCGTCGAAGGCGTCCACCGCCTTGGCCACGACCTCGATGCGCGGATCCGTCGAGATGCCCCTCGCCAGCAATTCCCTGAAAAGCATGCTGTCGTCGACAATGAGGACCCTGATCCTGCTGATGTTCATAATCGCATCCCCTTGCTCCTACGATAATGAAAGGGCGCCAAAGCCGTTTGTTTCAAACCTTCCTGTAAATGGCGGGCGCGACGTATTTGTAATGCGTGGCCTCCCTGTCCAGGGACTCCGTATGGCCTATGAACAGGTATCCCCCCGGTTCCGTGATGTTGTAAAAACTGTTCACCAGCATGTCCCTCGTTTTTTTATCGAAATAGATCATCACGTTCCTGCACATGATGATGTGGAATTTTCTCCTGAAGTGGAAACTGAAGTTCTGGACCAGGTTGTGCCTCCGGAAGATGACTTCCTTTTTCAGCCGGTCGCTGACGGCGTAGGTGTTTTTGTCCAGTTTCGTGAAGTAGTTCAGCTTCCACATCGGCGGGAGCATTTCGATCTGCCTGTGCTCGAAGACGCCTTTCTGGGCGATGTTCAACACCTGCGTCGAGATGTCCGTCGCAAGGATTTTCTTGTCCCACCTTTTTTTCTGTTTGAAGTATTCTTCCAGTATGATCGCGAGCGTGTAAGGCTCCTCCCCCGTGGAACAGCCGGCGCTCCACACCCTCAGGTCATAATCCTTTAGGGACCGCTCGAAATTCGGGAGCGCGACCTCGTTTATGTATTTGAAATGGTCGGGCTCGCGCATGAAATACGTGTAGTTGGTCGTGACCTTGTCGATAAGGATGGACGTCGCTAGCCCGGACGGGTCCGAAACGACATAGTCGTAGTATTCCGAAAAACTCTTGAAATTGTGTTGCTCCACCACGTTGGCCAGCCTCGCGTTGAGGAGGGACTGCTTTTCCGTCTTGAGGAAAATGCCATAATGCGACCGGATATAGTCGGCCAGTTTCTTGAATTCCTTGTCCGTTATCTCGACCATCTGCTCGGTTTCCTTTGCTACGTATAAAATAGGCGGGGTATCCGATTCGAAGACCCGCCCGGGGGGCCGGGGCGAGGCGCCCCTTTTTAGATCCGGCATCGCCGAACCGGTATTGTATCGGCCGCTTCCGGCCAAATATAAGACCGTTTTTCATCCCGGCGCGCGGCAAACCGTTCACCGGGGAAGGCGGGGGAGTTGCTCCCCCGCCTTCGTTCCGTCTTGAGAAAACGGCGCGAACCCGCCCGGGGGAAAACGTCCCTGTCAGTCAGTATTTGTTGCCTGATATAACGGTTTCCTTCTCTGCCGGAACGGGTTGTTTCGGCGGCATTTCCAGGGCCGCGTAGTTCTTTTCGAACAGCTTCTCCATCCTCTTGACCGTTTCCTCGTCCAGGCCTTCGTACCGGGCTTCTTCCTTCAGCTTGAACTTTTCGATCTGCTCCCTGAGCACTTCTGCCTGGCTGGC
>DCTV01000031.1:21534-41741 GCA_002329665.1 Christensenella sp. UBA1431
CTGCTCGATCGCGGCGGACTGCTCGTTGGACGCAAGCGAGATGTTGTGCACAAGCTGCGCGGCCTCGGTCACGCCGGTGACGATCTCGCCCAGCGCTTTCGCGGTCTCGTTTGCGATCAGGGTCCCCTTCTCGACGTTGCTCATGGAGTTCTTAATAAGCTCGGTCGTCTCGTTCGCCGCCTTCGCGGAGCGTGCCGCCAGGTTGCGCACCTCTTCGGCAACGACGGTGAAGCCTTTGCCGTGCTGCCCGGCCCTTGCCGCTTCTACGGCGGCGTTGAGCGCGAGGATGTTGGTCTGGAACGCGATGTCGTCGATGACCTTGATGATCTTCGAGATGTTGTCGGAAGAAACGTTAATCTCCTCCATCGAATCGAGCATCGCCTTCATCTGTTCGTTGCCTTTTTCGGCGAATTCTTTGGCGGATTCTGCAAGCTTGTTGGCCTGGTCGGCGTCGTTTGCGTTCTGTTTGGTCTGCACGGCGATCTCCTCGATGGAAGCCGTAAGCTCCTCTACCGAACTGGCCTGTTCCGTGGCACCCTGCGAAAGCGCTACGCTGGATTCGGACACCTGCTTGGCCCCGGCCGAAACCTGGGCCGATGCGACGCTGATGTCTTTGAGTATGCCGTTAAACGACCGTAGCGTGTGGTTTATGGCGTCCTTGATCCTGACGTACTCGCCTGTGTATTCGCCGTTCATCTCCACCGTGAGGTTCCCGGAGGCGACTTCCTGCATCACTTCGGCGCATTCCATGATCGGCTCGGCCACCGCTTCCATCGTCCTGTTCAGGCCGCCGATGATCTCCCTGTACGCGCCTTCGAACTTGTTCTCGTCGCCCCGTACGTTCAGTGCGCCCTCGTACGCGGCCTTCGCAAGAGTCCCCGTCTCCTCGATCAGACTGCGGATCGTTTCCAGCGTCTTTACAATCGCAGGGATGAGGTTGTCGTGTTCGGACCGCCTGCCGACCGCTTTTAATTCTTCCAGCCGCGAGGTGTCACCCCTGGCCAGCTTCTGCATCACGTCCAGTATGCTCAGCAGGCGTCCGTGCACGTCGTTGATACAGGCAGCCATTTCCTTCATCGAGCCCTTGTAATCGTCGGGCATCTTCTTGGAATAGTCGTTGAGGGACATCCTTTTGAGCACGTCTTCCGCTTCGTTGATCGGCGCGAAGATCGCGTCGAACGTCTCGTTCAGGTCGCGCACGATCACGCCGTATGCTCCCCGGTAACCCGAGGGGTCCAGGCGCATCTCGGTCTTTCCTTCGATGATCGCCTTGGACAGCGCATCCACGTCGCCCGCCAGCTTGTTCAGGCTCGACACCGCAGCGTCGAAGCCTTTTGCCATCCTGCCTTTCTCGGTTCCTTCGTCCGTCTCCGCTTCCAGGTCGCCATCGGCGATCTTGTGGATGATCCTGTTGAACTGTCCCGCGTTCTTGTTCAAGGACGCAAGGGATCTGCTCAGGTATCCTATCACGTCGTTCTCCTCGTACACAGGCGTGGAAGGTTTGAAGTCTCCGGCGGCGATGTCGGCCGCAGTGGCGCCCAGTTCTTCGAGCCGCCGGTACACTTTCTTCTTCATGACTCCAAACGCGTACACGCAGATGAGTCCAATAACTGCCAGCGATGCCACGGATACGGGGAGCATCACGCCGGCCGGTGCGAACAGCGCGCACAGCACTTCTGCGGCCGCGATAGCCATCAGCGCGACAAACGAGATGATCAGGCTGTTCGCAATGCCGGCCTTGTTCCTATGTTGCATCAGGTTACCTCCCTTACTTTATCTCTTTCTCTTGTAAAAGAGCGGATCCCTTAAATTAAGTCAGTATTTACATTTCGGTATTTACCTTCAGTATTTGCTGCTCGCCTTCTTCTCCTCCGTTTCGTGTATGGGTTTGGGCGGGGCATCGGCCACGATATGGCTCTTCTCGAAGAGCTTTTCCAGCCTCTTTATCTCATCGGGGGACATCCCCGAGTACTTCAGGCCGTCGGCCTCCTCGTCCCTGAGCACGAACTTGGCGATCTGCTCCTTGAGCACCTCCGCCTGGCTCGCAAGCTGCTCGCTCGCCGTCGCGCTCTCCTCGGAGGTCGCCGAAGTCGCCTGTACCACGCTCGATACCTGCGCGATCCCCTGGTTCACCTGCGTGATCGCCGAAGACTGCTCGTTGGACGCCGCCGCGATGTTGTGCACCAGCTTGGCCGCCTCCGTCACGCCTTCGACGATCTCGCCCAGCGCCTTGGCCGTTTCGTTGGCTATCGACGTGCCTTCCTCGACGCTGCGGATCGAATTCTTGATGAGTTCGGTCGTTTCGTTCGCCGCCTTCGCCGACCTCGCCGCGAGGCTCCTAACTTCCTCGGCCACGACCGTGAAGCCCTTGCCGTGCTGTCCGGCCCTCGCCGCTTCTACGGCGGCGTTGAGCGCGAGGATGTTGGTCTGGAACGCGATGTCGTCGATGACCTTGATGATCTTCGAGATGTTGTTGGACGAGACGTTGATCTCCTCCATCGACCTGAGCATCGCATCCATCTTGTTGTTGCCCTTTTCGGCATGGTCTTTCGCGGCTTCGGCGAGTTTATTGGCCTGGTCGGCGTCCTCCGCGTTCTGCCTGGTCTGATTGGCGATCTCCTCGATGGAGGCCGTGAGCTGTTCTACGGAACTGGCCTGCTCGGTGGCGCCCTGCGAGAGCATCACGCTGGATTCGGACACCTGTTTGGCCCCGGCCGACACCTGGGAAGACGCGACGTTGATGTCGTTTAGGATGCTGTTAAAGGAACGGATCGTGTGGTTGATGGACTCCTTGATCTTGTTGTATTCGCCCTTGTAGTCCCCGGTCATCTCCACGGTGAGGTTGCCCGAAGCGACCTGCTGGAGCACTTGGCCCGACTCGATGATCGGGCCGATGATCGCCTCCATCGTGTCGTTCATGCCCTTGATGATGTCCTTGTATGCGCCCGGGAAACTGTCCGCGTCGCCGCGTACGGTCAGGTCGCCGTTAACGGCGGCCTCCGCGAGCTTGCCCGTCTCGCTGATCAGATCGCGGAGGGTGCCCATCGCCTTCGTAATCGCAGGCCACGTCCTGTCGTTGTCGCATTTCTTTCCGACGTCGCGGAAGTATTCGTACTTGTGCGTGTCCCCCTCGCCGATTTCCAGGAACGTGCCCAGCAGGCAGTTGTACCTGTAGTGCATCTTGTTTACGACCTCGGCGATTCCTTTCATGAAGCCCTTTTGGTCTTCTTCCGACATCTTCTCCGTGTAATCGTTCAAGAAATACTTCTCGAGTATCTCCTTGGCTTTGCCGAGGGTTTCCATCGTAGCCTCGAGCATGCCGTTGACGTTGGAGACGATCGCGCGATAGCTTCCTCTGAGCCCGGTCACGTCCGCCCGGTATTCAAGGTACCCTTCGCCGACCTGGGCACAAAGCGTTTCCGATTCGGCCCGCACCGCGTCCAGTCCGGCCGCAATCTCCCCGACCGCCTCCGCGAGGCCGCCGACACCGCCGCCATGTGCGGCTTCGGGCACCGCGACCCCGGTCTCTCCCGCCGCGATCCTCTTGGCGGCGTCCTCGATTTCGCGCACCGGCCTGAACACCTTCGCGTTGATCCGCGCATATGCGGCCGCCACGGCCGCAACGGTCAGCAGCAGGCCCGCGCCCAGGACATACAGCGCCGCCCCGGGCCCAATAAGCAGATAACAGAGGATTTCGGCTCCCCCGATCGCCGCGATCGCGGCGAGCGGAACCATCATCGTCCTTGATAAATCTTTTCCTTTCTTCATGGGTCTTCTCCTTTTTATAACCTGACCTTGCTGAGTCTGTCGGTATCCTCATCGTTTAACAGCTTTTCGCAGTTGATGAGCAGTTTTACCTCGTCGCCTACCTTACCCACGCCCTTGACGAATTTGTTCTGGTCGCCCTCGATCCCCGGAGTATCCACGATCTCGCTGTCTTCGAAGGAAAGCACGTCGGCTACGCCGTCGACGATGAGGCCGACGGAAACGTTGCCCAGGTCGACGATGATGATGCATGTCCTGTCGTTGTATTCGACAGCCTCGATCTTAAAGCGCATCCTGACATCGACGACGGGGATGATCTTGCCCCTCAGGCTGATGATGCCCTGTACATACTCGGGGAGTTCCGGAACCTTGGTGATCTTCTGGATCCCGATGATCTCGGTCACGTTTTTTATATCAATGCCGTAATGGTTGGGACCCAGTGCAAAAATGAGATACTGGTTCTTCTGTGCGTCGCTTACCAGATTATCAAGCTCCTGTGCTGCAACATCCAACATTTTTATTCCTCCCTACAATATCGCTTCCTGCGCGTTCAATTTATGTCACGCCGCCAGTCCCGCCACGTCCAGGATCAGGCTGATGCTCCCGTCGCCCAGTATCGTGCATCCGGCGATGCCCGAGATTTGGTTGATGTACCTGGGCAGAGCCTTCACGACGACCTGGTTCTCCCCGATGAGCTCGTCCACGAATACGCCCGCCATCTTATCGCTGGTCTCCACCATCACGACGATTCCCTCGCTGATGGTCTCCGTGTCGGCCCGCACGCCGTAGATCTGGTGCAGGCGCACGACCGGGCAGCATTCGCCGCGGAAGAGGATCATCTCGTTGCCCTGCGGGTCCCTGATGACGTCTTTGCCGCTCGGCTTGATCGTTTCCTTGATGACGGTGATCGGGAGCGTGTACGTGCAGTTCCCGACCCGTACGTTCATCCCGTCGATGATGGCCAGGGTCATCGGGAAATGGACGGTGAACTGGGTGCCCTTCCCCTCCTCCGATTCGACAGAGACCCGTCCGCCGAGCCCCTCGATGTTCCTGAGCACCACGTCCATGCCGACGCCCCTGCCCGAGTATTCCGTGATCGTATCGCTGGTGGAGAAACCCGTGTGGAAGATCAGGTGGTAGATTTCCTTCTCCGTCATCTCGTGCTCGGGCTTGGTCAGAAGGCCGTTTTCCTTCGCGCGCTTCAGCAGCTTCGCTTTATTCAGGCCCTTCCCGTCGTCACGGACGAAGATCTGTATCTCGCCGCCCTCGTTCCTGGCCCCGAGCAGGACGGTCCCCTTCGGCGGCTTGCCCTTTTCGAGGCGCTCCTCCTGCGATTCCAGCCCGTGGTCCAGCGCGTTGCGCACGAGATGCATGAGCGGGTCGGAGATGTGGTCGATGACGTTCTTGTCGACTTCGGTCTCCTCCCCGGTTATCAGCAGGTCGACTTCCTTGCTGCACTTCCTGCTCATGTCCCGCACGATCCTGTGCATCTTCTGGAACGTGTTCCTCAGAGGCACCATCCTTATAGACATCGCCAGGTCCTGGAGCTCGCTGGTGATCTTGTGCAGCTGGTGCGCGGACTTGTGGAAGTTGTCGAGCTGCAGCCCGTACAGGTCGGGGTTGTGCAGGACCATGGACTCAGCTATGACGAGTTCCCCGATCATGTCCATCAGCGCGTCGAGTTTGGCCACGTTCACGCTGATGATGCTCTGCCCGGAGTTGGCGGCCTGGGTGCGCTGCTGCGCGGGAACGGGTTTCGGGGCCTTTGTCCCCGCGGCGTCCGGTTCCCTGTCGAAAGACGCCTGTTCCTTTTCGAAGTCGGCCTCGTATTCGAACTGTACCAGCGAATACTCTTTCAAAAACACCTCCTGCGAGAAGAAACCCCGTACCTCCTCCTCGCTCAGATCTGTCCGGAAAAAGGCGGTGAAACCGTGCCGCCTGATGTAGTCCCGGCTCTCGTTCGAATCGAGGTCCTCCGGGAAATGGCGGATGCCCGCGGCGTGCTTTTTCAGGAGATAAACGATGTTGAACGCACGGATGTTTTCCATGTCGCAGCCTTCCACGAAGTGCAACACGACCTGGAACAGGTTTGCGGCGACCGATACGCGCGCCTCTTCATCCGCACAAGGGCCGGCCAGTTCCGCCCAGTCCCCAAAATCTTCCTTTGCGTCCGCCTGTGCCGCCTCATCGTTTGCCTGCGCCGTTTCTTCGTCCTCTGTGGCCAAAACCGCCGCATCGCTGCCCTTCACGGTTCGGAGCGTTTTGCACAGCTTCTCCTCGAGCCAGGTTGAATCGCTTTCGTTGAAGATCCCGTTCTTCATGTTTTCAAGCTCTCCGCTGATGAAATCCACGCTTTCGAGGATCAGGTCGGTGACGACCGAACAGTCGTAGTCCGTCTCGGGATTTTCCCTGATATAGAAGAACAGGTCCTCGATCCTGTGGGAGAGCGAGGAAATCCCCTTGAACGACATCATCGCGGACGAGCCCTTGATCGTGTGCATGATCCGGAAGATCTCGTCGATCTCGGTCTTTGAGAACCGGCTGGTCTTTTCGCCGTCGAGGATGGTCTTTTCAAGCTGCTCAATATTCTGCGCCGTCTCGAACACGAACATATCCAGCATGGGTTCATTTGAAAGAAACTCTGACATGGAACTCCTCCCGTAAACACTCCTGTTCGTTTACCCCGCGATCTTCTTGAGCATCTGGACAATATGGTCTTCCTTGAAGGGCTTGACGATGAACGATTTCGCGCCGCTTATGATCGCCTCTTTCACCATGGACTCCTGCCCCATCGCGGAGACCATGACAACCTTGGCGTCCGGGTCGAGCTCGCGTATCTTCTTTAGCGCTTCTATCCCCGACATGTCCGGCATCGTGATGTCCATCGTCACGACGTCCGGCCGGCATTCGGCGTATTTAACTATGCTGACTTCTCCGTTCGGAGCTTCGCCCACCACTTCGAAGTTGTTTTTCTCAAGCACCCTTCTTATGGCCAGCCGCATAAATGCCGCATCGTCCACGATCAAGACTTTCTTCAAACCAAACACGCTCCTTCAAATTCTTGCCCGGATTCGCCCTTTTTGCGTTTTGCCTGATCTACAGGTATCTGAAAATTTCTTTGGTTGAGACGATTTCCGTTAACCTCACGCCAAAGTTGTCGTCGACCACCACGACATCGCCCCGGGCCATGAGCCGCCCGTTCACGACGACGTCGACCGAGTCGCCCGCCTGTTTGCTTATCTCGAGGATCGAGCCCTGTTCGAGTTCGAGAATCTCTTTGATCAGTTTCTTCGCCCGGCCGATCTCCACCGTGATCTCCAGCGGAACGTCCATGATGAGGTCAAGGTTCCCCGTGTCCTCGATAACGCCGCCGCCGCTCCCGTCTTCGT
The DNA here is from genome assembly GCA_002329665.1 of Christensenella sp. UBA1431. Lineage (GTDB taxonomy): Bacteria > Bacillota > Clostridia > Christensenellales > UBA1431 > UBA1431. The sequence goes on from DCTV01000031.1 coordinate 28,689, forward strand.
CGAAGCTGACAAGCTTGAGCGGCTGGACGTTCACCTTCTGCAGGGCCCTTCTGTCGTAGCCGGGTTTCGTAAGGATGTTTTCCTCTTTTGAATCTTCCCCGGGCTCCCGGTCCCCGGCTGTTTCTTCCCCGGCCGGCGCCGCGCCCGGTTTCTCCTCCCGCGCTGCCGCACCGGCCGCGGCCCCCTCCGGCTCCGGCGCGGTGCCGGCTTTTGCGGGCGCGGTTTCAGGCGGACTCCCGTTAGCGCTTATTTCCATCGCAAACTTAACGAGTTCCCGCGTGAAGTCCAGCGGCAGGATGGTGCAGAACGTGCTGTCGATCAACCCTTCCACTTTAAAAAGGAAACTCACGGTCACGATGATCCCATCGAACCCGGCTTCGCTGATCTTTTCCTTCACGTTCTCCACGTCGAAGCGCCTCGGTATGGAGATGCTGATGCTCTTGCCGAAGAAATCCGCAAGGGCCGTGCTGGAAGACCCCATCATCTGGTTCATGATCTCGCTCAGGGCGCTTACCTGCATTTCGGTGAGCTCCTCTTCGCTTTCGGAGATGCTTTCCCCCAGCAGCAGGTCCACGATCGTTCGCACGTCCTTCCTTTTCATCACGAGGAGGTTCGATCCGTGGAGCCCTTTGATATATTCGATCTCGACGCCGTCGGCCGGCTCGAGTTCCTCGATTTCGAATTCGTCCGTTTTGATGCACCGTACAGTAGGTGTCGTGATGCTTACCTTCCTGTTCAGAAGGGTTGAGACGGTGGTCGCGGCGGCGCCCATGCTTATGTTGAGTATCTCGCCTATCGTATCGATTTCCAGCGTATCCAAAAACATACACCCGCTCGATTCCTGCGCTTGTTTCCCCGAATTCATTCTGTCACCCCGATCTTTCCAAAGATGCTTTTTAAACCATCGCCCAAACGACGGAAGACCCGCCATAATGCGGCTTCGTTGCCCGCGACAGGGGCAGTCATGCATCGTAACAAGACGCATTTTTTCTGTTTGTCATGAATCTCAGCTCTGCACCGGTTGCCTGAAGCTTGTTTTGCCGCCTCCCGAAAAAAAACGGGGCACGGCAACGGGAAACACGAAAGAGCCCGGAGCAATCATGAAAACAAGGCTTTCGTCGTACCGTTTCGGAATGTGAAAACCGTAAACCCGACGATTCTCCCGATGCATTGACGGCTACGGAGAGCTTGAACGTATAATCAACGCAAATATATACGTTTAAACACCTGTTTTGCCAGTTTTGGGGAAGCGTTTTCTTATGCTTTTTTTTTTTGCATTTCGGCGTAAATCTGTTTTATAATGAAGTACACGGTCTGTTAAAAGGGTATAAAAAGGCCGGACGAGACGGAATGGAGCGGTGCAACATCCCGTCGTGCGCCCGGCCTGTTGATTCGGGAATGCCAGGCATTTCCTTTGGCAGATCAATGCTCTGCCCATAACGTCGGACTTCTCCGCCGGCCGTAGCCCGGAGATATAAAGCGACGTTTACAGATATTCAGAAACCGAAATTCATGCTGCAGCCAGTCAAAGCTCGGGTTCACAGTCACCACTGAAAGGGATTTGCCTGGCATTCGTCTCGGCTGATTAAAGACCACCCGCAGGCCGAAGCCGCCGTCCGGCTTAAGCAGGCCTTTTTCGCCAACTGCCCTGCAGCGGGTTTTTGGCGCCTTACATATCCGGACATGAAAGGGGAGCGTAAATGCACAAGCTGAAAGACAACGTGAAGACGATACGGGAACTGTCAGAATTTATTCCAATGGACGAAAAGACGGTGGAAAAGCTCGAGGACGTGGCCAACAGGTTTCCTATTCTAATACCCAGATACTACCTGTCGCTGATAAACCCGGACGATATAAACGACCCGATCAGGAGGATGTGCGTACCGTCTCTTGAAGAAAACGAACCCGGCGGCAGCTGGGACACGAGCGGCGAAGGCAAGAACACCGTTATCGAAGGGCTGCAGCATAAATACCCTCAGACCGTGCTCATCCTCTCCACAAACCGGTGCGCGATGTATTGCCGGCACTGTTTCAGGAAGCGCATGGTCGGCCTTTCGGACGAGGAGACCGTGAAGAACTTCAAGCGGATGCTGTCCTACATACGGGCGCACGAGGAGATCAACAACGTGCTCGTTTCCGGCGGCGACGCCTTCCTCAACAGCAACAGGCTCATCGATTTCTATCTCGGCAGGCTCTCTAACATCCGGCACCTGCATTACATACGCCTGGGCACCCGGGTCCCCGCCACCTTTCCGGCCCTGGTAAACGACAACCCCGCATTGCTGGAAATCCTGAAGACCTATTCTTCGAAAAAAACGATTTACGTCTCCACGCAGTTCAACCATCCGAAGGAACTCACTCCCGAAGCGAAAAAATGCATAAAAAACCTGCTCGACGCCGGGGTTGTGGTGAACAACCAGGCCGTGCTGTTGAAACGCGTGAACGACGACCCGGAAACGCTCGCTGCCCTGATGGGCGCCCTGACCGAAGCCGGCGTCATCCCGTATTACGTGTTCCAGTGCAGGCCGGTGAGCCACGTCATGACCTCGTTCCAGGTCCCGCTGATGCGGGGCTGCGACATCGTGGAACGGGCGAAAACCATGTGCAACGGCTACGCGAAACGCTTCCGTTACGTCATGTCCCACGAGCGCGGGAAAATCGAAGCGCTCGGGGTGATAAACGAAAAGGAAATGCTCTTCAAGTTCCACCAGGCCAAGGACCCGCGCGACTGCGGCAGGCTCTTTTCCGTCCGCTTCAAAAAAGACCGGACCTGGCTGGAGCAGGACCTCTTATAAAGGCACGGCGCCTTTTCAACCTCCGCTTGAAAGCGGGGGGACGCCGTATTATAATGAAATAGAAATACAATCACCGGCAATCGAACCGAAAGGACGCATCGGATATGGAACCTCCGGCCACGCGCGACGAATTCGGCAGGCCTCTGACGATAGGCGTATACGGCCTGGTCAACACCGTCACCGGCCGCATGCTCGTAGGCAGCGGCGTCAACCTTCGAAGCCAGTTCAACCGCATGCGGACCGAACTCCGCCTCGGAGTATACCGCCACCGGCCGCTCCAGGACGACTGGCAGCAGTACGGCGAGGAAGCCTTCCGGTTCGACATACTCGAAGAGTACCTGCCGCAGGAAAAAGAAGGCTTCTTCGAGATCTTCACGTCGCTCCAGGCGCTCGAGGAAAAATGGGCGCGAAAACTGCAGGGCCGCCCGCAGTACACGCGCATCACCTGAGGGCCGTCCCGCCGGGCATCCCGCCCTTTCTTAAACAGCCGCACTTAATAATGAGAATCATTACGGACAGAGGTGCGAACCGTGTCTTCTAAGAACAGTCCCCGCAGACAAAGAACGCCCGTCCGTCTGCGTTGGGTCCGCGCGGCCCTCAACGCCGGCTGCGCCGCTTTCATCGCGGCCGCCTTCGTCTGGGGCGCGTCGCTGTACAGGCAGGGAACGCCGCCCGTATCGCCCGCGCCGTCTCCCAAAAAACCGCCGCCTTCTTCCGTACGGCTGACGGAAACGGGCGTCCCTCTGGCGCAGCCGGACAAACGGGCGTCGCCTTCCGCGAAACCGTCGCCCCCGCCCGTACAGACGCAGGGCGAAACGCCGCCGCCCGCAAGCGATGCATTGGTGGAATGCGCGCTCAAAATCCCCTCGCTCTCGCTGGAACTGCCCATATCGGAAGTCTGCACCGAGGAGACGCTGCTTCGTTACGTGTGCAAATTCTCGGGACCGCAGCCCGGTCAGGAAGGAAACTACGTTGTAGCGGGGCATGACTTCCTCAGCGGCGCGCAGTTCGCCCGGCTTCCGGATATGCGGCCGGGGGACAAGGTAATCATAAGGAACAGGGAAAACCGGGAATACACGTATACGGTATACGCTTTGCAGTTGGTGACGCCCGAGGACGTTCAGTCGCTGACCGTGCCCGAAAAGGCCAAAGAAGCCACGCTGCTGACCTGCGCCCGGCAAAACACGATGCGGCTGCTCGTGCGCTGCCGCCTCGACTAAATCGGAGCAGGCTTCGCTTCGCTCATAATCCCTTTGCGCTTCGCGCTCCGGGGGTTTATTCGAACCGCTCCCTCGTCGAAGCTTGCTCCTCCTTTTCCCCCAAAGCTACGCTTTGCGGGGAAGAGCTCGGGTTAGGTTTCGCAGGCAGCGGGCTTTGCCGGGGCAGGCCGCGCCGGAAACGCGTTTCAATCGACGGAGAAAACCCTCGCAAACAAAGTTTGCGAGGGTTTTTGGCTCGGTGATTCATCGCGGCCGGCCTGGTCCCATATCCACCGGCGCACATAGCGAATCAGTCCAGGTCGAGGCCCACGGGGCAATGGTCGGAACCGTATATGTCCGAATGGATGACGGCGTCTGAAACGCCGTCCCAAAGCCTGTTTGAGACCAGGAAGTAGTCGATGCGCCAGCCCACGTTCCGCTCGCGCGCCTTGAAACGGTAGGTCCACCAGGAATACGCGTCCCTGCGCCCCGGGTACATCTTCCTGAACGTATCGGTGAACCCGCTTTCGACCAACCGCGTGAAGCCTTCGCGCTCCTCGTCGGTGAATCCCGGGTTCGTCCGGTTGGCCTTAGGATTCTTGATGTCCATCTCCGTGTGGGCCACGTTCATGTCCCCGCAAACGACCACGGGCTTTTTCGCGTCGAGCGAACATATGTACTCCCGGAAGGCTTCGTCCCAGCGCATCCGGTACTCCAGCCTCACCAGCCCCGGCTGCGCGTTGGGCACATAGGCGTTGACCAGATAAAAGCCACCGTATTCCAGCGTAATGACGCGCCCCTCCCGGTCATACTCGGCGATTCCGATGCCCGGCGACGCCGAAAGCGGCTCTTCGCGCGCGAACACGGCCGTCCCCGAATACCCTTTGCGCTCCGCGTAGTTCCAGGTCTGCGTGTATCCGGGCAGGTCGAGGTCTATTTGTCCGGCCTGCAGCTTCGTCTCCTGAACGCAGAAAAAATCCGCGTCCAGTTTATTGAATTGATCCATAAACCCTTTGTTGAGACAGGCCCTGAGCCCGTTGACGTTCCATGATACGAACCGGATAATGCATCCTCCCCCCGTTATGCCCCGCTTCGCCGGCCGCTCCCATAGAGGCCGGCCCGGGTCATTCCAGTATACCATTATACGGCGGGCCGCCGCATGCATTTTTACGCCTCTGATTTAAAAATCCCACAAATTTAAAAAAACGCCTTCGTTTTTCGCGCAATGCTGGTATAATAAATGCTGTTGGTACTTTATATGGGGGTGGAAAGTCTTGCCTGCAAAATACGTTTTCGTCACCGGCGGCGTGGTTTCTGGACTGGGGAAGGGCATCACGGCCGCTTCTCTGGGGCGCCTGCTCAAGGCCAGGGGCTACCGCGTCTCCATCCAGAAACTCGACCCGTATCTAAACGTCGACCCCGGCACGATGAACCCGTTCCAGCACGGCGAAGTCTTCGTGACCGAGGACGGTGCGGAAACGGACCTGGATTCGGGGCACTACGAGCGTTTCATCGACGAAAACCTCGACCGATTTTGCAACGTCACCTCCGGGAAGGTCTACCAGGAGGTCATCGCCCGCGAACGCGCCGGCGAATACGCCGGATCGACCGTGCAGGTCATCCCGCACATCACGGGCTACATAAAGGAACAGATTGCGAGCATCGGGGACCCCGATAAGGTGGACGTCGCGATCGTCGAGATCGGCGGCACGGTGGGCGACATCGAGAGCCAGCCCTTCCTCGAAGCGATCCGCCAGTTCTCTATAGAGCGCGGCCGCGGCAACTGCGCATTCGTGCACGTCACCCTCATCCCCTTCCTCAAATCCTCGGGCGAACTGAAGACCAAGCCGACGCAGCACAGCGTCCAGCAGCTTCAGGGCACCGGAATACAGCCCAACATCATCGTGTGCCGCTGCGAACACCCCGTCGGGCGCGAGGTCCGCGAAAAGATATCCCTTTTCTGCAACGTGCCGCTCCACCACGTCATCGCGAACCGGGACACCGAGGTCCTGTACGAGGTGCCGCTCAAGCTCGAGCAGGAAGACTTCGCGCAGACCGTGCTCGAGACCCTCGACTCCTCCTGCCCCGAACCCCGGCTCGACGACTGGCGCGCGATGGTCGAGGCGCTCAAGACGCCCCGGCACACTGTGCGCATCGCGATGGTCGGCAAATACGTCGCGCTGCACGACGCGTACCTGAGCGTGGTCGAAGCGCTCAAGCACGGCGGCGTGCCCAGCGGCACCCGCATCGAGATCGCGTGGGTAGACTCGGAGACCGTAACGCGGGAAAACGCGCGCGAACTGCTCGAGGGCGTCCACGGGATCCTGATCCCCGGCGGGTTCGGGATACGCGGCGTCGAAGGGAAAATAGAGGTGGCGCGCTTCGCCCGCGAGCAGAGGATACCGTACCTGGGCATCTGCCTCGGCCTGCAGGTGGCCGTCATCGAATTCGCGCGCAACGTGGCCGGCCTTGAGGGGGCCCACGGCATCGAGTTCGACCCGTCCGCAAGGCACCCCGTCATCCATCTGATGCCCGACCAGGACGGCGTCGTGGACCTCGGCGGGACGCTTAGGCTGGGGAGCTATCCCTGCCGGCTCGAACCCGGCTCGAAAGCGTACTCCATCTACAACAAGCCCCTGATCCACGAACGCCACCGCCACCGGTACGAGTTCAACAACGCTTACCGCAAGGCGCTTTCCGACGCGGGCCTCAGGCTCTGCGGGCTCTCCCCCGACGGGCATATCGTCGAGATGGTGGAACTGCCCGACCACCCCTGGCACGTCTCGGTGCAGTTCCATCCCGAGTTCAAGTCCAGGCCCAACCGGCCGCACCCGCTTTTCCGCTCGTTCGTGGAGGCCTCGCTCGAACACGGCAACGCCTGAGTATGGGCAGTCCGCCCCGGCGGAAACCGTATAGCCGATTAAAAACGAAAGACCGCCGCCTGTTGCTCGACAGGCGGTTTTTCATATAACCTTTTCAGTAAAGCGTCGCAAACCGCCGCGCGGCGCGAAGCGACCCGCAGCGGCAGGCGGCGGTTTGCGCGCAGCATACGGCCGTTTTCTCGACATTTTTCGGGAAATTCCTCCGCTGTTCGCCGGGCCCATTGCCCGCCCCGCATCGCCGCCCCTTCGCAAAAGGAGGCTCCCTATGGGCCGAAAAACCGCACCGGCCGTTCAAAAATCGGGAAGCCCTATTCCCGTACCGGCGGCGCATGCGAAAGGGGCCGCAAGCCCGCGCACGGTTGCGACCCCTTTCGATATTTCTCGGGAAATTCCCCCGGCAATCTGTCCCCCGGTATACTATTTCCCAAATCCGCGCGCGCCCGCGAATTTCAGGCGAATGCCCGGCTGACGCCAATACTCCGGCCCATGCCCTATCAAACCGGGAAATACCTTGCGCGCGGCTGCAAACGTCGTTGTCGATCAAGGGCCCTTCTTTGGCAATGTCCCCAAAATCAGGCGACCGCATTCGATATTTCTCGCCTCGTCGGAGCAAACTTCGCCCCGCTACGTTGCTTCCCCGCAAAGCCTGCGGCTTCGCGGGGAATTACCCGGGAAGGGTTTGGTGGAATTTTCTCGGGAAAAGCTTCGCGGGCAGTGCTTCAAAGCGTACCAAACCCAGACTCTTTACGACCGCATTCGATATTTCTCGGGAAATCCCGGTACGGTTCCATGCATTTCACCAGCGTAAGCCTCACATTTTCGTCCGGACCTGCGCGATTCCCCAACATCTTTGCTGATGGCAAAAGAAACGGCGCAGTAAAAGCGCCGTTTCTTCCGCTTTTCGGATAAAATGAAAATTTCTGTCTTTAAAACTTTAATCCGGTACTTCGCGCCGTAACGTTTACCCCCGTATCGTGACGCCGCGGCCGCGGAGGTATTCCTTCAACGCGCCGATCTCCAGCTCCTTATAATGAAACAGCGACGCCGCCAGGGCCGCGTCCGCGCGGCCTTCGGTCAGCGCTTCGTAGAAATGCTCCATCGTCCCGGCCCCGCCCGAGGCGATGACCGGGATGCCCACGGCCCGGCTGACCGCGCGCGTGAGTTCGATGTCGTACCCGGCCTTGGTGCCGTCCGCGTCCATGCTGGTGAGCAGTATCTCCCCCGCGCCCAGCCGCTCGGCCTCGGCCGCCCAGGCAACGGCGTCCATCCCCGTGTTGATGCGGCCACCGTTTATGAACACGTCCCAGCCGCCGTTATCGCGCCTGCGCGCGTCAATGGCGACCACCACGCACTGGCTCCCGAACTTCGCGGCCGCCTCGCTGATAACGGTCCTGTTCCTGACGGCGGCGGAGTTTATGGACACCTTGTCCGCTCCCGCGCGCAGGATGTCCTTAAAATCATCGACGGTGCGCATGCCGCCCCCGACCGTGAACGGGATGAACACGCGCTCGGCCACGCGCGAGACCATGTCGGTCACGATGTCCCGCGCGTCCGACGACGCGGTGATGTCCAGGAAAACCAGTTCGTCCGCGCCCTGCGCGTCGTACGCCGCCCCGATCTCCACCGGGTCGCCCGCGTCGCGCAGGTTGACGAAGTTCACGCCCTTCACCACGCGCCCGCCGTGCACGTCCAGGCAGGGTATGATCCGTTTTGCCAGCATCAGCCAATCCCTCCTTCGCCGCGCACGCCGAACGCGAAATTCCTGAGTATGTCAAGCCCCACGGCGCCGCTTTTTTCCGGGTGGAACTGCACGGCCTGCATGTTGCCGTCCTTCACGGCGACGTCCATTTCGACGCCGTGCTCCGCCGTCGCGATGACCTTTTCCCGCTCGGCCGCCTTCGCGTAGTAGGAATGCACGAAATACACGAACGGCGAAGGCGGGAGCGACGCGAACAGCCCGGCGCCCTCCCGCGCGCGAAGCGTGTTCCACCCCACGTGCGGGATCTTCAGGCCTTCCTTTTGGGGGATGCGCAGCACGCTCCCCTCGAGGATGCCAAGCCCCCCGACGCCCGGGCTCTCCTCGCTCGTTTCAAACAGCAGCTGGAGCCCGAGGCAGATGCCGAGCAGCGGCAGAGAGCGCTGCACGGCTTCGCGCACCACGTCGTCCATACCGCTCTTTATCAGCCCGTCCATCGCGTCCCCGAACGCGCCGACGCCGGGCAGTATGATCCTCGCGCTCGAAAGCACCGCCTTCCTGTCCGACGTTACCCTCGCGGTGCATCCGATGTGTTCGCAGGCCTTTTTCACGCTGCTCAGGTTCCCAGCGCCATAGTCGATGATAGCTATCACTCGTTCGCGCCCCTTTGTATTCATCTTCTCCATACATGATAATACGCCGCAGTCCGCGGCCAACGTCATCCGCCGGCCCCCGACAGCGCGTCGAGCCGCAGCCCGGCCTCTTCCCACGCCGCGTACAGGTCCTCGAGGCGCGCGCGCTCCGTTTCCATCTCGTTCGTGATCCTGAGGACGCGCTCGAAGTCCGTTTGACCGCCCGCGAGCTTAGCGTCCAGCTCGCAAACGCGCGCCTCCGCCCGCTCGATCTCGGCCTCGGCCCTGCGCATGCGCGCCTTCAGCGAGCGTATCAGCGCGGCGGTCTCCTTTTTGCGGCCGTTCCCGCCCCCGGCCGGCTTTTCCTGCGGGGCGGCCCCGTCCTGCGCCCCGTCCTCCGCCTTCGCCTCCTCGCGCGCCTTAACGTAGCTGTCGTAATCGCCGGCGTACCCGGCGATCCCGCCCCGCCCGTCGAACCAGACGATCCTGTGCGCCAGCTTGTTCACGAGATACCTGTCGTGCGACACGGCCAGAATCGTCCCGCCGTAGGCGCAAAGCGCGTCCTCGAGCGCCTCGCGCGACGCGATGTCGAGGTGGTTGGTCGGCTCGTCCAGCAGCAGCAGGTTGGTGGGCGAGAGCATGAGTTTGACCAGGGCCACCCGCGCGCGCTCCCCGCCGCTGAGGACCCCGACGGTCTTGAAAACGTCGTCGCCCCTGAAAAGGAAGGCGGCCAGCGCGTTGCGCGCCTGCGTCTGGGACAGGTGCGGGTGCGCGTTCCATACCTCATCGAGCACGGTCCTGCCCGGGTCGAGGCTCTCCAGCGTCTGTTCGTAGTACCCGAACCGCACGCCCGGCCCCCGCGCCGCACGGCCTGCGTCGGGCGCGTATTCCCTGAACCGCGTCTCATCCATCGCGTGGACAAGTGCCTTTAAAAGCGTCGTCTTCCCGCAGCCGTTCGGTCCGAGCAGAAACACGCGCTCCCCCTTGCGGATATGCAGCGAAACATCGGAAAAAAGGGGTTTGCCGCCAAACCCTTTTTTTAGGCCGCGTATGACCAGCGCGTCTTCGCCGCAGCCCTCCCTGGCGCCGAACAGATACCGCCCGATCCCGGGCGCCTTCTTCACGGGCGCGTCCAGGGTCATTTTGAGGCGGTCGGCGGCCTTTTGCTTGCTCCGGGCCGCGCGCAGGTTCCGCTCCCGGTTCCACTGCTTCTGCTGCGCGACGATGCCTTCGATGCGCCTGATCTCCCGGAGCTTCTGCTCGCGGTGGCGGCGGCGCACCTCCGTCTCCCTGCGCTTTTTCATGAAATACTGCGTATAACCGCCCGCGTAGGAAGCGAGCCTGCCGTTTTCGAGTTCGAGCGTGCGGTTGGTCACGCGGTCGAGGAAATACCGGTCGTGCGATACGACGACGAACGCGCCGCGGAACTGCTGAAGGTAGTTTTCCAGCCACTCGACGGAATCGCCGTCCAGATGGTTGGTCGGCTCGTCCAGCAGCAGCACGCGCGCGCCACAGAGCAGCAGCCGGCTGAGCTGCACCTTGGAACGCTGTCCGCCGCTGAGCGCGCCGAGCGGCATGCCGAACTCCTCCTCAAAAAAACCGACGCCGAGGAGCGTCGAGCGCAGGCGGCTCTTGTACGTGTACCCGCCCTTTGACGCGTACGCCTCGCCAAGCCGGTCCTGCCGGGCGACCAGCGCCTTTACATCGCCGCGGCCTTCGTCGATGGCGCGCGCCACCGCGGCAAGCTCGCGTTCGATGGCCTGAAGCGGCGAAAAGACCTCCATCGCCTCGTCGTACAGCGTGCGCGTGAGGTCGCCGGGGACGTGCTGGCGCATGTGCCCGAGGCTCGCGCCGCCAAAAACCCGGGCCCTGCCCGCGTCCGCGGGCGTTTCGCCCGTGAATATGTTCAATAGCGTCGTCTTCCCCGCGCCGTTCACGCCCACGAGGCCGATGCGCTCCCCGTCGCGCACGTCGAAGGAAACGTCCGAGAACAGCGTCCTGTCCCCGTACGCCTTGCATAGCCCCTGCGCGCTCAACAGCACCATGAAACCGGATCCGCTCCTCCCTGCCTAGCTCAAGAGTATACCGTATTTGCATGCCGCTTTCAATGGCCCTCTCTCCGCAATGTAGGCAACGACCGGCATGATCCGCCGTAGATGCGGGCCTTAAGGACGCAAACCCCGCCGGGACGGCCGTATTGTCCGCCTGAAAAAAAGCCAACGCAAACGAGGTTTGCGTTGGCAGGTCACATGGGAAAACCCGGCCCAAACGAAGTTTTCGCCGGCCTCTATCCCTTGATCTCGATGTCCTGATAATACTGGTTGAGCTCGTCGCAGATCTGCACCGCCCGTCGCGTTCCCAGGCGGGACGCGCCCGCCGCGATCGCCATGAGCGTGAGCTGCGCGGGGTTGTAGCCGCCGTACCCTGCGAACTTGACCCCCACGTTATCGGGGACCGTGGCGCGCATGATCTTCACGTGCTTGATCTGGGGGTTCCCCCCGCGTCCGGTCGACGTCTTCACGAAATCGACGCCGGCCTCCACGGCGCATTTGCAGGCCGTCGCCACTTCTTCGTCGGTCAGCATGGCGACCTCGAGGATCGACTTGACCTCGTAGCCCGCGCCGTGCCCGACCTTGACCACCTCGGCGATGTCCCGCGTGTAGTAGTCGTAGTCCCTGCCCTTGAGCTTGCCGATGCTGGTCACCATGTCGATGCAGGCGGGCCGCCCCTTCAGCGACTTCACGACCGCTTCCGCCTCGGCGACCTTGAGCTCGGTCGGGATGGCGCCGAAGGGGAAGGCGACGGGTATCCCCGCCTCCAGCCCGGTCCCGTCGAGCAGGTCGGCCACGAGGGAGACCCACAGCGGGTTGGGGTGGACGCCCTTGACCTTGTATTTGACGGCCAGCTCGCACACTTCCCTGATCCTGGCTTCATCCGTCGCCGGGTCCAGGACCGCAAAGTCCATCATCCCCGCGATCCTCTCGGCCGTGTACGCTTCGTTGTTGATCTTCATTTGTTTCCCTCCTGTAAACCGGATATGCGTCAGTTGCCCGGAGGACGGCATCCCCCGGGCAACAGCGTTACGATTATGGTGTCCGAAAGCCTGTCGTCCTATCAGAAAATGGGTCCGTCCAGGGCCTCGTAGAGGTCGGTGAAGCGCTTGAAGGCGTCTTCGTATGCCGCGAAATTCTTCGGGTTCGGCTCATACGTCTTCATGATCCTGACCGACTTGGTCGCTTCATTGACGTCCTTGTAGACGCCGGTACCGATGCCCGCGTACAGCGCGGCGCCCAGGCAGCCCGTCTCGGAGGTTTGCAGCAACTGGATCGGCTTCTGCGTGATGTCGGCCAACATCTGGCACCAGGTCGGCGACTTGGCGGCGCCGCCGGTCAGGCGGATCGCATTGATGTCGATGCCGGCCGCGGCCTCCGCCTTGAGGATGTCGGTCATCTCGTAGCAGATGCCCTCCATGACCGCCCTGGCCATGTCCGCCTTGGTGGTGCCCAGCGACATGCCCGAGAACACGCCGCGCGCGTTTCCGTTCAGGCGTGCGCCCGACGCGCCCTGCAGGTAGGACAGGAAGGTGATGCCGTTCGCGCCCGGAGGCACGGTGTCGATCTGCTGGGTGATGAGGTTGTACGTGTCCTCATTGAGGACTTTTCCCGCCGCGACTTCGAGGTCGCAGAACGTGTCGCGGTACCAGCGGAAGCTGGAAGCGGCCGCGGTCGAGAACGCTTCGATGGTCCAGTTGTTCACGCCGTGGTTGCCCTTGACGACCAGTTTCTTGTTGGGGTCGCGGATCGGTTCGTCGGACACGACGAAACTGGAGCCGAACGTGCCGATGACCAT
>DCTV01000031.1:41779-44520 GCA_002329665.1 Christensenella sp. UBA1431
CTCCGCGATTTCCTTGCCGATCTTGCCCACGACCCTGCCCGGATCGGTCGCGATCTCGGCGCGCTGGTCCATGCTCATGCCCAGCACGTCAAACATCCTGGGAGCCCAGCGGTGGTTGTTCACGTCGCACATGCCTTCGCGGCTGGCGGAGGAAAGGTCGGTGTAGTAGCCCTCGGCGCCGAACTCTTTGAGGAAATAGTCCTGGTTGGTGGAGAAGAGCGCCGTTTTCTCCCAGTTTTCAGGTTCGTTTTGCTTGAGCCAGACCAGCTTGGTCGTGCTGAAGATCACGCCGAGGGGGTCGCCTGTGAGCGCATAGTATTCGTCGCGCGGGATCCGGCTGGTGACGTAATCGATCTCTTTCTGCCCGCTGCGCAGGTCCTGCCATCCCACGAAAGGCCTTAAAAGTTTGCCGTTCTTGTCCAGCAGGCCGATGACCGANNCAGCGCCACGATCTCCTTGGGGTCCACGCCCGAATTTTTGATCGCCGCCTTACAGGACTCGAACAGCGCCGGGGTGATGTCCTCGGCCATCTGCTCGACCCAGCCTGGATTGGGATAGTAGCAGGGGTACTCGCGGTAATCCGATCCCACAAGGTTTCCGTCGAAGTCGAAAATGCACGTCTTGCATCCCGTGGTGCCTTCATCGATACCTACCAAGTATTTTCCCATTCGTGTTTACCTCCATCTCTGTTTAGTATAGTTGTGCCTTCAATAAATCGGCTACCATGCCCGAAAGTTCGTCCACAATCCAGGGCGCGTTGCGCGTGCCGATGCGTTCCGCGCCGGCAAGGATGCAGCCCAGGGCCACCAGAGGCGTCCAGAAACTGCCGGTTCCCGCAACCTTAACCTTCATGTGGGACGGAACGGTCTCGCGCATGAGCCGAACCTGTTCTATTTTGGGCCCGCCGTGCCGGCCGGTAGAGGTCTTCACCCAGTCCATGCCCGCTTCCGCCGCGAGTTCGCAGGCGATCCTGAGCTCTTCGTCCGTAAGGAAGTACACTTCCAGGATTGCCTTGCACTCGGCGCCGTTATCGTGCGCCACCCTGGCGACTTGTGCCATGTCGTTTTTGTAGTAGTCGTATTCCTTGCCGCGCAGCCTTCCCACGTTGGTGACCATGTCGATGACCCACGGTTTCCCCTGCAACAGGGAAGCGCCCCGCTTCGCTTCCTCCACCTTAATCTCCGTCTCGTTGGTACCGAAGGGGAAGCTCACGACCCATCCCGTTTCGATCCCCGTACCCTCGAGCTCCTTCGCGACCAGCGGCACCCATACGGGGTTCACGTGGAGCCCCTTGAAATTGTACTCCCGGGCGATCTTGCACGCTTCGAGCAGCGTCTGCTTGTTGGAATTCGGGTTCAGTTCCGAAAAATCCATCATCTGCGCCAGTGTTTCCCTGCCGAGATCGAGTTTGCCGAATTTCATTGTATCTAACCTCCACTCGGAATAATGATACGCGATATGCCTGATTCGTATATTAATATTAACACGTACATACAAGCACTCGCAATCGTCTCATGCAAAAAATCCGCAATTTTTTGCATTAAACGTTTTTACTTGTTAGGACCTGTTTAAACTAGTTCGCCGCCGACAGCGAAATATCCTTCTTTTAACCCATATCTTTCGCATTTTTTGATATGGCCGCGCGCAGAAACGAACCAAAACGGCGCCGCCGGCCGGGCGCTTAGAAGGTTCCCGGCTTCCATGCGCGCCGCCATGGGTCCGAGCCTTTAATAGTCTGGCGTTTCTTTTTCGTCCTATCCCCGGGGTTTGAGTTTTTTTGCGAGCCAGGCGAGGTTTTCGCCCAGTGAGACCATGTTCGAAATGCCTTCCGCATCGCCCGCCGCTTCGCCCGGCTCCCTGCCGAACCCCATGTTCCAGTAGGACGCCCCTGTCATGACCATCTCGCTGAGCAGGAAGAAGTGGTAGATGGCGTCGGCCGCGGGCAGCGCCCCCGCGCGCCTGAGGGCGATCACCGGGGCGCCTACCTTGCGCCTGAACATGTTCTTGTTCTTTCTGGCGACATAGCCCGCCCGGTCGATCAGTGCCTTGGCCTCCGTGTTGAGCGAGCCGAAATATACCGGCGCGCCGATCAGGATGATGTCGGCCTCGATCATCTTTTCGATCGCGGCGTTCACGAAATCGCCGTCGTTCACGCAGCGCCGGACCTGGTTTTCGGCGCACCACATGCATGCGCGGCAACCGCTCACCGGCCTTCCACCGACATGGACGGTCTCGGTGACTATCCCTTCCTTTTCAAGCGTCTCGTTCACCTTCCCGAGCAGCAGGTTCGTGTTCCCGTTCCTGCGCGGGCTGCAGTTGAATGCCACGGCTTTGTACATGACGAAGACCTCCTGTTCTGCTATTATTGTAGGCATTATATCACAATCCCAGTTAAAATCCGCGCAAATGACTCCCCGCAAAGCCCTGATTGAACCCCCCACGAAGCCCCGCCCGAGTAACTGCCCGTAATTCCCCGCCTAAGCAACTGCCTGCGAAGCCCTCCAAATAACCGCCCACTAAGCCCCACCCAAGCAACTCCCCGCAAAGCCCCGCCCAAGCAACTCCCCGCAAAGCGCAGCTTTGCGGGGAAGAGGAGGAGCAACGGAGCGGGTGCGAAGAATCCCCGGAGCGCGCAGCGCAGAGGGGGTTCTGAGCGGAGCGAAGTTTGCTCCGACGAGGGTGCGAAGAATCCCCGGAGCGCGCAGCGCAGAGGGATGGGGCCCCCGCAAAGCGAAGCTTTG
>DCTV01000010.1:0-189 GCA_002329665.1 Christensenella sp. UBA1431
ACCTTCTTTTTCCGGTATATGCGGGGGCTGATAGCGGGCGGGCACGTCTTCATCGGGAGGCCCCCGCTCTACAGGATTGCGCAGGGGAAGAAGGTGCTCTACGCCTACTCCGACCGGGAGCTGGAAGGCATGACCAAGAACCGGAAAGGGTACCATCTGCAGCGGTACAAAGGCCTGGGCGAGATGAAC
>DCTV01000010.1:243-30548 GCA_002329665.1 Christensenella sp. UBA1431
GGTGCTGATGGGCGACAAGGTGGAAAAGCGCAAGCAGTATATCTCCGACCACGCCGATTTCAACAGGAAAGACGCGTTTGAGAAGAAGGAGGGGACGGCAATTGGCCAGGGGACCGGGCCAGACGGCGATTGAAAACATCATCGAAATGCCGATGGAGGACGTGCTGCACGGCTCTATGATGCCGTATGCCGAATACGTCATCATGGAGCGCGCGCTGCCCCGGGTCGAGGACGGACTCAAGCCGGTGCAGCGGCGGATACTCTATACGATGATGGAACTCGCGCTCGCGCCCGACAAGCCGCACAGGAAGTCGGCGCGCATCGTCGGGGACACGCTGGGCAAATACCACCCGCACGGNNGCTGGGGCGCTACCACCCGCACGGGGACACGTCGGTGTACGACGCGATGGTGCGCATGGCGCAGGGCTTCAATATGCGCGCGCCGCTCGTGGACGGGCACGGCAACTTCGGTTCGGTCGACGGGGACCCGGCCGCGGCCATGCGCTACACCGAGGCGCGGCTCACGCCCATCGCGCTCGAGCTGCTGCGGGACATCGAGAAGGAGACGGTGGCCTTCGGCCTGAATTTCGACGACTCGACCACGGAGCCGGTCGTACTGCCGGGGCGCTACCCGAACCTGCTGGTCAACGGCGCGTCGGGGATCGCGGTGGGCCTGGCGACCAACATCCCGCCCCACAACCTGGGGGAGGCCGTAGACGCGGTCATCGCACGGCTGGACGACCCTTCCTGCCCCCTCGACGACGTGATGGAGCGCCTGCCCTGCCCCGATTTCCCGACGGGCGGCGAACTCGTCGACAACGCCGAGATCAGGCGGGCGTACGAGACCGGGCGCGGGCGGCTGACGCTGCGCGCGCGCACGAAGATCGAACGCGACAGGAACGGGAAGAGCCGCATCGTCGTTTTTGAACTCCCGTACCAGGTGAACAAGGCGGCGCTTCTGGAAAAGGTGCTCAAGGCGAGCGAGGAAAAGAAGGCGCTCTTTTCGGGGATATCCGACATCCGGGACGAGTCGGACAGGGAGGGCATGCGCGCCGTCATAGAACTCAGGAAGGACGCCGACCCGGAACTGACGCTCCAGTACCTGTACAAATACACCGATTTACAGGTGACGTTCGGCGTGAACATGGTGGCTATCGCGGACGGGAAGCCCCGCACGCTCGGGCTGCTCGAACTGATTGACCACTACATCGCCCATCAGCGGCGGGTGGTGCGGAATAGGACGCTTTACGACCTCAGCGCCGCGAAACGCCGGGCGCACATCCTCGCCGGGCTGATGGCCGCCCTCGACGACATCGACCGCGCGATCGCCATCATCCGGGGAGCGCAGAAGGTGGACGAAGCGCGCACGGGCCTGATGGACGCGTTTTCCCTCGACCGCGATCAGGCGCAGGCGATACTGGACATGCGCCTGCAGCGGCTCACAGGCCTCGAGCGGCTCAATCTTTCGAACGAATACAGGAAGCTGACGGCTTCCATCAAACGGCTCGAGGGCATCCTGAAAAGCGAGAAACGGCTCGCCAGGGTGATCCGCCAGGAACTCCTCGAGATACGGGAAAAGCACGCCGACGCCCGGCGCACGCGCCTGATCGCGCCGGAGGCCCCGCGCAGGCTGCCGGAAAAACCGAAGGCGGCGGCCGAGAAAGCGTGGGTCACGCTCAGCCGTCAGGGCTTTTTACGGCGCACGTCGTCCGATCCGGGGGCGAAGGCCGCCGAGGTTAACGGCGACGCCGCGATGGAGACGGTCGCCTGCACGAGCGCGGACCAACTGCACGTGTTCACGACCCTGGGCAACGTGTTCGTGCTGACCTGCGCGCAGATACCCGAGGCGAAGGGCAGGGAGAGGGGGGCTTCCATATTCGGCCTCATACAGGGGCTGCAAAAAGGCGAGCGCCCCGTCGCCATGCTCAGCCTGGGCAAAGGGGAGGGCGAACTGCTTTTCTTCACGCGCGGGGGCGTGGTCAAGCGGACGGCCGCGTCGGCGTACCTCCTGAGAAAGACCCGGGCGCAGGCGATGAACGTCAGGGAAGGCGACGAGCTTATCAGCGTGCAGCCGAAAGGGGAGGACGGCGTGGTGCTAATGGTGACCGCGCGCGGCATGAGCATACGCTTTTTAACGGACGAGGTCCCCTCGACAGGGCGGGCAACGGCGGGCGTGCGCGGAATCGCGCTCGAAAAAGGCGATACGGTCGTACTGGCCGCGCAGACGGCCGACGAGGGCGAGGTGCTCGTGCTTACCGACGGCGGGTACGCCAAGCGCAGCCTGATCTTCGACTACGAGCCGCAGAAGAGGAACGGCAAGGGCCAGAAGACGATCGACTTCAAGAAAAACGGGGTGAACGGGCGCAGCGTCGTCGCGGCCTTCCACGTGACGGTGCCCTTCACCGTGGAAGCGCAGCTGAGCGACGGCACGGCGGAGCGCTTCAACACGGACGAAGTGCCTATCCGGAAGCGGTTTTCCAAGGGGAGCGTGCTGCTCCCCGTAACGGGCGGGCGCGCGGTCACGGCCGCGCACGCGGTGCCGGCGAACGGGGATTAAAAAACGCCGCCGGCGCGGATGCCGGCGGCGTTTTTACCGCTGAAACACGTATCGTTTCCTTGTATTCCCGTGTACCGGGCGTGTGCCGCCCGGATGCGCGAAATCTTACCAGATTCCCTGTGCCATCATTGCGGTGGCTACCTTTTCGAACCCTGCGATGTTCGCTCCGATCACGTAATTGCCGGATGCGTCGTATCTGTTGGCCGCATTCTCCATGCTATGGAATATGTCGACCATGATCCGTTTCAGCGTGGCGTCGACTTCTTCGAAGGTCCAGCTCAGTCTTTCGCTGTTCTGCGTCATTTCCAAAGCGGAAGTGGCCACTCCGCCCGCGTTGGCGGCCTTGCCGGGAGCGAACAACACCTTGTTTTCCAGCAAATACTCCGTGGCTTCCTGTGTCGTGGGCATGTTGGCGCCTTCGGCCACCGCAAAGCACCCGTTCGCGACGAGCGCCTTCGCATCTTCGAGCAGGAGTTCGTTCTGGGTGGCGCAGGGAAGGGCGATGTCGCATTTCACGCTCCATACGCCCCTGCCCTCATGATATTCGGAATGAGGCCTGCATTTTTTATATTCCGTCAATCGGGCTCTCTGAACTTCCTTGATCTGCTTAAGGACCTCCACATCGATGCCCTCAGGATCGTATACCCAGCCGTTGGAATCGCTGCAGGTAACGCATTTCGCGCCGAGCTGATGCGCCTTCTGGATAGCGTAGATCGCGACCTGGCCGGAGCCGGACACCGTGCAAACCTTGCATTGAATCTCCCTGCAGTTGCTCTTTAGCATCTCCTCAACCAGATACAACAGGCCGTACCCCGTCGCCTGCGTCCTTGCCAGCGAACCGCCGAAGGTCAGGCCTTTTCCCGTGAACACGCCTTCATAGGAACCGGTGATCTTCTTGTACTGGCCGTACATGTAACCGATTTCCCTGGCCCCGGTGCCGATATCTCCCGCCGGAACATCGATATCCGCCCCGATGTATTTATACAGCTCCGTAATGAAGCTCGTGCAGAAAGCCAATACCTCCCGGTCCGATTTGCCCTTCGGGTCAAAATCGGAACCGCCTTTCCCGCCGCCGATGGGAAGCCCCGTCAAAGAATTCTTGAATATCTGCTCGAAACCGAGGAATTTGATGATGCCGAGATTAACGGAAGGATGCAGGCGTATGCCGCCCTTGTAAGGGCCGATGGAGTTGTTGAACTGTACGCGGAAGCCCGTGTTCACCCGTACGTTTCCGTTGTCGTCCACCCACGGAACCCGGAAGATGATCTGGCGGTCAGGCTCGACCAGCCTCTCCAGGAGCCCTTCCCTTCTGAGCCTTTCCTCATTCGCATCGACCACGGTCCTTAAAGACTCCAACACCTCTTTTACGGCCTGATGAAACTCCGGTTCCGCCGGATTCTTCTTCACTACCAGCTCGATGACTTCATCGACGTATCCCATATTTCAATCTCCTTTGATTAGATTCATCACAAAGGAGCATTGCGAAAGATGGATGCGCCTTTGTACCTGCTTTTTTCATTATATCTACTTTAACAACACCGTCAAGGATTTTTGCAGGCAGGCTGCGCCTCGCTGTTGAATCCGGGGTTGGGCCGGCATCCTCCCTTCGTCGTGTTCATGGATTCAAGGCCGGGAAAAACGATGCCGGACCGGGAGACCTGCGCAGGAACATACGGATATTTTGGTGTGCATGCGGAAAGGGTTAGCGTCATAAATCAGAATAAAAGGAAGAAATCTGCTAAGAGAGGGTGGGCGCATGCATATCCATGTCGTCAGCTTCAGGAGATGGAAGGAGGTCTGCCTCGTCGCGCTGTTGGCGGTCCTGGCCCTGACCTACGGGGCCCTGGCCGACAACTCCGCAGTAGAGGCGGTCGCGCCGGGCGAGCGGGAGTTGCCGGTGTACAGCGTGGAGACCGACAAAAAAGTGGTGGCGCTCACGATGGACACCGCCCAGGGAGACGAGACGTTCGGCAGGATATTCGACATACTGGACGAATACAAGGTCAAAGCGACGTTTTTCGTGACGCTGGGCTGGGCGAAGGACCACGCCGAGATCGTCAGGGAAGCGGTGAAACGGGGCCACGAGGTCGGGAACCATTCGGCGACGCACCCGCACATGTCGGGCATGCCCCGCGAAAAGGTGGTAAAAGAGCTGATGGACACCGCCGACTTCCTCGAAAAGGCGACAGGGCAAAGGACGATGCTCTTCAGGCCTCCTTTCGGCGACTACGATTCACGCCTCGTCAGGACGTGCAGGGAGTGCGGGTTCCAGGTGGTCCAGTGGGACGTGGACTCGATCGACTGGCAGGACCCCACGGTGGAGGTCATCGTGCAGCGGATCAACAGCAAGGTCCAGAACGGCTCGATCCTCCTGTTCCACACCAACGCCTCGCAGATCACCGAGTCGCTCCCGGCGGTGATCGAGAGCCTGAAGGAGAAGGGGTACGGCTTCGTGAAGGTTTCGGACCTCGTGCTTTTCAAGGACTACACGATCGATCACACGGGCCGCCAGTTCCCGGTCGAAAAGGATGAAGGTATAAACGCCTCGGAGCCGGAATAGGAATGAAGCAGCGCGTATTCATACGACGGTGGAGGGACCCAATGCACAAAAGCCCGAGCCAAAACAATAACTGCTGCTTCATCTGCGGCCGCGTCTGTTCCCCTCCGATGCCCAGCCACAGCATATACGGGGAAGGGTTCTACCGGATGGAACTGGAGGTGCCCCGGCTGAGCAAACAGGTGGACATCCTTCCCGTGACGGTGTCCGAGCGCCTCCTGGACCCGAACACGGACATTCGCGGCAGGATCGTTACCGTAGAGGGCCAGCTCAGGTCCTACAACAAGATGGTGGAAGGACACAGCCGCCTCATCATATCCGTTTTCGCGCGCGCGGTGTATCCCGTGGACCGTTTTCCCGATGACCCCAATTGCATAACGCTGGAAGGCTACGTATGCAAGCCGCCCGTGTACAGGACCACGCCTTTCCACAGGGAGATCACCGACATGCTGCTCGCGGTCAACCGGGCTTACGAAAAATCGGACTACATACCGTGCATCTGCTGGGGGCATAACGCGAGGGCCTCGAGCCAGATCGCGGTGGGCACGAGGGTGTGCGTAAACGGCCGCATTCAGAGCCGGGACTACGACAAACAGCTCGACAACGGGGAGATCCAGCGCAGGCGGGTCTACGAAGTGTCCGTGCGCCGGCTGACGGTGTGCCCGGAACCGTGACGCGGCCTATCTGCTCAAAAGCTCAATTTCGGGGGATTCAAATTCTCCGCTTAAACCATACAGGAAACCCCTGCAATCCCCGAATGGTTTGCAGGCGGCCTAACGGCGCCCATGGGCGCCGTTTCGGCCTGCCCGGGAGAGCCGCGCGGGGTTTGTTTCAGCGCTATGATGTGTTAAAATGTGCATAGGGCCGGGACGGCATACACGAAAGACACGGAGGAATGAAGATGCGCTACGAATCCAGGCTCGCCTCGGAAGAGGCGGACAGGCTTTTTGCCGGAGTCCTCGCGCTCGAAACGGTGGAGGACTGCTACCGGTTCTTCGACGATCTGTGCACGATAAAGGAGGTGCAGGCCATGGCCCAGCGCTTCACCGTGGCGGGCCAGCTCAAGGCGGGCGTGACCTATCAGGAGATAGCGCAGACGACGGGCGCGAGCACGGCGACGATAAGCCGTGTGAACCGCTGCCTGCACTACGGGGCGGGAGGCTACCAACTGGTGCTGGAAAGGCTGCGTCGCGACAAATGACAGGGAGTGAACCGCTAAACGAGGTACAGAAAAAAGCCGTGCTCCAAACGAAGGGACCGTGCCTGATCTTCGCCGGCGCAGGCTCCGGGAAGACGCGCGTGCTGACCCACCGCATCGCCCACATCCTCGAGCACGAGGACGTGCTGCCCGCCAACATCCTCGCGCTCACCTTCACTAACAAGGCCGCGCGCGAGATGAAGGAGCGCGTGGAGGCGCTGGTGCCCGGCGGCGCGGCGGGGATGTTCGTGGGGACGTTCCACAGCCTGTGCGCCTCCTTCCTGCGAAGGGACGGGGAAGCGATCGGGATCGGCCCGAATTTCTCCATCTTCGACACGGCCGACCAGAACCAGGTGATCTCCGAAGCGATGAAACGCCTGAACATCGACGAGAAACAGTTCCCGAGGCGCTTTTTCAGGGCGCGGATCTCGGACGCCAAAAACGCCTGCCTCTCCCCCGAGGCGTACGCAAAGGAGCTGGGCCTCAAGGCGAACGACCCGGTGTTCGAGGTCTACAAACGCTACGAACAGCGGCTGAAGGAATGCGGCGCCCTCGACTTCGACGACCTGCTGCTAAGGGGCGTCGAGCTGCTGGAAACGTCGAAGGAGACGCTTATAAGATACCAGGACCGTTACCTTTATATCCACGTCGACGAGTATCAGGACACCAACGCCGCGCAGTACAGGCTCCTTCGCCTGCTCGCGGCGCGCCATAAAAACCTCTGCGTGGTGGGGGACGACGACCAGAGCATATACAGTTGGCGCGGCGCGGACATCACCAACATACTCAACTTCGAAAAGGACTTCCCGGACGCGAAGGTTTTCTACCTCGAACAGAACTACCGCTCGACCGAGCACATCCTTCAGGTTGCGAACGCGGTGATCGCCAATAACTGCGCCCGCAGGCAGAAGAAGCTCTGGTCCAGGCTGGGCCGGGGCGAGCGCGTGAAGGTGTTCACGGCCAGGGACGAGTACGACGAGGCGCAGTTCGTCTATGGCGAGATCGTGCGCCTGCAAGAGGACGAGTTCGTCCCGCTGGACAACATCGCCGTGCTCTACCGCACCAACGCCCAGTCGCGCGTGTTCGAGGAGCGGTTCATGCGCTATTCCCTGCCCTACCGCGTGTACGGGGGCCTGAAGTTCTACGACAGGAGGGAGATCAAGGACCTCGTTGCCTATCTTCGGGTGCTGGACAACCCCCGGGACGACGTGAGCCTGATGCGCGTCATCAACACCCCGCGCCGCGGGATCGGGGACGCCACATTGCAGAAGCTGGCGGCGGAGGCTGCCCGGCGGGGCGAATCGGTGATGGACGTGCTTATAGACCTCGATTCGTCCGGGCTGGACGCGCGCGTGAAAAAGAAACTGGAGGCGTTCAGCGCGCTCATCGCGCGGTTCATCGCCCTCTCCCGCGTGGCCCGGCCGTCGGAGCTGATCGAAACGATCATCGACGAGACGGGGTACGCGCTGTACCTCGAGAACGGGCCCGGAGAGAACGTGCAGGCCAGGCTCGAGAACCTCGACGAGTTCATCGCGTCGGTGGCCGAGTACGAGGCCGGCGCGCCGGACGCTTCCCTGAGCGGGTTTCTGGAAACGGTATCGCTCTCGACCGACATGGACGAGACGAAGAAGCTGAGCCGCGGCGCGGTCACGCTGATGACCCTGCACAGCGCGAAAGGCCTGGAATTCGAGGCCGTATTCATCGTGGGGCTCGAGGACAACCTCTTCCCGCACGCCTCGGCGCAGGTCGACCCGGACGAACTCGAGGAGGAGCGGCGGCTCTGTTACGTGGGCGTCACCAGGGCGCAGCGAAGGCTCTACCTCACGCACGCGCTCGAACGCCGCATGCGGCAGGAGCGCCTGCGCTGCCGCGTTTCGAGGTTCATATCCGAGATGCCCGAAGAGGACCTGTACATCCTTAGGCCCCAGTTATTTTCGCTCCAGCCGGGCATGCTAAGCGGTGACCGGGCGTCCCGGCCTTTAACCCCCCCCGAAAGCCGGGCGCAGCCCGCCCCGGCGCCTAAAAGGACGGTTTACGGCGTCGCGGACAAGGTCGAACACGACAGGTTCGGGCGCGGCACCGTGGTGCGCGTGGAGGGGCAGGGCGAGAACGCAATTTTGACCATAGCGTTCGACGGACAGGGCGTCAAGAAGCTCTCCGTCGCCTACGCCCCGATACGCAGGCTGGAGGTGAACGCCAATGGATGAGCGCGCGCGCATGGAAGAGCTCGTCGCCCTCGTGTCGAAATACGCGCACGCGTACTACGTGCTCGACGACCCGCTCGTTCCGGACGCGGAATACGACGCGCTCTTCGACGAACTCGTTGCGCTGGAGCTTAAACTCGGCGTCGTCCTCCCGGACTCGCCCACGCAGCGCGTCGGCGGGGCGGTGCTGGAGGGCTTCGAGAAGCACGCGCACCTGAGCCGGCTCTTCAGCCTGGAAAAATGCAAGGACATGCAGAGCCTGCGCCAGTGGGACGCGCGGATAAGGGGGATAATTGGCGGCGGCCCTATCGACTACGTGCTCGAATACAAGTTCGACGGGCTGACCATCAACCTCACCTACGAAGGCGGCGCGCTGACGACGGCGGCCACGCGCGGAAACGGCGTGGTCGGCGAGGTCATTACGGCGCAGGCGCGCACCATCCGCTCGATCCCGCTCTCCGTAAAGTTCAGGGGGCGCATGGAGGTGCAGGGCGAGGCGATGATGCGCCTTTCCGTGCTGAAAGAGTACAACGAGACCGCGGCCGTGCCCCTGAAGAACGCGCGCAATGCCGCGGCGGGGGCGCTGAGAAACCTCGACGTCAACGAAGCCGCGCGCAGGCGCCTGGACGCGTTTTTCTACGGCGTCGGCTACATCGAAGGACGCGGTTTCGCAACGCATGTCGAGACGCTCGAATTCTTGAAGGAGAACGGGTTTTCGGTGAACCCGTATTACCGGCGCATCCGGAGCATAGGCGAGGCCGAAGAGCATCTTCTGGAGATCGAACAGAAGCGGGACGCGCTGGACTACCTGATCGACGGCGCCGTCGTCAAGGTGGACGAGACGGCGCTTCGGGAGGCGCTGGGGTACACCGGCCGCGGGCCGCGCTGGGCGATGGCCTACAAGTTCAGGCCGCAGGAGCGCACCACCGTCGTGAAAGACGTCGTGTGGCAGGTGGGGCGCACGGGGAAGCTCACCCCGCTCGCGCTGGTCCAACCGGTCGAGCTCGGCGGCGCGACCGTCAGGCGCGCGACGCTCAACAATTGGGGCGACATCCAAAGGAAGGGCGTTGACGTCGGCTCGAAGGTGTGGATCCGCCGCTCCAACGACGTCATCCCCGAGATCACCGGGATCGCGGAAGGCGGCGAAATAAGGAACGTGCCCTTTAAGAATCGTGTCTCCCTAAACCTGAGTTTGTTTGATGATGGTATCGCAGAAGTCGAAACCAAGACGGAGCCCGTTGAAAAGCCGGCGGTCTGCCCTTCCTGCGGCGCAAAGGTGGTGGAGCGCGGGGCGAACATCTTCTGCCCGAACTCGTCCGCCTGCCGCGAGCAGGTGGTGTGGGCGCTCGTGCACTACGCCTCGCGCGACGCGATGGACATCGAAACGTTCAACGAAAAGACGGCGCGGCAGCTCTACGACGCGCTGGGCGTCAGGGACGCGGCCGACCTCTATGCGCTAGACAGGGAAGCCCTCGCGGCCCTGCCCGGGTTTGCCGAGAAAAAAGCCGACAACCTGATAAAGGCCGTCGAGAAGAGCCGCTACCGCCCGCTGAACCGCTTTTTGTACGCACTGGGCATCCCCAACGTGGGCGTCCGCACGGCGCAGGACATCGCGGCGGAATTCGGGACGCTGCGGGCGGTGCGGGAAGCCGGCCCGGAGGACCTGGTGCGCATCAGGGACGTGGGCGATGTGGTGGCCGGGTCGGTGGCCGGCTACTTTGCCGATGCAAACAACCGCCGCCTGCTCGAACGTCTGCTGGAAGCCGGCGTGGCGCCCGGGCAGGAAACCCCTGCGAAAGGCGGCGGCGCGCTCGAAGGCAGGACCTTCGTTTTCACGGGGACGCTGCCCACCCTGGAGCGGCGGGAAGCGAGCCGCATCGTGGAGCGCCTGGGCGGTAAGACGGCGGGGTCGGTATCGCGCAACACCGACTACGTCGTCGCCGGGGAGGCGGCGGGCTCGAAGCTCGCCAAGGCGCTCGAACTCGGGGTGCCCGTGCTGGACGAGGCGGCTTTTTTGGACTTAACGCAAGCAATCGAACACGAACAGGATGAAAACTGAAACACGGCAGGCAGGATCGCGAATAACTGTTACTAACGGGCATTCCTGAGTGAATTTCGGGCAATGCTCTTTTCTTATCCGGGAAATATGGTATAATCAAATAGTGTTTGCGGGAAAACGTCCCAAAAGGGGGATGGGAGGCGGAAATTTGCCCTACAGCATGACCGGATTCGGCCGGGGCATCGTATCGAGGGACGGCAGGGAGCTGCAGGTCGAACTCAAGTCGGTAAACCACCGGTATCTCGACGTTTCCGTGAGGATGCCGCGTTCGCTCAACGCGTTTGAGGACATGGTCCGGAAGGCCCTTTCGGCCAGAATTGCCAGGGGGCATATCGACGTCTATATCACATACAGGAACAACGCGCCCGCCGCCAGGGCGGTCCAGGCGGACCTGGAACTGCTCGCCGCGTACATGGACGCGTTTTCAGGGATCAGGGAACGTTTCCCCGGCCTGATAGACGACGTGACGCTGCTGGGCGCGGCCCGGCTTCCCGACGTGCTGACGGTGGCCGACGCGCCGGAAGACGAGGAAACCGTGGGCGGGATGCTGAGGGAGGCGCTGGAAGAAGCGGCCAACAGCGTGCTCAAGATGCGCGCGGCCGAAGGCGCCTGCCTTTTAGCGGACATCGAAAAGCGCCTCGGCCTGATAAGCGGCCTGCTCGCCGAGATAGAACGGCGCTCCCCCGCGATGGTGCTCGAATACAGGGAAAAGCTCAACGAACGCATCTCGCTGCTCATGCAGGGGAAAATGCCGGACGAAGCCAGGCTGCTCACCGAAGTCGCCGTGTTCGCGGACCGGTCGAGCATCACCGAGGAGATCGTGCGCCTCAAAAGCCATCTTTCCCAGTTTGCCGGGCTGGCGAATGAGGAAGGGGCGATCGGGCGCAGGCTGGATTTCATCGTCCAGGAGATGAACCGGGAGGCCAACACGATCGGCTCGAAGGCCAACGACCTCGCGATCACGAACGCCGTTCTTCAGATCAAGGGCGAGATCGAAAAAATCAGGGAACAAGTCCAGAATATCGAATAATTTCATATATCAAATTTTGTTTCTTGGAGGAAAATAGCTATGGGAATCAAATTGATCAACATCGGCTTTGGCAACATCGTGAACGCGAACAGGCTCATCGCGATCGTGAGCCCCGAATCGGCCCCGATCAAGCGCATCATCCAGGAGGCCAGGGAAAGGGGGATGCTCATCGACGCGACGTACGGCCGCAGGACGCGCGCCGTCATCGTGACCGACAGCTACCATGTCGTGCTGTCCGCCGTGCAGCCCGAGACCGTGGCGCACAGGCTGGGAACGAAAGACCAGCACAGCGACGTGACGGACGAGTGAAACAGGGGAGAGCTATGACCGGATGCGATACAAGCCTGCCGCCGGGGCTCCTCGTGCTGCTCTCCGGGCCTTCGGGCTCCGGGAAGGGGAATGTCTCCCGGCTGCTTCTTGACCGGATGCCGCGCCTCGTGCTCTCGGTGTCCGCGACCACGCGCGCGCCGCGCGAAAACGAGGCCGAAGGCGTCGATTATTATTTCAAAACCGAAAAAGAGTTCCTCGACATCGCAAAAAAAGGCGGGTTCCTCGAATACAAACGCGTTTTCGGGATGAACTATTACGGCACGCCGCGCGCTTTCGTCGATCAACAGCGCGCGCAGGGCAGAGACGTGCTGCTGGAAATCGACGTGACGGGCGCGCTGGAAGTCAAGCGCAAAGTGCCCGACGCGGTATCGGTATTCGTCATGCCCCCGTCGTTTGCGGAACTGGAAAGGCGCCTGAGGGGACGGGGGACGGAGGACGACGAAACCGTCGCCGTGCGCATGCGGACGGCGTACGACGAACTCAAAAGCGCGCGCCTCTACGACTATTTCGTCGTAAACGACGACCTCGAAAAAGCGGCCGGGGAAGTGCGCGCGATCCTTGAGGCTTCGCGCCTGGAAGTACGGCGCAGGCTGGACGTTATCGGCGCAATCATGGAAGGAGAACGACAACGATGATGAATCACCCCCCTCTGAACGAACTGCTTTCGAAGGTCGACTGCCGCTACACGCTGGTGATCGAAGTGGCCAGGCGCGCCAGGCAGCTCGTCGACCATGCCCGCCCGCTGGTGGAGACCGCCTCCAACAAGCCCGTGACCATTGCGGTGCAGGAGATCATGGAGGGAAAGATAAGCTGTGACAGGTCCGTGGAGGGAGCAAAATAGAAATGGCCGCGCATAAAACGGTCGTACTCGGAGTAACGGGCGGCATCGCGGCGTATAAGGCCTGCGAACTCATCGGCCGCCTCACCAAAAGAGGGGTGGAAGTCTACCCCGTCATGACCCAGAACGCGATGCGCTTCATCACGCCGCTTACGCTGCAAACGCTGTGCGCGCGCCCCGTGGCGGTCGATCTTTTTTCGCACGACGCGCCTTTTTCGGTCGAGCACATTTCGCTCGCGAGAAGGGCGGACGTGCTCGCGATCGTCCCGGCCACGGCCGACATCATAGGGAAACTGGCGCTGGGCATCGCCGACGACCTGCTGACGACGACGGTCATGGCGACGCGCGCGCCCGTGCTGGTCGCGCCGGCCATGAACGGCGCGATGTACAGCAGCACCGTTTTGCAGGCCAACCTCGCCACGCTGCGCGCGCGCGGGTGCACGGTCGTGGGGCCGGAGGCGGGCAGGCTCGCGTGCGGGGAGGAAGGCGAGGGGCGCCTTGCGGACGTCGGGGACATAGAAGCGGCCATCATGGACCTTGTTTATCCCAGGCGGGACTACGAGGGCCTCGCCGTGCTCGTCACGGCCGGCCCGACGCGGGAGTACCTCGACCCCGTGCGCTACATCACCAACCGCTCTTCGGGGCGCATGGGCTACGCCCTGGCGCAGGCGGCCCTCGAGCGCGGCGCGCGCGTCGTGCTCGTAAGCGGGCCGGTGGCGATCGACCCGCCCGACGGCGCAGAGGTCGTCCGGGTGGAAACGGCTAAGGAGATGCTCGAGGCGGCGATGTCGCATTTCGACGCGTGCGACATCGCCATCAAGGCGGCGGCGCCCGCCGACTACGCGCCCAAATCGCGTTCGGACCGGAAGCTGAAGAAGGCCGGCGTCGGCGGCGGGGAGATCACGCTCACGTTCGTCCCCAACACCGACATCGCGGCGGAACTGGGCAGGCGCAAGGGGAAGCGCGTGCTGGTCGGGTTCGCGGCCGAGACGCAGGACCTCGAGAAGCACGCGCTGGAAAAACTCGAACAAAAGGGCCTGGACATGATCGTAGCAAACGACGTCACCAGGGAGGGTGCGGGCTTCGAAACCGACACGAACGCCGTCACGATCCTCACCAAAAGCGGCAGTCCCGTGAGGACCGGCCTCGTGTCCAAGCTCGAGGTCGCGCACCTCGTCCTCGACGGCGCCCTGACCATCCACCGCAAAAAACAGGAGTGAGCCGTGCAAGCCGATATCGCACGGGTGATGGTGGACATCGCCCACACCAACGTGGACAGGACGTTCGATTACCGCATCCCCCCGCGCCTTCTGGCGGACGTACGCGCGGGGATGCGGGTTTTTGTGCCGTTCGGCGTGGGCAACCGGCCGACGGAGGCGTTCGTCGTCGAAGTCCGCTCTTCCACCGACGTCCCGGCGGATAAGCTCAAGCGGGTCGCGTCGTGTATCGACGCGTATCCCGCGCTCTGGCCCGAGCAGATCGCGCTCGCGCGGTTCATGCAGGCGCGCTACGGCTGCCTGTTCGTCGAGGCGCTGCGCCTGATGATGCCCTCCCAGCTGCGCGGGCGGCAGGTGGAGGGCAGGCAATGCGTCACGGTGGCGCTCGCCGTCGGCGCGGAGCGGGCGCGGGAGGAGTCGGCCGCGATGCAGCGACGCGCGCCGCTGCAGGCGCGCGTGCTGGAGCTCCTCGCCGACGTGGCGCCCGTGTCGCTTTCCGACCTCGAAGCCATCGAGAAAGGCGGCGCGGCGGCGGCGCGCGCTCTGGAGAAGAAGGGGCTGGTCAGGCGGGAGAGCGTGCGCGTCGCACGAAGGCCCTACGCGGCGCTCCGCGGGGACAGCCGGCCGCGCCCCGCGCTGAACCCGCGCCAGCAGGAGGCCGTGGACACGATGTGCGGCGCGCTGGACGGGGGCGGCGAGTTCCTGCTTTTCGGCGTCACCGGCAGCGGGAAGACCGAGGTCTACATGCACGTAATAGAGCAGAGCCGCAAGAGGGGCCGCTCCGCGCTGGTGCTGGTGCCCGAGATCGCGCTCACGCCGCAGCTGACGGCGCTTTTCGTGGCGCGTTTCGGCGAGGACGTGGCGCTGTTGCACAGCCGCCTCTCGGCGGGCGAGCGGATGGACGAATGGGAGCGGATCGTGACCGGCAGGGCCAAGGTGGTCATCGGCGCGCGCTCCGCCGTGTTCGCGCCGCTTCAAGACATCGGCGTCATCGTCGTGGACGAGGAGCAGGAAAACAGCTACCATTCCCAGATACGCCCGCATTACCACGCCCGCGAGATCGCGCGCGAGCGCATGCGGGCCCACGGCGCGGTGCTGATCCTTTCCAGCGCGACCCCGGCGCTCGAGACCTACCACCGCGCGCTCGCGGGCGGGGCACGCCTCTTAACGCTTGGAGAACGGGTGATGTCCCGGCCGCTCCCCGAGGTCGAGGTCGTGGACATGCGCGAAGAACTCAGGCGCGGCAACCGCACGGTGTTCAGCGCGGCACTTTACCGTAGGATGAAGGAGACGCTCGCGCGCGGCGAACAGGCCATGCTCTACGTCAACCGCCGCGGGTATTCTGCGCAGATCGTCTGCCTGCACTGCGGGAAGGCGCTCAAATGCAGGCACTGCGACGTCACGCTGACCTTCCACCAGAACCCGCCGCGCGCGCTGTGCCACTACTGCCACGCCGAATACCCGCTGAAGCGGACCTGCGCGCACTGCGGCGAAACCTATTTCAGGTACCAGGGCGTGGGCACGCAGCGCGTCGAGAGGCAGTTGCGCGCACTCTTCCCGGACGCGTTCGCCATACGCATGGACCTCAACACGATGCAGAAAAAGGACGCGCACTTTAAGGCGCAGCAGGACTTCGAGAAGGGGCGCGCGCAGGTCCTCATCGGGACGCAGATGATAGCCAAGGGCCTCGATTTCAGGAACGTTGCGCTGGTGGGCGTCGTCGCGGCCGACACGGCCCTCTTTCTGCCCGATTTCAGGAGCGCGGAGCGCACCTTCCAGCTCATCACGCAGGTGGCGGGGCGCGCGGGGCGGGGCGACGTCCCCGGGCGGGTGGTCGTGCAGACCTACAACCCCGGCCATCCGGCCATCGTCTGCGCGAAGGAGCAGGACTACCAGCGCTTCTACGCCGAGGAGATCGCGGCGCGCCGCGCCTGCCTGTATCCGCCCTTCGCGGCTTTTGCGAGGTACCTGGTCACCGGGAAGGACCGGCATGCGGTCAAAGCGGGCGCCGCTTCGCTCTACGGGGCGCTGAAGGCGCTCTTCGCCGGGGAAGGCGCCGCGGAAGCGCTCATGTTCCGCGCTTCTCCCGCGCCGCTCGAGCGCATCCGCGGCGTTTGGCGCTACGAGATCGTGCTCAAATTCCATGAAGAAGACCTTGAAAGGTGCATCGGCCCTCTGTGGGACGTGATGCGCGGCCGGCGGCTTAAAGGATGCAGGGCGGACTTGGAGATACGGCCGGCAAATATGCTATAATGATCTATAAATACAGAAGGGAAAGGTGAACAAATGGCTCTGCGCGATATCCACGTTGACGACGACCCGGTATTAAGGAAGAAGTCGCGCCGGGTGGATCAGATAAACGCGCGCGTGCTCACGCTGCTCGACGACATGATGGAGACGCTGCGCCATCAGGACGGGGTCGGCCTGGCGGCGCCGCAGGTCGGCGTGCTCAGGAGGGCGGTCGTGATCGACACGGGCGAGGACGTGCTCGAGATGATCAACCCCGAGATCGTCGAGCAGGAGGGCGAAGAGACGGGAAAAGAGGGGTGCCTGAGCCTGCCGGGGCTCCTGGGCGTCGTCCCGCGGCCGGCGCGGGTGCTCGCGCGGTACACGGACAGGGACGGCGGGCAGAGGGAAGTCGAGGGCGAGGGGCTGCTCGCCCGCGCCATTTGCCACGAGGTGGACCACTTAAACGGCATCCTGTTCACGGACCGGGCCGTCGAGATGGTCGAGCCCGAAGAAGACGAAGACGAAGGCGAGTGAACGCCGGGGGAGGCAACGCATGCGCATCTGCTTCATGGGCACGCCCGATTTCGGCGCGGTGATCCTGGAAAGGCTCATGGATAAAGGCCATGACGTCGTCGCGGCCGTCACCCAGCCCGACCGTCCGGCGGGGCGGGGGAAAAAGCCGCGCCCTTCGCCGGTGAAGACGCTCGCGCTGAGGCGCGGCGTGCCGGTGCTCCAGTTCGGGCGCGTGCGCGCCCCAAAGGCCGTCGCGGCCGTGCGGGAACTCGCGCCGGACGTCTGCGTGACCGCGGCGTTCGGGCAGATTCTGAGCGAAGAATTCCTCGCCGTCCCCCCGCTCGGTGTCGTCAACGTGCACGGGTCGCTCCTGCCAAGGTACCGGGGGCCGGCGCCGATCCAGTGGGCCGTCGTCAACGGCGAGACCGAAACGGGCGTGACCACGATGTACACGGACGCGGGCGTGGACACCGGCGACATCCTTTTGCAGCGCGCGCTCGCCATCGGCGAGGACGAGACGGCGGGCGAGCTTTTCGCGCGCATGGCCGAACTGGGCGCGGAGGTGCTCGACGAATCGCTGAGGCTCCTCGAAGCCGGGACGGCGCCGAGGACGCCGCAGGACCACGCGAAGGCGACGCATTTCCCGGCGATCACCAAGGCCATGGCCCAAATCGACTGGGAAAAGGACGCGAAAGTCGTGTGCGACCTGGTGCGGGGCATGCACCCATGGCCGGTCGCATATTCGCGGCACGGGGACACAGTCCTCAGGTTCCACAGGGTGCGCGCCGCCGCGGGGACGGGCCGCCCGGGAGAAGTGCTTTGCGCAAACCCGAAAACAGGCCTTGTGGTGGCGGCGGGCAGCGGAGCCGTAGAGGTGCTCGAACTGCAGGCTCCCGGCGCGAAGCGGATGGCCGCGCGCGAATACCTGCGGGGACACACGGTGCAGACAGGCCGTATATTCGGCCGGGGAGGGCGGCATGCAGGGGATTGAAACGAGGAAGACGGTCTTAAACCTCCTTCTGGCGGTGGACCGGGACGGGGCGTATTCGAACCTCGCGCTGAAGGAAGCGCTGGGCTCGGGCGGATACGGCTCCAGGGACGCGGCCTTTATCACCGGCCTTTTTTACGGCACGCTCGAAAACATACTGCGCATCGACTACATCATCGGGCTCTACGCCAGGGGCCGGCGGCTGCACCGCGTGGTGCGCTGCGCCCTGCGCATGGGCGTGCAGCAGATGCTCTTCATGCGCGTGCCCGAATCGGCGGCCATCGACACCAGCGTCGAACTCGTGCGGTTGGCGGGGAAGAGGCAGCTTTGCGCTTTCACCAACGCGGTGCTCAGGAAGGTTGCCCAGAACCGCGAGAACATCCCCTACCCGGACCCCGAAAAGGACCCCGTCCGCTACCTGAGCGTGATGTACAGCTGCCCTCAGGACGTCACCGCGATGTGGCTCGAAACATACGGTTTCAGGTTCACGCAGGACCTGGCGGCCTATGCCGCCGTGCCGGGGACCACAACCGTTCGCACCAACCTCCTCAAGACCACGGCGCCCCAGCTTTCCAAGGAGCTGATGGCGCGGGGCGCGCGCGTGGAGCGAGCGAGGTACTTCCCCTCCGCGCTGTCGGTGCGCGGCCTGGGAGACGTGACGGCCAACCCGCTGTTCCAGCAGGGCATGTTCAGCGTCATGGGGGAGGCGTCCATGCTGGCCGTGCACGCGCTGGACCCCCGGCCAGGCCAGCGGATACTGGACGCCTGCGCCGCCCCCGGCGGGAAGACGGCGTACATCGCCGAGCGCATGGAGAACCGCGGGCGCCTTTATGCGTGGGACAGGCACCCGCACCGCGTGCGTCTGGCCAAGGCGACGCTGCTGCGCCTGGGCGTACCCGACGTGGAGCTCGCCGTGCGCGACGCGACGCGCGCCGACCCGGAACTTTTCGGCGTGCTGGACGGCGTTCTCGTCGACGCGCCCTGTTCCGGCCTGGGCGTGATGGTCGGCAAGCCGGACATCCGCCTCACCAGGTGCGCCACGGCCATCGAGGCGCTCGCCGGGGTACAGGAGGCGCTCCTTGACGCGGTCTTAGCGTACCTCCGCCCGGGCGGCGCGCTCGTCTACTGCACCTGCACGATCTCGCGCGCCGAGAACGAGGAAGTCGTCGCGCGCTTCCTTGAAAAGCACCGCGGCTTCGAACCCGACGACTGGGGCCGCCTCCTGCCCGAAGGCATCGATCCCGCCCGGATTAGCATGGGGTGCCTCCAGCTTTTCCCGCATATTGACGGCACGGACGGGTTCTTCATCGCGAGGCTGGTGAGGCGGGAATGAGCGCCCTGCCGCTGCTGGGGATGAGCGAGGGCGAACTCACGGCGTTCGTGGAGGGGATGGGCGAGAGCGCCTACCGCGCGCGCCAGATACGCGCTTCGCTCCTCAAGGGGCTTTCGTTCGATGAGATGACCGACCTTCCCAAAGCGTTCCGGGGCGAACTTCATCGCCGCGCCGTCACCGGCATCCCGCGGATCGTGAAGGCCCTCGGCCCCGACGAGGACGATACTTATAAGTTCCTGTTCTCATTTAAGGACGGGCAGGCCGTAGAGGGCGTGCTCATGGCCTACCGGTACGGGAACACGCTGTGCGTCTCCACGCAGGTGGGCTGCGCGATGGGCTGCGCTTTCTGCGCGTCGGGCCTCGGCGGGAAGGTGCGCGACCTGGCTCCCTTCGAGATGCTCGGCGAGGTCGTCGCCGCCGGGGCGTACGTGCGGGGCGCGCGGGCCCTGGGCCCCGACCGGCGGCCCGTGGACAACGTGGTGCTGATGGGGAGCGGCGAGCCGCTGGACAATTTCGACAACGTCGTGACCTTCCTTAAAATGCTCGGCGACCCCGGCGGGCTGAACATGAGCATGCGGCACGTGTCCGTGTCCACCTGCGGCCTGCCCGGGCGCATGCGGGCGCTCACGGACACGGGGCTTCGCGTCACGCTCTGCGTTTCCCTGCACGCCCCCAACGACGGGATACGAAAGCGGCTCATGCCGGTGGCTTCGAGGTATCCCATAGGGGAAGTGGTGGATGCGGCACGTTACCACGTACGGCGCACCGGGCGCAGGGTGATCTTCGAATACATCCTGGTGAAGGGCGTCAACGACAGGCCGGAGCACGCCGTGGAACTGGCCGCCCGCCTGAGAGGGATGCAGTGCCACGTGAACCTTATACCGTGTAACCCCGTGGACCACGCGGATTTTTGCGCCCCGGCGCCCGCGGTGACGGCGCGGTTCGAACGGGAGCTGAAAAACGCGCATATCTCCTGCACGCGGCGGCGCGTCCTCGGCGCGGACATCGAGGGCGCGTGCGGGCAGCTGAAAAGACGCACGGTCACCGGACAGGAACCGCCCGAAGGAGAGGACCCATGATCTTCTGCGCACGCAGCCACATCGGCAACCGAAGGAAACGCAACGAAGACTGCTACCACGTCCCCGAAGACGGGCGGGGCAGGAGCCTGTTCGTCGTCGCGGACGGCATGGGCGGCCTGAGCTACGGTAACGCGGCCAGCCGCGCGACGGTGGACGCCGTGGTGAAGGCCGTGGAGGAGGAAAGCGGCCTGCTGCCCGCGCGCCTGATTTTCGACGCGGCCAACGCGGCCAACGTCCTCGTACGGCGTATCGCAACGAAGGCCGGCCAAAACACGGTGATGGGCTCGACGCTCACGCTCGCGCTCGTCGAGGACGCCCAGGTCTACGTCGGGAACGTGGGGGACAGCCGCGCCTATCTCCTCGACGGCCGGGGGCTGACCCGCATCACGCGCGACCACACGTACGTGGACGAACTCGTGCGCGCGGGGCTGATAGCGCCGGGGGAGGCGCGCGCGCACCCGCAGCGCCACGCGATCACCCGCGCGATAGGCATCAAGGAGAAGGTGGACATCGACGTATTCGAAGTCCAGTGGCAGCGGGGGGACACGCTGCTGCTCTGCTCGGACGGGCTGTCCAACCACGTCGGGGACGCGCAGATCGAGCTGATCCTGAAAAGGGACGGAGGCCTCGGCGCCGCGGCCGACGCGCTGGTCGAAACGGCGCTCCGAAACGGGGGCGACGACAACATTACGGTGGTGCTGGCGCAAAACCTCGACGGGGAGGTGCCTGCATGATCGGGACGCTGCTGATGGGCCGGTACCGCCTCACGGAACTGGTCGGTTCGGGCGGTATGGCCAACGTTTACCTCGCCCGCGACGAGAAAGAGGACCGGGAAGTCGCCGTGAAGGTGCTCAAGGACGAACACGCGGACAACGGCGTGCTGGTGGAGCGGTTCGAGAGCGAGGGGCGCGCGGGAAAGCTTTTACACCACAGGAACATCGTGCGCGTGTACGACACCGGGGAGGAAGGCGGCAGGCGCTTCATCGTGATGGAGTACGCGCGGGGCGTGACGCTCAAGGAGGTCATCAAGCAGCGCATTAGTCTCGACCCCGAGGCGTGCATCGACATCGCTGTCCAGGTACTCAGGGCGCTTGCCCACGCGCACGCGAAAGGCATCGTGCACAGGGACGTGAAGCCGCACAACATCCTGCTGCAGGCCAACGGCGACGTGAAGGTGTACGACTTCGGGATCGCGCAGACGATCGGCGAGAAGAGGGCCGGCGAGGAAAAAACCAGCGTGATGGGCACGGTCTACTACCTTTCGCCGGAACAGGCGCGCGCGGAGCCGGCCGAGGTGCGCAGCGACATCTATTCGTTCGGCATCACGCTTTTCGAGATGCTCACGGGGACCGTCCCCTTTACGGGGACGTCGGTGATCGACGTGGCCAAAAAGCACCTGAACGAAGAGGTGCCGGCCCCCCGGAGCGTCGATGAGCGGATACCGAAGAGCCTCAACGACATCGTCCGCAAGGCGACGCGCAAGAACCTCAGGCTGCGCTACAGGAGCGCCTGGGAGATGCGGCGGGACCTGATGCGCGCCCGCCGGGAGCCCGACGGCGATTTCGTGCGCGTGAAAGAGGAACGGCTTCCTGCGGGGAGCGAGCGCGAAAAGCCGCAGCCCGACAGGGCGAGGCGGCGCATGTACGCCATCGTCGGCGCCGTGATCGTGCTCGTGATGGTCACGGTCGCCGTCCTCGTGTTCGGGAGCGTTCCGCCCGAACAGGGGCAGCGGGTGGTCTCTGTCCTCGGCCTCCAGCAGGGCAGGGCGGAATCGAAGCTGGAGGACCTGGGGTTCGTTCCCGACGTCGTCATCGAGCCGGATTCCGAGGAACCCGCGGGCACGGTGTTCAGGCAAGAGCCCGCCGAGGGGGAGACGCTTGTTCCGGGCGGCGTCGTACGCATATTCGTGAGCGCGGGCGTGTCCATGGGGACCATGCCCGATGTGCTGGACATGAAGCTCTCCGACGCGAAAGCCGTCATCAAGAAAAACAATTTAACGGTGGGCGAGGTCACGCAGGTAACCAGCGACGAACCGAGCGGATACGTCGTCCGCCAGGACCCGGAGCCCGGGGACGAGCTGATGCCCAACTCGCAGGTGGACCTCTGGGTCAGCGCGGGGCCCGAGGAACTGCCGGAAGAAACGGCGGCGGCCGCGGAGGCGCCGTGATGCGCGGGGTGATCGTCAAGGGGGTAGGCGGGTTCTACACCGTCGAGACCGAGGACGGGCGGCTGCACACCTGCCGCGCGCGCGGACGGTTCAGGCGGGAGGGCCTCAGGCCCCTGGTCGGGGACAGGGTGGAAATCACTCCGGAGACGGACACGGCCGAGGGACGCATCGATACGATCCTCGCGCGGAGCAACGAATGGACCCGCCCGCCGGTGGCCAACCTGGACAAGCTCGTGGTCGTGCTCTCGGCGCACTGGCCCAAGCCCGACCTCCTCTTATGCGACAGGCTCCTCCTCGACGCCGGCATCCGGGACGTGGCGGCCGTCGTGTGCGTCAACAAATGCGACCTGGCCAAGGCGGAGACCGTGCGCACGCTTACGGAGGAATACGCTTCGTGCGGGCATCCCGTCGTACGCACGTCGGCGAAGACGGGCGAGGGACTGGGGGCGCTGCTCTCGGAGCTTACAGGCTGCGTCTCCGGCCTTGCGGGACAGTCCGGCGTCGGGAAGTCCTCGCTCTTAAACGCGATCGTTCCTGCGTTCGGCCTTGAAACGGGCGGGCGCGCGGCGCGGACGGCCCGCGGGAAGCACACCACGCGGCACGCGGAGCTTTTGTCCCTTCCGGGGGGCGGGCGCGTCGTGGACACGCCGGGGTTTAGCCTGCTTCATACGGGGGACATACCCCCGGGGGACCTCGGCGGGTACTACCCCGAGTTCGCCCCCCACAGCGGCGGCTGCGCGTTCAAGGCCTGCCTGCATAAGAGCGAGCCGGACTGCGCGGTAAAGGCGGCCGTTGGGGAAGGAAAGATACCGCGGGGGCGCTACGAAAGATACACCATTATTCTCGATACATTATTGGAAAGCAGGAGGACACGCTATGATTAAAATCGCACCATCCATCCTATCGGCCGATTTCGCCGCCATGGGCGAGGCGGTGGAGCAGCTCGGGCGCTGGGGCGCGGACTATGTGCACTGCGACGTCATGGACGGGCTGTACGTCCCCAACATCACGTTCGGGCAGGGCATGGTCGCGGCCCTGAAGCAAAGGACGGACCTGCCGCTTGACGTACACCTGATGGTCGAAGCGCCGGAGAGGCACTTCGACAGCTTCATCGACGCGGGCGCCGACATCCTCACCTTCCATGTCGAGGCGTGCAGGCATCCGCACCGCGGGCTTCAGGCCATACGCAACCGCAAGGTGAAGTCGGGTATCGTATTGAACCCCGGCACGCCGGTTCAGGCGCTGGACTACCTCTACGAGGAAGCCGACATGATCCTTTTCATGTCCGTGAACCCCGGCTTCGGCGGACAGGCCTTCATCCCGTCGGTCATAGACAAGATCGAGAAGGCGGCCAACGAGATCGCGCGCCGGAACCTCAGGGTCGAGATCGAGGTCGACGGCGGCGTGAACGCGAAAAACGCCCGGCGGCTCATCGACGCGGGCGCGAACGTGCTGGTGGCCGGGAGCGCGGTGTTCCTTTCCGAGGACCCGGCAAAGACGATAAAAGCACTGCGGTCGGGGGAATAGAATTGAAAGCGCTGGTACTGGGGGCGGGCACACCGCCCCCTTACGAACTGCTGCAAAAGCATATGCATAGCGCGTCGCTCGTCGTGTGCGCGGACGGTGCCGCCGACTGGGCCGCGGCCCGCGGCATCCGGCCACACGTTATCGTCGGAGACATGGACTCCTGCGACGCGGGCACGTTACGAAGGCTCGAAGAGGACGGCGCGAGGGTAGTGCGCCTGCAAAGGCACAAGGACGAGACGGACGCCCAGGAAGCCGTGGACTACGCGCTTGGCGCCGGCGCGCAGGAGGTCGTCATGCTGGCGATGAGCGGGAGCCGCCTGGACCACACGCTCGCCAACATCCATCTGCTGGTGCGCATCGGGAAACGCGGCGCAAAGGGGCTCCTCTGCGACGCCCATAACGAGGTGCGCGCGGCCTGTTCGCCCCTTGAGATAAGCGCCCCCAAAGGCACGCTCCTCTCCATATTGCCGCTCACCGACGGTGTCAGGGTCCACAGCCTAAAAGGCCTCATGTACCCGCTCAACGGCGAACTACTCCGCCCGGAGTTCCCGCGCGCGATCAGCAACGTTTTCGTGGAAGAAACCGCCAGGATAAACCTTGAGGGCGGTTGGGCGGCCGTTTTTCTTTCGCGGGATTAAAAACTGGTATCAATCCGCGCTGCCTGTGAGTATGATGGTAAAGAAAGTGCGGGAGTTGACGCTGATGCGAGTGAAAAGATGGTTTCGCAGGCCCAACAGGTTTTGGTGTATCGCGTGCGCGGTACTGGCAGCCGTGGTCGTGGCCTGCCTCCTCCCGTTATGANNTATCGTTGGCGTGGCAATCGGTTATGTCGTGTGTACGTTTTTAAAATGCCAATAGCCCTGTTACCTGGGAGGTGAGATCCGTGAAGATCATCTGCATCAAGGCGCCCCGATTGTTGCGTAACCTGTTGCGATTCTTCGTACGCCGGCAGGCAGCCTGAAAACCCTGATTGTTGGCGGACAGTGGGTCGAGCGTTGACGGGCGTTCTTCCTCGACGGGTCTCATTAGCTTGACCGGCGCAAACCTTCGGTTTGCGCCGGTTTTCCCTGCGGATTGATAAGACGCGCTCCCGGCAAGTCCTTCCCGGGGCTTTTGTTTTGCCCCGGAAATTTTTAAGGCCGGGCGAAGGTGCGTGTTTTATTCCTTCCCCGGCGGATGATAAATCAAAATAGACGGGAAAACAACGCGGGGCAGGTCGCGGCCAAAGTCTAAGGAGAAAGAAAAACCGACGGCAGATCCCGGAAAGGAATCGGCCATCGGTCCGAACCGTTGGCATGCCGAAAGGTATTTTAAACTATATTGTACGGGACGGGAGAGATGTTAAACACAACGGTCGACCTTTCCGGAGCGCAGGCATCTGGTGCATACGTTCATGCGCACGGGCGTTCCGTTGTCGTTCACGCGTACCCTCTGCAGGTTGGGGGCCCAGCTCCGCTTGGATTTCCTGTGCGAGTGGCTGACCTGGTTGCCGGCCGTTACCCTCTTGTTGCATACTGCGCAACGTCTTGCCATGATTACCACCTCCTCGTCCGGTCGTCAAACAAAAGTATTTTACCATCCGCCCGGGCTTTTGGCAAGCAAATTATGCCCGAATTGCCGTATGGAGGGCCTATTGCGCGGAAAAACTTGCAGTAACAACCATTTTACAGTACAATACCGTTATGGTTATTGTAACAATACGTTACGAATTGGAGGTTGAATAATGGGCGCAACCTTGACCAACACGTTGGGGAAGATAATCATTGCGGACAACGTGATTGCATGTATTGCCGGAAATACCGCGACCGAATGCTACGGCGTCGTCGGCATGGCTTCGTTGTCGGCTGCCGACGGGATCGCGGATCTGTTGAAACGCGAGAGCATGGCCAAGGGCGTACGCGTTTCCGCACAGAACGCAATACTCGTCGTCGAGATGGGTGTGATTATAGAATACGGCGTTTCTATCGCAACCGTGGCGAAGAACATCATAGACAACGTGAAATTCAATGTGGAGCTGCTGACCGGGATGCAGGTCAGCAAGGTGAACGTAACGGTGAAGGGGATTCGCGTATAACCCTCATGGAACAGGAGGTGTGCGAATAGTTGGCGCACGAAGTGATCGACGGCACGCTGCTTCGGGAGATGATCCTCTCGGGGGCGGCATTGCTCGAAAAGAATAAAGCGGAAATAGATATCCTCAACGTATTTCCGGTGCCGGACGGGGACACGGGGACGAACATGAACATGACCATGGTCTCCGCCGTGAAGGAAATCGCCGGAGTGAACAGCGGTTCTGCCCAGGACGTGGCCAAGGCGCTGGCGTCGGGGTCGCTGCGCGGCGCGCGCGGCAACTCGGGCGTGATCCTGTCCCAGATATTCAGAGGATTCGCGCGGGGCATGGACGGGCACGACACGGTCGACGCGGGGCTGCTCGCGCAAGCGCTGGACACCGGCGTGAAATCGGCATACAAGGCGGTCATGCGGCCCA
Organism: Christensenella sp. UBA1431; assembly: GCA_002329665.1. GTDB lineage: Bacteria > Bacillota > Clostridia > Christensenellales > UBA1431 > UBA1431. The sequence continues at coordinate 26,558 of DCTV01000010.1, forward strand.
AGGAAGGCACGATGCTCACGGTGGCGCGCTATACCGCCGCGCAGGCGCTGCAACGCGCCAGGGCCGGCGGCGGCGTGTCCGACGTGATGGACGCCGTGGTCGAGAGCGGCGAATACATCCTCGCGAAAACGCCGGAAATGCTGCCCGTGCTCAAGCAGGCGGGCGTGGTGGACGCGGGAGGCAAGGGGCTTCTGCTCATCTTCAAGGGCTTTAAAAGCGCGCTCAGCGGCGAGGCCGTGGAAGCCGCGCAGGCCGGGCCGGCCGAGGAGGCCGCGCCGATGGACGACGCCGGGATCATAAAGGGCGACCTCGGCGAGATAGAGTACGGCTACTGCACGGAGTACTTCATCCAGCACATCAGAAGAGCCGTGAACGAGACGACGCTGGGCACGCTGCGCGCCAACCTCGAAAAGATCGGCGATTCGGTGGTGGTGGGGGGCGACGACAGCCTCATAAAGGTGCATGTGCACACCAACCACCCCGGACAGGCGCTCCAGCACGGCCTCGATCTCGGCGAACTCGATCAGGTGAAGATCGACAACATGTGGGAGCAGAACCGCAGGCTGAAGGCGGACGGTTCGGCGGCGCAGGAGGCCAAGAAGTACGCGCTGGTGGCGGTGGCCATGGGCGAAGGCTTCGTCGAGATCATGAAAGACCTGAACGTAGACAAGATTATCTGCTGCGAACAGACGATGAACCCGAGCATCGAGGAATTAACCAACGCGATCAAGGCGACGGGCGCGGAGAACGTCTTCATCTTCCCCAACAACAAGAACGTGTTCCTGGCCGCGCAGCAGGCCGCGGAACAGGCGGCCGTCAACGGCGGGAACGTCTACGTCGTGCCGACGTATTCCATACCGCAGGGCATCGGCGGCGTGCTCGCGTTCCATCCGGAAGCGGACTTTGAGGAAAACCGCGAACGCATCGACAACGCGATCGCACAGGTGTACTCCGGGTACGTGACCTACGCCGTGCGCGACTCGGTGATGGACGACAAGTCGATCAGGAAGGGAGACTACCTCGGGATCGGCAACGGCCAGCTGCTCGAGTCGGGCCCCGATATGGAGAAGGTGATCTTCGACCTGCTCAGGAGGCTGGTGCAGGACCCGGACGGCGTCATCACCGTTTACTTCGGCCAGGACGTGACCGAAGACGAGGCCGTGGCGCTGGCCGATAGGATAGGGGACGCGTATCCCGAATGCGACGTGGACATCTATAACGGCGGGCAGCCGCTGTATTACTACATTTTTTCCGTGGAATAATCCATCATTCATCCGATTATTTTATCCGCCCCGGCTGCCGGACATGGCCGGGGCTTTTCTGATAGGAGGGGGAGAGGAGTTGGCGGCGGAACTCGGGACGCTCCCGGGCATAGGGCCGGCGAGGGAAAAAGCGCTCAACGAAGCGGGCGTGATGACGGCGGACGACCTGCTGGGCGTGCTGCCGCGCGCGTACCAGGACTGGTCGAAAACGACGCCCGTAGACTCGCTCGCGCCGGGGCGCGAGGCGCTATTGCGGCTGCGCGTCGTGACGCAGCCCTCTCTTTCCTACCCTCGGCGGGGCCTCTCGCTGGTGCGCGCCTGGGGCGAGGACCAAACGGGCAGATGCGCCCTGCAGTGGTTCAACCAGCCCTACGTCAGGCGGGCGATACGGCGCGGGGAGGAATACTTGTTCTACGGGCGCGTCGGCGCGTGGCGCGGACCTGTCCTCGTCAACCCCTCCTGCCGGCCGGCGGCCGGCGAGCTGCCGGGGCTCGTGCCCGTGTACCCCGCTTTCGGCTGCGTTTCGCCCAGGCTGTTGGGCGACCTCGTGCGACGGGCGCTCGAGAGCTGCCCGGAACCGCCCGAGACGCTCCCGCCGGGGTGGCCCGGGCGCCTCGGGCTCATGGGGATTGCCCAGGCAATCAAAAACGTCCATTTTCCCGAGGACGGGGACGCCTTGAAAAAGGCCAGGGAACGCATGACGTTCGAGCGGCTGCTGGTGTTCCAGCTGGCGGTGGAGATGCTCCGGTTAAAGCGCGCTGGACGCAGGGGGCGTGCCCTTAAGTGGGACAGGGACCGGGTGCTTGCCAAATGCGAAAGCCTCCCGTATTCGCTGACCGGCGCGCAGCGGCGCGTGCTCGACGAGGTCCTCGACGACATGCAAAGACCGGCGGCGATGGCGCGCCTCGTCCAGGGGGACGTAGGTTCGGGCAAGACGGTGGTTGCGCTCCTTTGCGCCTACGCGGCGGCGTGCGCCGGCCGGCAGGCGGCCTTCATGGCGCCGACGGAGCTCCTCGCACGCCAGCATTACCGTACCGCGCAGGCGTTTTTCGAGGGGACGGGCCTGAAGGTCGCCTTCCTGTCCGGGGGCATGGCGGAAGGGGAGAAGGAAGCGGCGGCGGAGCGCATCGCGGGCGGGGAGGCGGACGTTATTGTCGGCACGCACGCGCTGATACAGGAAGGCGTGTCCTTCAGGGCGCTGGGCCTCGCGATCACGGACGAGCAGCATCGGTTCGGCGTGATGCAGCGCGCCGCGCTGGAGGAAAAGGGCGAGACGTGCGACGTGCTCGTGATGTCGGCGACGCCCATACCGCGCACGCTCGCGCTCATCCTGTACGCCGACATGGACGTGAGCGTGATCGACGAGATGCCGCCCGGCAGGAAAAGGACGAAAACGCGGCTGGTGCCCCCGGGGCGCCGGGACGACATGTACGCGTTCATCGGGAAACAGGCGGAAAACGGCGGACAGGCCTATGTGATCTGCCCTCTTGTGGAGGAAAGTGAAGAAATCGAAGCGCAATCCGTTGCCCGGGTGTATGAGGAACTGAAAAAAGGGCCGCTGAAAGGCGTCGAAGTGGGGCTGCTCCACGGGCGCTTGCGTCCGGCGGAAAAGGAGGCGGCGATGGAGGCCTTCGGGTGCGGGCGCGCGAAGGTGCTCGTGTCCACGACGGTGGTGGAAGTCGGCGTGGACGTGCCCGGGGCTACGGTGATGGCGGTGGAAAACGCGGAGCGGTTCGGCCTGGCGCAACTGCACCAGATGCGCGGGCGCGTAGGCCGCGGGGAGAAGCCGTCCTACTGCTTCCTGCTGCCGGGGACCGAAGCGCCCGAGGCGCTGGAGCGGCTGAACGTGCTGGTGGAGTGTGACGACGGCTTCGAGGTGGCGAGGCGCGACCTCGCGCTCAGGGGCCCCGGCGAGTTCCTGGGCACCCGCCAGCACGGAACGCTTCCCTGGCCCAATGAGTCCCTGTGCGATATGCGCATGCTGCGAGGCGCTCGGGACGCGGCGCAGGCCATCCTGGCGCTGGACCCAGACGACCCCCTGTATCGGCGCATGACGGGGCTCTGCCGCAGCCGGTACGAGGCCTTCCTCGAGCGCGACATATCCCACACGTGAACCGGGCAAAACCCTTGGTTTGCCTCGGATTTTCGGTTTGCCATCCGGTTNNTTTCGGGCGGCTTCGCAAAACGACGGCGCGAAAATTTCGACCGATTCAGTTATTGATTTCCAGCGTATATTTTCAACCGATGGATAAATTAATAATGCACGAAAAAAAGTGCCGTTGGGGGATACGCCCCAACCCGGGATGCGCGGCGGCTTTCGGCGGCCGGGCCGGATAAGCACCGGATACATTTGTGAAAGTCGCTACCTGGCAGCGCAGTGAATTAATCGTAAGGCTACAATGGTGGCTTATTCATTCAGCGGCAGCGGAAGTTAAACGTAAACGGCGCATCCCGCGATCCCTGCTCGAAGCGCAGGTTCAGGCCGAAGACAAACCCTTAAGGGNNGGGGGGGTAGACCGCGGGCTGGCAGGCCATAGCATGAGAATCATTGGCTGCCATTTCGCCAGGCCGCGACATGTTTCAACGGGAAGATGCACGATCCGCCATGATGCAACAAACGATAAACATTACTGTACTAGAACAATAATATAAACCTGGCAAACAGGCATGTTTGCCCTGTTTATGATGAACATGACGGAATCGGACTTTTTGTTGTGGGTTCTCGTCCG
>DCTV01000016.1 GCA_002329665.1 Christensenella sp. UBA1431
GGCATCATCTATATCGACGAGATCGACAAGATCGCCCGCAAGTCGGGCGATAATCCCTCCATTACCCGGGATGTCTCGGGGGAGGGCGTGCAACAGGCGCTGCTCAAGATCCTGGAGGGCACGGTGGCCAATGTGCCGCCCCAGGGCGGGCGCAAGCATCCGCAGCAGGAGTTCATCCAGATCGACACGACCAACATCCTCTTCATCTGCGGCGGCGCTTTCGAGGGCGTCGACAAGATCATCGAGACGCGCATCGGCAAGAAGATGATGGGATTCGGCTCCGATGTCAAGAGCAAAAAGGAAAAGGACATAGGCGAGGTGCTCAAGCACATCCTCCCCGAGGACCTGCTCAAATACGGGCTGATACCCGAATTCGTCGGGCGCCTGCCCGTGATAGTGACCCTTGAACAGCTCGACGAGGACGCGCTGGTGAGCATACTTACCCAACCCAAAAACGCGCTGGTGAACCAGTACATCAAACTCTTCGAAATCGACGGCGTAGAGTTGACGTTTGAAGAGGACGCGATACGCGCGGTCGCGGCGGAGGCCATGGTGCGAAAAACGGGCGCGCGCGGCCTTAGGGCCATCATGGAAGACGTCATGCTGGACGTTATGTACGACATCCCGTCGCGCGAAGACGTGACGAAATGCATCATAACGCGAGAACACATAGAGAAGAGGCTGCAGCCTGAACTCGTGATAAGCGATGTCCCCAGGCCCAAGAAGAAGCTTAAAAAGTCCGGGAAACAGGACGAACTCGGAATCGCGGCCAGCACGGAAACGGCGTCCTGATAGTTAGGACGCGGGCGCGGCGCAAGGCCGAAGGCGCGGACCGCCGGTGCCGGGATTGCCGGCAAGCCCTCTTTTTAAAGGGCGTGGGGGATTGTCATCCCCCGCTTAAGTTTTGGAAATAATGGTGCGAAAATGCCGTTTTGCCCGCCAGGGAATCCGATGACAAATCCTTTTTGGATTTGTCATCGGCCTATAGACCGCAAGTATTTCGAAAAACCGGCGAGACATCGCGGCGGACGGCAAAGGGCTCGAATGCGTCACGGCAGGCAGGGCATTTCTGGCGGCCGGTATACCGGGCCGAAGGGAGAACCGGTTCGTAAAGCCGGGACGCTTGCGCACAAACAGGAGAGTTGCTATAATGAATGCGCCCCTTTGGGGGAGGCGTATTGAGAAGGAGAGAAGCCATGGGTACGGACCGGAACACAGACGCTGTCGCGTTGCCTTTGCTGCCGCTTCGGGGCCTTGTGATCTTCCCGTATATGGTGTTGCATTTCGATGTAGCCAGGGAGAAATCCATCGCGGCGCTGGAAGAGGCGATGGGCAGCGATCAGCAGATATTCCTCGTTTCGCAGAAGGACGTTTCCGTGGACATGCCCGAACCGGACGAACTATACAGGGTCGGGACGATCTCCCGGATAAAACAGGTGTTGAAGCTCCCCGGGGACACGATACGCGTCCTGGTGGAAGGCGAGGCAAGGGCAAGGATAGAGGAGTTCACGCAGGCTGAACCTTTTTTTGCCGTGGAAGTGGCTGAACAGCCCGACATCGTTCCCTCGGACGAGCTGCAGACAAAAGCGCTCATGCGCAGCGTGATGGATTCCTTCGAGGAATACGTCAAGCTATCCAACAAGGTCACGCACGAGACGTTTGCGTCGGTGAGTTCCGTAGAAGACCCCGGACAGATTTCGGACATCATCGCCTCCAACGTGCTGCTGCGCCTCGAGGACAAACAGGGCGTGCTCGAATGCGCCGATGTCGCCAAGCGCCTCGAGAAGGTGCTCGTGATCCTCGGGAACGAGATCGAGATACTCCAGATAGAGCGGGCGATCAACCAGCGCGTGCGCAAACAGATGGACAAGAGCCAGCGGGAGTATTACCTGCGCGAGCAGATCAAGGCCATCCAGAAGGAACTCGGCGAGAAGGAAACGATCGTTCAGGAGGCCGACGAGCTGAAAAAGCGGCTGGACGAGACCCCCGTGTCGCAGGAGGCGCGCGAGAAGGCCGAAAAAGAGATAGCGCGCATGTCCAAGATGTCGATGGGATCGCCCGAGATTTCCGTGGTGCGCTCGTATGTCGAGTGGATACTCGATCTCCCCTGGGAAAAGCACACCGAGGACGAGATCGATCTCGCGCGCGTCCAGAAGACCCTCGACGAAGACCACTACGGCCTGACCAAGGTCAAGGACCGCGTGATAGAGTATCTGGCGGTGTGCAAGCTCACGGGCGGCATGAGGGGAAACATCCTCTGTTTTGTCGGGCCTCCCGGAGTCGGCAAGACGTCCGTCGCGTCCTCCATCGCCAAGGCCCTGGGGCGCAGTTTCGTGCGCATGTCCCTGGGCGGCGTGCGCGACGAGGCGGAGATACGCGGGCACAGGCGCACGTATATCGGCGCGATTCCCGGCCGGATCATCTCCTCGGTCAAACAGGCCAAATCGATGAACCCCGTTTTCCTGCTGGACGAGATCGACAAGATGTCCAGCGATTTCAGGGGCGATCCGGCTTCGGCCATGCTCGAGGTCCTCGACCCCGAGCAAAACGCCACATTCCGCGACCATTACCTCGACATCGCATTCGACCTGTCGCAGGTCATGTTCATCACGACGGCCAACACCGCCGATACCATCCCGCGCCCGCTGCTCGACCGCATGGAAGTCATACAGCTGTCAAGCTACACGGAAGATGAGAAGCTGGGCATCGCCTTAAAGCACCTCTTGCCCAAGCAGCTCGCCAAGCACGGGCTCAAGCCCTCTAACCTGGTCATTGAAGCGCAGGCGATGCGCAACATCATCAGC
>DCTV01000077.1:0-162 GCA_002329665.1 Christensenella sp. UBA1431
CGTCGGGCCGGCGACGGCGGCCAAGCTGGGGGTCAGGCTCACCGGCACGGGCGGCGCGGCAACCTCGGGCGGCGGCGCGTCCGCGAGCACCGGTTCCACAAACGTCCACCTGCTTGCGAGGCTCGTATACGCCGAGGCGCGCGGAGAGCCGTACACAGGCCA
>DCTV01000077.1:183-4904 GCA_002329665.1 Christensenella sp. UBA1431
CAATTCCATCGCGGGGGTCATCTACCAGCCGGGCGCGTTCAGCGTCGTGGCCGACGGCCAGATCAACCTGGCCCCCGACGCCACTGCGGTGCGCGCCGCGCGCGACGCGTTGAACGGGTGGGACCCGTCGAACGGCAGCCTGTATTATTATAATCCGGCCAGGACCACCAACAGTTACATGCTCAGCAAGCCCGTGCTGCTGGTGATAGGCGAGCACCGTTTCTGCCGGTAAGAGGGAGGGTACGGCGTTGGACTGGAAGAAGCATAAAAACAAGATCGGCTATGCCGTGCTGGCGATCGCGCTAATCGGCGCGGTGGTCTGGGCGGGCGTGACCGGTTCCAGGGCGCAAAGCCTGGAACAGCAGCTCAACAGCGGCTATTCGCGCGGGTACAACGACCTTATAGCGAACCTCGAGAACCTGGAGACGAGCCTGTCCAAACTGCAGGTAACGTCGACGCCCAGGCAATATACTTTGCAGCTTATGGATATTTGGCGGCAATGTGGGGAAACTAAAGGCATACTGAACACGCTGCCCGTTTCCCAAGTGGTTATGGGCGACGTTTCCGCCTTCGTGACCAGGATGGGCGACTACTGCTACATGCTGGGGCAGAAAGTCACGTCGGGCGCGCCGGTGACGGGAGAAGACCTCGAACAGATCGGCAAGCTGCACGAAACATGCGTGCAGGTCTACCTGGCGATCAGAGAAGAGTTCGAGGCCAACAAAGACCGGTACGCGCAACTCACCGCCGAGGGCTTCGTAAAGGTTCCGGGCGAGGGCGAGTCGATGGCGAAACTCTCCAAGGACAACACCGAGTACCCGCATCTCGTCTACGACGGGCCCTACTCGGAGAGCCGCGACGAACAGACGCCCAAAAGCCTGAAAAACGAAGCGCCCGTGGACGAGGCGACCGCGGAAAAAACCGCGAAAGCCCATGTGGGCGGCGGGCTGGCGGGCGGATTGGAGCGCATGGACGATCTGAAGGGGATGATCGAATGCTATGCGTTCCGGGGCACGGTGGAGGACAGCGGGAACGAGGTCTATGTCTACGTGACCAAGCGGGGCGGGAAAGTGCTGCTGCTCTCGCAGACGCTCCCCCCGGCCGAGACGGTCGTCCCCGACGAGAAGACGCTTAACGTGCTCGAACAGGCCGGAGCGAACTATTTGGCCGCGCGCGGCTACGGCAGGATGAAGGCGACGTACAGCCAGTACTATGACGGGCAGGCCGTCATCAACTTCGCGGCGGTGCAGGACGGCGTCATCCTGTATCCCGACCTGGTCAAGGTCGGAATAATGATGGACGGGAGCAAGCGCGTCGTGGGCGTGGACGCCCGCAACTACATCATGGCGCATCAGGACCGGACGCTCAAGGCCGTCAACCTTTCGGCCGAAGAGGCGCGCGCCATTATCAACCCGTCGCTGGAGATCACGGGCGAGAGGCTTGCCCTCATCCCCGCTGAAGATATGACCGAACGGCTGTGCTACGAATTCGCCATCCGCAAGGACGAAACCGATTATCTCGTGTATATCGACGCCGTCAACGGCGAAGAGGCCGAGATACTCAAGATCATCGACACGAACGAAGGCAGCCTGGTCATGTAAGCGCCCCCGTCACGTGCCGCCAAGGCGGTGCGTGTACCCATACAACACATACCTCCCAACAACGAAACAGCAAGTGCCGCTTTTGCGGCGCTTGCTGTTTTTGGGCAAGCAACCATAGCCAACGCAGATTTCGATTGCATTGGCAATATTATGGCAGGCTGAAATGCCGCCGAAGCCGTCGTTGGTAGCGTATTGATGAGAGCGCAGTTACAGACAAAGCCGTAAGTGCCGGGGAGGCCTGCGGTTAAGGTATGGCTCCCCCGGGGCGATTTTTTTGCGGTCATGCTTTCATCGGCCGACAGAAAATACGCCCGCATGCCGGCGCGGGCTTGAGCAAAAGGCGGGTCGGCCAAACGTTTAGCGCCCGGCAGGCGTTTTCAGCGGCGGCGGTGCGTGACGCTATAAAGGCGCCGATCACCCGCAACAGATGGAGAAGCGGTTCTGCGCCGGCGGATGCCTCTATATAGAATATGGAAAGCATATTAACCAAGGCCGGCGCAGCAAGCAGGCTCACAGATCGTCCGGCGGCGGGCCGCTACCTTTGGCCGGTGCTTCCAAAGAAGGGTTCTCGTGCGCGGGAGGCGCGGGCTCCGGCTCCGGCTCCGGAAAAGCGGCCTCGTGCGGAAGCGGGGCGATGGCCGGGCGTTCGTACAGTTTCAGGTAGGAAACCGAGGCCAGGTAGCCACAGAGTTTAAAGACGCCCCCCAGAATCAGGGAAAAGATACCGAGGGTCAGAAACGGCGAGGCTGTGCTCGATATGACCAGAAGCAGATAATGGCCGCCCTTGAGGAGCGAGTCTATGTAATTTATCGCAAAGATGGCGAGAAACCCGAGGCCCAGTACGAAGAAGAGTATGGCGGGCAGAGTCCAGAGCAGGTTGCGCTGTTTTGCCGTCCTGGCGATGGCGTACCTGGTGCGTCCGTGTGACATGGCGAACCCTCCTTTTTCCGATATAGATAAAGTGTATCATTCCCGTTGCAGGAATACAATTAATAGGCAAATTTGGGCTATCTTTCACCTTTGTTGGACACGTATCGATATGTTATAATGAATTGGCCCGGTGCTTTTCAATTCGCCCGATAGATTAGGAGTGAGGCGCATGGAAAACAATGTCATCGTCTCCATAGTTGGGAACCAATTGATGCCGGACGGACAGGAAGGAAAGATGGAACTCGTAACCGAAGGCAGTTTTTACCGGGATGACCAGTCGTATGTGCTCGAATACCAGGAATCCGAGCTGTCCGGGATGAAAGGGACGACCACGCGCATCCGGCTCAGAGGTCAGAGCATGAGCCTGGAACGCCACGGTACGTACAACGCGCATTTCGTTTTCGAAAAATGGAAGACATACCGCGGCCAGTATATCACCCCGTTCGGGGAAATCAACATGGAACTGTTCGCGACGGATTTCGGGGCGGATGTGGACAGCGAGGCGCTGAAGGGAAAAGTGGACGTGGAATACGAGATGCAGGTAGGAGGAATGCGCACGAGCAACCAACTGCTGGTCAGCTTCAGGTCCAAGGGATTGCCCGTATGACCCTGAAGCCGGGAGACAGGCCCTTGCGGCAACACTGATAGCGTGAATACGCTAAAGCCAATATAAAGGCTTTTTCGGACACGGGCGCTCTTGCCCGTGTCCCCGCCACGTTTTTCGGTTTGCCTGTGATTGTGGCTTGTTCAGCGGGAAGGGGCTCGGTGTATAGGAACTCCCCGATGGCTTATCCGGTCCGCCCGCATCATTTCATCAACTCAAACCGTGTACGCCGTGATCGAACGGCCTGCGAAAATGCGTCAGATATTCGGAAAATCGCCGTATTGGTTCATTTTTCCGCCTTTTTTACCGATAAATAATCAGGTCTTGTTTCCTTTTGCATAATTTTGTAAAATGGTTTATTCGCGCGAAGCCCAGGGCATAATAGGGGTGAGGACGGTAGCGTGCCGCAGTTGACGCGTCGAACGAAAGGATGGTATAATACCCGAAAGGTCCGAATGTATTCATATAGCCGATTCGCCATTTCATTATTCTTTGACCTTTATCGATTTACCCATAGAATAATATATACATCTATTACCGCTTGCGAGAGGAAAGTGTACGGTCGGTATTTTGCATGACGGTCTGCTATGGAAACTTTCAGTGCACGCGGGTGTATATTGTTATAAGAGCGCATTTCAAGGAGGTACTATGCCATTGGATGCCCCGCAATACCGGCAGAAATCACTGGCCGAACTCAGAGAGCTAGCAAAAGAGGCCGGGATTAAGTCCATCGCCAAATACAGGAAAGCGGAACTCATAGAGGCCCTGCTGAGCGCACAGGACCCGTCCCGTGCGGATAAGCAGGCCGGGCAGGCCGGCCGCGTAGAACAGCAGGAAGTCAAGCGCAGGGGACGCAAACCCAAACAGCATATCGAAGCCCAGGAAAACGCCGCGCAGGCCGCGGACCATCCGAGGAACAACGGAGGTGCCGCGAAGGAGAGCGATCCGGCGCAGTCGCCTTACCGTTCCGTCCAGCGGGTCCGGCAGGTCCCCGTCACGCAGGGGAACTATCGCGGACGCAAGGACGGCTACTACAACAAGGAATACGGCACGTCCAATCCCGCGGTGCCCGAGCTTTTAAACACCGGCGACTGCGGCGACGCCGAGGGCGTGCTGGAGGTGCACCCCGACGGTTACGGCTTTTTGCGCAGCGCGAATTATCTCCCCGGCAACCGCGATGTGTACGTGTCCATCGCCCAGATACGCAGGTTCAACCTGAAAACGGGCGACAAAGTGACCGGTAAGACGCGCCCTACCAAGGAGGGCGACAAGCTGCTGGCCATGCTCTACATCACCGCCATCAACGGGGAGGACGTGGAAAAGGCGATCACCCGGAAACCTTTCGATTCGCTGGTCCCGATCTATCCCGAGGAACGTCTGACGCTGGAGAACCCGAAGTTTTCGCGCGATCTCGCCATCCGAATCATCGACCTGATCGCCCCGATCGGAAAAGGCCAGCGCGGCATGATCGTCGCGCCGCCGAAGGCCGGCAAGACGATCCTGTTGAAGAAGATAGCCAACAGCATCTCCGCCAATTTCCCGGGCGTCGAGCTCATCGTCCTTTTGATCGACGAGCGGCCCGAGGA
>DCTV01000077.1:4993-5129 GCA_002329665.1 Christensenella sp. UBA1431
GGACGTGGTCGTGCTGCTCGATTCGATAACGCGGCTGGCGCGGGCCTACAACCTCACGATACCGCCTACCGGGCGCACGCTTTCGGGCGGCCTGGACCCGGGCGCGCTGCATAAGCCCAAGCGCTTCTTCGGCGCG
>DCTV01000077.1:5214-21290 GCA_002329665.1 Christensenella sp. UBA1431
CACCGGCAACATGGAGATCCACCTTGACCGCCGCCTGAGCGAGAAACGCATCTTCCCGGCCATAGACCTGAACAAGTCGGGGACGCGGCGTGAAGAACTGCTCCTCAATCAGCAGGAGTTCGAGGGCATCTGGGCGATGCGCAGGGTCCTGAGCGCAGGATCCACCGCCGAAGTGACCGAGCAGCTCATCAGCATGCTGGTCCGCACCGAAAACAACGAGGAATTCCTCCAGCGGCTCCGCGATTGGCTCACGATATGGGAAAAGGAAGGTTACAAGGTGGGCCGCTGACCAAATCCGAATGAACCCCTTACACCTAACCAACGCAAACTCCGTTTGCGTTGGTTTTTTCTGGCGGCATTTTCGCTGAAGCGTGAATGGGCCCGGCGGAGGCGCTAAAGAGTATATAACATGAATATACATGTTGACTCAATTATTCGGGTGTAATATAGTTGATGTGGAAGTATATCCACAAGGGAGGTAAAGAATATGGTGGATCTTACAAAGTACGATAAGAAGTCGATCGGGAAGCTATTCGACCTCGCTGTGTTGCCCAAGAACATCACTGAGGACGATGTGCGGAAAGGCGCGAAGGATGCGGTGAAGTACAACTGCGCGGCGTACTACACGAACTCCTACTTCTGGACGCCGGTTGTCAAGGAGGAGCTTGCGGGTTCCGACGTGCTGATAGCGGCAGGGATCGATTTCCCATGGGGCGTATCGCCCAGCATCGTCAAGGCGTTCGAGACGGAGCAGGCGGTGAAGGCCGGGTGCCAGTCGCTGGACATCACCATCAACATGAGCGCGCTTCGTTCGAAGATGTACGATAAGGTGCTCCAGGAACTCAAGGATTTCAAGGCCGCGGCCCAGGGCTGCCTTACCAAGGGCATCATCGAGTTTTGCCATGCCACGCTTGAAGAGATCGAGATCGCCTGCAAGATGATTGCGGAAGCGGGGCTCGACTACGCGAAGACAGGTACGGGCCAGTTCGACGGCCTGGACATGACCCAGTTCATGAAAATGAAAGAGACGCTCAAGGGCACCAGTGTCAAGCTCAAGGTTTCGGGTGTGAAATATCCGCGCCCCCAGAACGCATACATGTTCCTCCTCGCGGGCGCCGACCTCATCGGCACGCGGGCGGCCCCGGACATCATCGAGAATCTGGACCTGATGCGCGAGATCGGGATCGTGCCGCCGTATAAGCCATAAGCCCAAGGCACAGTGCGGTCATGCAAAAGGGGACGGCGTCGAAGCCGTCCCCTTTGGCCGCTATTCCCAAGTGACGCGATCCTGCGGCGCTCCCTTTTATGCCCGCGAAAAGCCTGGCGTCAGAGTCGTAAGAGATACGTGCCGGCGGCGTGCGGAACACGAACGTTTAAAAGCGGGGAATGGTCACGTTTTTTCTTGCTTTATGGACTTGTTGTGGTATAATAGTGTCTGCATTGAAGAAATGGGAGTTGAAAAGACTGATGAAAGAGGGAATCCACCCCGCGTACCAGAAATGTACGGTGCGCTGCGCCTGTGGCGAAACCTTTGAAACGGGGTCCACGAAAAAAGAGATTCGAGTGGAAATCTGTTCGAAATGTCATCCCTTTTTTACGGGGAAACAGAAGCTTGTGGATACAGGCGGGCGTGTGGACCGTTTCAAGCGCAGATACAGCCTATAGTTTTCGTATAGGCCTTCGGGCCGGTATGGTTCCTAACACTATACCCGTGTGTTTCGTCCGCCGGGCATAGTGTTATTTCTATAATAGGGAGAAAAGGGAGAGAATTTGGGTAAGGTTTACATCGGCGGTCAGGCCGTCATAGAAGGCGTCTTGATGCAGTCCCCGACCGCCACCGCGCTGGCGGTGCGCGTGCCTGGCGGTTCTATCCACGTGGAGGATTTCGGGCACGAGGCGCCGCCGCCCGGGCGTAACTGGCGGAACTGGCCAGTCGTGCGCGGGATTTGGAGGATGTGGAAGATGTTCGTGATGGGCATGCGCTCCATCAACCGCTCGGCAGCCCTAGCATTTCCCGACGAGGCCGGCGGGGAAAACAGCGGCGCATTGACGACCGTGCTGGCCGTGGTCATAGCGCTTGCCGTCTTCATCGCGTTGCCGACGGTCGCGGCGGGTTATCTGGCGTCGTTTATCACGGACCCATTTGTGCTGAACATCGCGGAAGGCCTTCTGCGCCTGGCGATATTCTTAGGCTATCTATGGTCGGTTTCAAGGATCAAAGACATCCGCCGGGTGTTCATGTACCACGGCGCCGAGCACAAGGTCGTGCACTGCTACGAACGGGACATGGAGCTGACCGTCGAGAACGCGTCCGGCTGCCCGCGCCTGCACCCGCGCTGCGGAACCAGCTTCCTGCTGCTGATCGTGATCCTGAGCATCGTGCTCTTTTCGCTTCTCGGGTGGAGCGGGGCTTGGTACGCGCGCATCGGCCTGCGCCTAGCCGCGCTGCCTGTCGTCGCAGGGCTGGCGTACGAACTGCTGCGATTCGTTGCGCGGCGCGAGTCCTTGTTCTGGCGCGTGGTCCGGTTTCCGGGCATTCAGCTTCAGCGGCTGACCACGCGCGAGCCGGACGATGGTATGATTGAGGTCGCTATCGCGGCGTTTAGGCGGGTGGCGTGCACGGAGGAACCGAGTATTGGATGAAATGACCCCACTCAAGGCGCTTTCACAGGCAGGGCAGAAGCTGGAGAAGGCGCAAATACCCAACGCACAGAACGAAGCCCGATTCATACTCCTCGACGTGATGGGCACGGATATGGCCGGGTTGTTACGCAATGGCACAAAGCCGATGGGGGAAGCGAAACTCAGCCTTTACCGTCAGAAGATCGAGCAGCGGGTTTCGGGCAGGCCGCTTGCGTATATTTTGGGCAAAGAGTGTTTCATGGGCCTGTGGTTCAGCGTTGACGAGCACGTGCTCATCCCGAGGCGGGACACCGAAAAGCTGGTCCACGAAGCGCTGGCCTGCCTGAGCCAATACGCGAAATGCCGGGTGTTGGACCTGTGCTGCGGTTCGGGCGCCGTCGGTATCGCCATCGCGCACCTGAAGCGGGAAGCCCAGGTCATAGCGGCCGACATCTCGCCGAAATGCCTCGAGGTTGCGAAGAAGAACGCGAGGCAGAACAAGGTCATTTCGCGCATGCGTTTCGTGCAGTCCGACCTCTTTGCCGAACTTGAGGGCCAGCGCTTCGACGCGATCGTCTGCAACCCGCCCTACGTCAGCGACGAGCGGATGCGGGAACTGTCCGTCGACGTGCGGGACTTCGAGCCCGGGCTCGCGCTCTTCGGCGGCAGGGACGGCAAGGACTATTACCGGGCGATCATCCCCAGGGCGCGGCATCACCTGAACAAGGGCGGTTATCTGGTGCTGGAGACGGCGAACGACCAGGCGGCGACGGTGGCTGAAATGATGCTCAAGGCCGGTTTTCAGGCGGTTTGCGTCGTCCGCGACGACGGCGGCCGGCCCCGCGTCGTAAGCGGCAGGTACGAGATGCCGGGATTACGGTGAGAGAGATGGAAATGCAGGAGAAACTCGAAGGCATCAAAACAAGGTATGAGGAACTGAGCGGGCGCCTGGCGGACCCGGCGCTGATCGGCGACGTACCGAAATACACCGATACGCTGAAGAAACACGCGGCCCTGGAGGAGATCGTGCAGGAATACGAGACTTATCGGGGCCTTTTGGCGCAGGAGAAGGAACTGAGCGGCCTGATCGCCGGCGGGGACGAGGAATTGCAGCAGATCGCCAGAGAGGAACTGCCAAAGGTGCAGTCCGCCCTGGAGGCTTCCGAGGCGGCGCTGAAGGCCATGCTCGTGCCCAGGGACCCGAGGGACGAAAGGAACGTCATCATGGAGGTGCGCGCGGGCACGGGCGGCGACGAAGCCGCGCTGTTCGGCGCGGACCTGGTTCGGATGTATATGCGCTACGCCGAGCGCAGAGGATATAAGACGGAGATGCTTTCGACTTCGCTCACCGACATAGGCGGCGTGAAAGAGGTCGTGATGAGCATATCCGGCCGTGGAGCGTTCTCCCGTTTGAAATACGAAAGCGGGGTGCACCGCGTGCAGCGCGTGCCCGAGACGGAGTCCCAGGGGCGCGTGCATACGTCGGCTGCGACGGTGGCCGTGCTGCCCGAAGCGGAGGACGTCGAGGTGGAGATCGACCCGGGCGACCTGCGCGTAGACGTTTACCGCAGCGGCGGCCACGGCGGGCAGAGCGTGAACACGACCGACTCGGCCGTGCGCATCACGCACCTGCCCAGCGGCCTGGTCGTGACCTGCCAGGACGAAAAATCGCAGCTAAAAAATAAGGAAAAGGCCATGCGCGTACTCAAGAGCCGCCTGCTCGACCTCATGCGTTCGCAGCAGGACAGCGAGCTGGCCGCGCAGCGCAAGAGCCAGGTCGGCTCCGGCGACCGTTCGGAACGCATCCGGACCTACAACTTCCCGCAGGGCCGCGTGACCGACCACCGCATCGGGCTAACGCTATACAGGCTCGAAGCGTTCATGCTGGGCGACCTGGACGGGATGATCGACGCGCTCGCCGTGCAGGAGCGCGCCAACGCGCTGAAGAACGAATGAATCGCGACGGATGAAAACCCCCGTTGCCCGCATAAGCATATAGCGTTAACGAAGAATATGAGGGCGGGGGTCATGACGGGGCTGGGATCATCCATTGCCGTAGGCACGCTCGTAGGCGTTGCCGGAACGGGACTGGGCGGCGCGGTCTGCTACATCATCGCGCACCCCACCAAAACGACGCAGGCGGCCATGCTTTCGTATTCGGGCGGCGTGATGGCGGCGATGGTCGTGTTCAGCATGCTTCCCGAGGCGTTTGTCGGAAAGCCTTTCTGGCCGGGGGCCCTGAGCCTGCTGTTGAGCGGGGCGTTCGTGGGCGCGCTCTCGGTCGTGCTTCGCCTCCCGGCCGACTGTCCGCAGACCGGGGAGGGCATGCGCCTGCGCCTGCAGCGTACTTCGCTGATGATAATAAGCGCCATCGCGCTGCATAACCTCCCGGAAGGCCTGGCGATAGGCACAGGGCTTTGTGTGCGCTCCGACTACACGTTCACGCTCATCCTGCTCATGCTCCTGCACGACATACCCGAGGGGATGGCGGCCGGCGTAGGCCTCAAGGCCGGCCGGATGAGCGCCTTCAAGGGCATCGGCGCCTGCATGCTCGCCGGGGTGCCCACGGGGCTGGGCGCCGCGGTCGGATTCTTCGTGGGGGGAATCTCCCAGGCGTTCATATCGGCCAGCATAGCGTTTGCGGCCGGTGCCATGCTCCTGGTCACCTGCCTGGAACTCATTCCCAGCGCGCGCGGCCTGGACAGCAGGAAGCGCGTGCTGATCCCTGCTTTCGCTGCGGGCGTGCTGACCGGCGCGCTGGTCATCGCAGGGCTTTAATATGGAGGGATGGCTATTCGCAGAGACCGAGAGATCGTGACCAGCGTGCGCGCGTGGGACGAGCCTGGCGCGCTGGAGGAGGCCGCGCGGCTCCTTCGGGCCGGAGACGTCGTGGCCTTCCCGACCGAGACGGTGTACGGATTGGGGGCATTATGCTCCCTGGAATCAGCCGTGCGGCGCGTTTTCGAAGTGAAGGGGCGCCCGGCCGACAATCCGCTCATCGTCCACGTCGACGGCGTCCCCTGCGCCCGGTCGCTGGCGCGCGAATGGACGCCGGTTGCCCAGGCGCTGGCCGGTGCGTTCTGGCCCGGGCCGCTCACCCTGGTCCTGCCGCGCGCGCCGGGCCTGCCGTCCGCTATCAGCGCCGGGCTCGATACGGTGGCGCTGCGCATGCCGGCCCATCCCTGCGCGCTAGCGCTCGTTTCGCGCGCCGGCCCGGTCGCCGCGCCCAGCGCGAATCTGTCGGGACGTCCGAGCCCGACGCGGGCGGAACACGTCTTCGCCGACCTCGGCGGCAGGATCCCCCTCATACTCGACGGAGGACCGTGCGAGAAAGGGCTGGAATCCACCGTGCTGGACATCACGGGCGAAGTGCCCGTTATCCTGCGCCCGGGCCACGTGACCGCCGCGGACATCGCGGCTGTCGCCGGGGACGTGGGCCTTTCGCCGGGGGTGCTCGGCCCCCTGCCCGAAGGGTCGAAAGCGGTTTCGCCCGGCGTCATGCACCGCCACTACGCGCCGCTGAGCCGCGTGACGGTGTTTTTGGGGGAAGAGGAAGCCGTGCGCGCGAGCATGGCCGGGGAATACGAAAAGCTCGAGGAGGCGGGGTTCAGGCCGCTCATGGTGGGCATCGGCGCCTTTTTGGGCTATGAAAGCCGGACGGCGGCGGACATGGAAGCACTCGCGCGGGACTTCTACGCCATTCTCCTCGAAAGCGAGAAGGAGTATACGCACCTGCTTGTACAGGGGGTGGACGGGCAAGGCGTAGGGCTGGCGCTGATGAACCGTGCGCTGCGCGCGGCGGATTATTCGGTAAAGGTCGTGGACGGGACGTAGCCAAATAAAGGGAGGGCGTCGCATGAGCAAGACGGTGTGTATTGTGTGCACGGGGAACACCTGCCGGAGCCCCATGGCGGAGGGGCTGCTCAGGAAGCTGCTCAGGGAAGCGGGCGCGGAGGGCGTCAAGGTGTTTTCGGCCGGGACACGGGCTGCGGAGGGGCTGAACGCAGCATATGAAAGCCGGCAGGCGATGCGCGGGTACGGCGTGTCCCTGCGGGGGCACAGATCGGCCCAGCTCACCCGGGAAGCCATAAAGAGGGCGGACGTGATCCTGACGATGGAGGCAAGGCACATTGCCGAGGTGCTGGCCCTCGACAGGACCGCCGCGGGCAAGACGCACACGCTGAAGGGGTTCGCCGCCGGCGTAAGCGGCATCCCCGGGGCAGACTGCGACGTGCGCGACCCTTACTCCCTGCCGCTGGACGCCTACCTCGCCTGCGCAAAGGAAATACTAGAACATCTTAAACGCGCCCTGCCCTTGCTGCTAAAGGAACTGGGGATACCAAAGAAACCGGAGAAATAGGGAAACGCCCAGAGAGCTCAATGGGTTGACGCCGGGAGAAAGAGTGGGTTAAACTAGATAAGTGCGGTTTTTGGGTGAAGGAGCACCAAGCATTGTGAAAATTATGTCATACAATGCTATTGCATTGCTTGTTGATGCGTTTATAATTAACTACAGGGCAAAAAGGGGATATACCCCGTTTTCTGATGAAAGGGGAATACTATGCGAATCGCATTGGGATCAGACCACGGTGGATTCGAACTCAAGCAGAACGTAATGGCTCATTTGGAGAAGAAGCAGATCGAGTTCAAGGATTTCGGCTGTTATTCTTCTGATTCGGTGGACTATCCGGATCTGGCCGTGCCTGTCGCAAACGCAGTGCTCAGCGGTGACTATGATTTGGGCATCCTGATCTGCGGCACGGGCATCGGCATTTCCATTTCGGCCAACAAGATCAGAGGCATCCGCTGCGCCCTGTGTTCGGACACGTTTTCCGCGCACGCGACCCGCGAGCATAACGACGCGAACATCCTGGCCATGGGCGGCCGGGTGGTCGGTACGGGCGTCGCGCTCGACATCGTGGACGCGTTCCTCGGCGCCGCATTCGAAGGCGGACGCCACCAGCGCCGCATCGAAAAGATGATGGCGCTCGAAAACCTGTAAAGCAAGCCGACGGACAGACGCGCGCCGCTTGGCGCGTATACGATAAGCGCAGGGGGGAAGCGAGGTTGAACAGCGAAGTCATCAAGGCAGTGCGCGAAGCCGAGGGCAAAGCGGACGAGATACTGAAGAACGCGCGCGTCCGCGCGAAGGAGATCAACGCCGAAGCGATCGCCGGGGCGGAAGCGGCCGCGGCAGCTGTCCATGCAGAGACGCGCCGGAAGGTGCAGGCCCTGTATGAAACGGCGCGCGCGCAGGCGCGGGAGGATGTGGCTCGTTTCATGGAAGCGAACCGCCAAGAGGGCGAGGCGCTCAAAGACGGCGCGAGGGCGCATCTGAACGAAGCGCGGGATTATATCATCGGAAGGATCGTGAAATAAACATGGCGCTCGTACCGATGAAGAAAGTCCGAATGCTCGCCTTGCTCGAGGAAAAGGAAGACATACTCAAACAGCTCCAGAGGCTGGGCATGGTGGAGATCCGGGAGATCGAGCCCGAGAACATGGACGATGCCGGCCTGGTGCCGATGCAGGCGGATGCGACGCAGGCCGAACTCGAGGCCCTGATCTCGCAGATGGATGCCGCCATCAGGTTTTTGTCGGAGTATTCCGAGGAAAAGAAAGGGTTTTTGGAGCAGAAGCCCGTTTTCAGTTATTCGGAACTGATGGAGATGCAAAAAGAGCTCGAGCCGGCCCAAGCCGTCGTCAAAGAGGCGAAGGCGCTGGAGAACAGGCTCGTCGAGACACGTTCGCGCCGTATCCGGTTACAGAATCTCAAAACGCAGATCGAGCCGTGGATGAGGCTCGGTGTGCCCGTGGAAGACGTGAAGAGCACCGCCCACGTATATCTGGCGGCGGGGTTCATCGCCCCCAACGAGGGCGAGGACCTGGGCGCGCGCCTCGAGCGGGAAGGCTGCCTCGCGGCCGTGGAACAGGTGGGCGTTTCGAGCGAGCGCGCCGCGGTATTCGTCATGGCCCACGGCGACGACATGCAAAAAACGCTGGAGGTCCTGCGGGAATACGGCTGGGCAGAGATGAACTTCGAAGGCCTTACGGGGCGTCCCGCAGACATATTCGCCGCGTACGAACAGGAAGAAAGCCGCCTTGAGCGCGAAAACGAAGAGGTCCGTGAGCAGGCGAAAGCGCTCAGCATGAGCATACACACGGTCGAACACGCGCGCGATTACCACGCGACCATGCTCGACCGCCTGTCCCTGAATGCAAGCATGGCGCGTACCGGTTCGACGTTCGCACTGCACGGGTGGGTGATGGCCGACCACACCGATATCCTCGAAAAGGAACTTGTCAAAGTTACCAACAATTACTATATCCGGTTTTCCGATCCCGAGGAGGGCGATGAGATCCCTTCGGCGGTGCGCAACCCGAGGTCCGTGGACCAGTTCGAAGCGGTCGTGGACATGTATTCGCCGCCTTCGCCCAAGGGGGTCGTGGATCCGGCGCCGCTCCTGGGCCCGTTTTTCGTGATGTTTTACGGCATGATGGTTTCGGACGCGGCGTACGGCGCTATCATAGCGCTGGGCTGTTATGCGATCTATAAATGGAGAAAGCCTACGGGCATGATGAACAAGATGCTCAGGCTCCTTGCCTTGGGGGGCGTTGCCACTATATTCTGGGGCCTGATGTTCGGCGGCGTGTTCGGCATCAGTATCCCGCCCATATTGATCAATCCGCTTACGCAGCCTATTGAGATGCTGGGGCTGTGCTTCGGCCTCGGGTTCGTGCACATCATTACTGGAATCGTCATCAAAGCGTACATGAATATAAAACGCAGGCAATACCTGGACGCAATCTGCGACCAGTTCCTCTGGATCATTTTGTTGTTCGGGCTGCCCATGCTCGCGCTTCCCGCGACCTCGACTATTGGCACCGTGTTTTCGCTCGTCGGCGTCGGGGGCATACTGCTCACGGGGGGACGCCACCAGAAGAACATCTTCAAGAAGTTCACGTCGGGGCTGCTGTCCCTCTACGACATAACGGGGTATCTCTCCGATGTCCTCTCCTATTCGCGGCTGTTCGCGCTGGGGCTTGCGACCGGCGTCATCGCTTCGGTCTTCAACACCATCGGGGGCATGATGGCGGGTTCGGTATTCGGATACATCGCAATGACCGCCGTGCTTATCATCGGGCACGCCTATAACATCGGGATCAACGCGATGGGCGCGTTCGTACATTCCTGCCGTCTCCAGTACATCGAATTCTTCGGCAAGTTCTACGAGAGCGGCGGGAGGCAGTTCCAGCCGCTCGGGTATAAGACGCGGTATCTGCGCGTGGGGAAAAAAGCGTAGTTTTTTAATAAGCGATGTTTATTATTTTTTAATACTAAGGAGGACTTTGACGATGGAACTAGGACAGATTTTGGCACTGCTCGGCGCGGCACTGGCGGTTGGGCTAGCGGGCATCGGTTCGGCGATCGGCGTAGGCATAGCGGGCCAGGCGGCGGCAGGGATCGTTGCGGAGAACCCCGATAAGTTCGGCCAGACGCTGCTGCTGCAGGCGCTTCCCGGCACGCAGGGGATCTACGGCCTGCTGATCGGCTTCATCATCATGCTCAACATCGGCGTGCTCGGCGGCCTGAAACCCGTTACGGTCGACCAGGGGATCATGATCCTCATAGCGGCCCTGCCCATCGGTTTCGTCGGGCTGATTTCAGCGATCGCGCAGGGCAAGACGGCCGTTGCCGGCATCCACATGATCGGCAAGCGCGACGAGCTCGGCAAGGCGATCACCTTTGCGGTCCTCGTCGAAACGTACGCCGTGCTTGCGCTGCTGGCTTCGTTCCTGATGGTCAGCGGCATCCAGATCGGCTAAAAATCTGAGGTTTGGAGTAGCGATATAATGAGCGGAGCCGATAAGATCATAGAAAAAATTTTAAGCGACGCCCGCAAGGCATCCGAGGACATCATCGCAAAAGCCCAGGCGAATGCGGAAGCGCTGGTCGCCAGGGCCAAAGCGGATGCAGAGAAGGAAGCGGCGGCGCAGTTGGAAAAAAGCGAGAAGGAAGCGCAGGACATCAAACGCCGCATGATGTCGGTGGCAGAGCTCGACGGGCGCAAACACCTCCTCTCCTGCAAGCAGCAGGTGATCGAAGAAGCGTTCGAAGCGGCGAAGCAGGCCCTTGAGTCGCTGGAAACGGAGCCCTACAGGGCCCTTGTGAAGCGGCTCATCCTCGAAAACGCGCAGGGCGGCGACGAGATCCTGTGCGCCGGGAAGGACGCCGCCGTGTTTTCCGGGGATTTTATCGCGGCGGTAAACGAAGAACTCGGCGCGGCCCATAGGGGGAGCGTGCGCCTATCGGACGAGCGCGTCAACATTTCGGGCGGGTTCGTGCTGCGCAGCGAGACGATGGAGCGCAACTGTTCGTTCGAGGCGCTCCTTCGCATGGTGCGCGAGGAGGCGGAGCCCCGGGTGGCCGCCATACTCTTTGGGTAACGGAGGTAACATATGCCACAGGCCAGCTACATATATGCGAATGCGCGCGTGGGCGTGGCGCAGACCCGGCTGCTGACACCCGAACGCGTCGAGAGGATGACGGAGGCCAAAGACGCATCAGAGGCGCTCAAGGTCCTGCAGGAAGCGGGTTACGGCGGGAACAGGGAAGTGAAAAGCGCGTTCGATTTTCAGCAGCTGATCGACGACGAGCTGAAGAAGGCCTACGATTTTATTTACGAGATCACGCCGGACAAGGACCTGACGGATCTTTTCCTCGTGCCGTTCGATTTCCATAACGTCAAGGCGCTGGTCAAGGGCCGGCTGCTTAGCGAGGAAGACGACGATACGCTGCTGTATCCGGTGGGGACCGTCCCTTATGACCGCCTGAAGGCAGGGGTACGCGACCGCGACTACAGATCGCTCCCCGGGCACCTGGCCGAATTGCTCGAAGCGCTGGACCAGATGCTGGCCGGCAGGGTGGATCCGCAGGCCCTGGACACTTTCGTGGACCGGGCCATGTACCGCTATATCATCGGCGTGCTCGATTCCCCGGACTTCGGGAAGCACCTGAAAAACGCGCCGTTCGTATCCGAATACTACCGCGCGCAGTGCGACCTGGCCAACGTGATAACGTTCCTCAGGGCAAAAAAAGCCGGTTTGTCCCGCGAAGAATTCGCGGCGCTAATGATGCCGGAGCAGGACATCGGCAAAGCGCGGCTCCTCGAAGCGTTCGAACAGCCCCTAGAAACGGCGGCCCGGCATATCGGCGCGGATTCCCTGAACCCTTTGATTTCCCAGGGAATAGAAGAATACATGAAGACCGGGTCGACGGCGCGGATGGAACGCCTGCGCGACGATTATCTGTTCGGGCTGGTAATGACGGGCAGGCACGATATATTCAAGATCGGGCCGGTGATCGGCTACCTGCTCGCGAGGGAACAGGAAGCGCGGGCCGTACGCCTTATTATGACCGCGAAGCTCAACCACATCCCGGGCGATGTGGTCCGGGAAAGGTTGCGTGAACTCTATGTCTAAAGTTGCTGTGATCGGAGACAGGGACTCCATACTGGGATTCAAGGCGATAGGCCTTTCGGTATACCCCGTTACGGACCCCGACAAGGCGGTCGGCATCATACACCGGCTGGCCAGGGACGGCTGCAGCGTGATCTTCATCACCGAGCAGGTGGCCGAACGGGTGAAGGAGACCATCGACAGATACAAGACGGCGCCTTACCCGGCGATCATCCCGATCCCCAACAACGAGGGGACGACGGGCTTCGGCCTTCGGGGCGTGCGGGCCAACGTGGAAAAGGCCATCGGCGCCGACATCATATTCAGGGGACAGTAACCGGTCCCGGCCGGACGTGCGGGCGGGAACGGACCAATAAGTTTGTGCAGGAAAGAGGTTAGATGCGTCATGCAGGGTACGATAGTCAAGGTATCCGGGCCACTGATCGTAGCGAGCGGCATGAAGGAGAGCAAGATCTACGACGTGGTCAGGGTGAGCGATAAGCGCCTTATCGGCGAGATCATAGAATTGCGGGGCGACATGGCGTCCATCCAGGTATACGAGGAAACGGCGGGCCTGGGCCCCGGTGAACCGGTCGAGACCACGGGTGTGCCGCTGTCGGTGGAACTGGCCC
This sequence comes from Christensenella sp. UBA1431, assembly GCA_002329665.1. Lineage (GTDB taxonomy): Bacteria > Bacillota > Clostridia > Christensenellales > UBA1431 > UBA1431. Next base: position 17,928 of record DCTV01000077.1, read on the forward strand.
CCGGCCTGATCGAATCGATCTTCGACGGCATCCAGCGCCCCCTGGACGTGATACGCGACCAGGTGGGCGACCGCATCACCCGCGGCGTCGAAGTCAGTGCGCTGGACCACGGGAAGAAGTGGGACTTCAAGCCTGTCGCCAACATCGGCGCCGAGGTCGTGGGGGGAGACGTGCTGGGTACCGTGCAGGAATCGGTGGTCGTGGAGCACAGGGTCATGGTTCCGCCCGGCCTGTCGGGACGCCTGACCTGGATCCATGCCGGCGAAGCCACTATCGATGACCCCATAGCGAAGCTGGTGGACGGAAACGGCGAAGAGCACGTCATCACGATGCTCCAGCGCTGGCCGGTGCGAATCGCCCGCCCGTACAAGGATAAGCTCGCCCCCACCGAACCGATGATTACCGGACAGCGCGTCATCGACACGCTCTTCCCGGTGGCCAAAGGCGGCGTCGCGGCCGTGCCGGGGCCGTTCGGGTCGGGGAAGACGGTCGTGCAGCACCAGCTCGCGAAATGGGCGGACGCGGAAATCATCGTGTACGTCGGCTGCGGCGAACGCGGCAACGAAATGACCGACGTTCTGCTCGAATTCCCCGAGCTCAAAGACCCGAGAAGCGGCAAATCGCTGATGGAACGCACGGTACTGATCGCGAACACATCCGATATGCCTGTCGCGGCACGCGAAGCTTCGATATATACGGGAATCACCATCGCGGAGTATTTCCGCGATATGGGATATTCCGTGGCGATCATCGCTGATTCGACATCGCGCTGGGCGGAAGCGCTACGTGAAATGTCTGGGCGGCTTGAGGAGATGCCGGGCGAGGAAGGATATCCCGCTTATCTGACGTCGCGCCTGGCGCAGTTCTACGAGAGAGCGGGTATCGTTGTATGCAGCGGATCGGATAAACGTACGGGAGCGCTGACAGCAGTCGGAGCNNGTCACACAGGCAACGCTGCGCATCGTCAAAGTTTTCTGGGGGCTTGAGGCGACGCTAGCCTACCGCCGCCACTTTCCGGCTATCAACTGGCTTACATCTTATTCATTATATAAAGAAAGGCTGAGCTCCTGGTACTCGGATAACGTTGCAAAAGACTGGGAGCTGAAGACAGCCGAAGCCATGCGGCTGCTGTCAAAAGAGAGCGAGCTTGAAGAAATAGTAAAGCTTGTCGGTGTAGACGCGCTGTCGGCAGAGGACAGACTGGTGCTTGAATCGGCAAGGTCGATACGCGAGGACTTTCTGCAGCAGAACGCGTTTGACGCAGGCGATGCGTATACTACGCTGCAGAAACAGCACGCACTGTTATCGCTTATACTTTCGTTCTATAACAAATCCGGAAAAGCGATAGCGCAGGGCGCTGATATCGAAAAAATCGCAAACCTGCCGGTAAGAGAACGGATAGNNAACCCTGCCGGTAAGAGAACGGATAGGACGCGCAAAAATGGTTCCGGAGAACGAATTCCAAAAAATATTCGCCGAAATAGAGAACGAAATCGACGCGCAGCTGGCAGGTCAGGAGGCACGTTAAAAAAATGATAAAAGAATACAGGACAATACAGGAAGTCGCCGGTCCGCTCATGCTTGTGCGCGAAGTCGAAGGCGTCAAATATGACGAGCTCGGAGAAATAGAGCTTCCCTCGGGCGAAAGACGCCGCTGCCGTGTACTCGAAGTCAACGGTACAAACGTTCTTGTACAGCTGTTTGAAAGCTCGGCGGGGATCAACCTTGCGCAGAGCAAAGTCCGTTTTACAGGTCACGGCGTCCAACTCGGCGTATCCAGAGATATGCTCGGACGCGTCTTCAACGGCATGGGCGAACCCATAGATAAAGGTCCGCGCATAATAGCCGATAAAGTCATGGATATAAACGGCATGCCTATAAACCCTGCCGCGCGCGCTTATCCGAACGAATTCATACAGACAGGCATTTCAACCATTGACGGACTCAACACGCTTGTACGCGGACAGAAGCTGCCTATTTTTTCGGGCTCCGGCATGCCGCACGCAAATCTGGCGGCGCAGATCGCACGCCAGGCAAAGGTGCTGAACACAGAATCGAAATTCGCGGTTGTGTTTGCCGCCGTAGGCATTACTTTTGAGGAAGCGGACTTCTTTATAACCGATTTCCGCAAAACAGGCGCTATCGACCGCACCGTATTGTTTATAAATCTGGCATCGGATGCAGCAATCGAACGTATCGCGACGCCGCGCATGGCGCTGACAGCCGCCGAATACCTCGCGTTTGAATGCGACATGCATGTGCTTGTAATAATAACCGATATAACAAATTACGCAGAAGCGCTGCGTGAAGTTTCGGCGGCGCGAAAAGAAGTTCCCGGACGGCGCGGCTACCCCGGATATCTGTATACGGACCTGGCGACCATATACGAGCGTGCAGGCCGCAAGATCACATCCGAAGGCAGCATTACGATGATACCGATATTGTCGATGCCGGAGGACGACAAGACGCACCCGATACCCGACCTTACCGGATATATAACGGAAGGACAGATCATACTCTCGCGCGAATTCAACCGCCGTTCCATCACTCCCCCTGTTGACGTGCTGCCTTCGCTTTCGCGCCTTAAGGATAAGGGGATAGGAAAAGGCAAGACGCGTGAAGACCACGCGTCTGTTATGAACCAGCTGTTCTCAAACTACGCACGGGGCAGGGAAGCGAAAGAGCTGATGCTGGTGCTCGGTGAAGCGGCTCTGACGGCTATGGACAGGCTGTACGCGCGTTTTGCCGACGAATTTGAAGAAAAATATATAAATCAGGGGTTCTACGTAAACCGGTCGATAGAAGAGACCATGAATATCGGCTGGGAGCTGCTCGGTATTTTCCCCAAGAGCGAGCTCAAGCGCGTAAAACCCGAATTTCTCGAAAAATACTACAAACCAGCGGATCAGAATCAGGGGCAGGAATGAATCATGCCGGAAATCAGAGTGAATCCGACGCGGATGGAGCTGNNCGGGCATAAGCTGCTGAAAGACAAACGCGACGAGCTGATGAAGCAGTTTCTTGATATCGTTCGGAAAAACAAACTGCTGCGCGAAAAAGTAGAGTCCGAAATAGAAGAGGTTCACCGCGGTTTTTCGGCCGCGGCAGCCGTATCATCACCGAAAGCGCTCGAAGCGGCGCTGATGCTGCCTAAAAAAGAATGGGAGATAAGCGTAACATACCGCAATCTGATGAGCGTCAACGTTCCGCAGTTCTCATTCAAGAACGATGACGAAAACGGCGGAGTATACGACAGCCTCAACTACGGCTTCGCTTTCACATCCGGAGAACTCGACTCGGCAGTAGGCGCGCTGTCGCGAATGATGCCCGATATGATACGCCTCGCCGAAACCGAAAAATCGG
>DCTV01000077.1:21333-25402 GCA_002329665.1 Christensenella sp. UBA1431
TACAATGAAGCTTGACGAAAACGAACGCGGCAACACGACGCGTCTCATGAAAGTCAAGGACATGATGATAGAAAAGAGCATCGGCGAAAAAAACGCGACAATATAACGAACAGCCGTCTTTATCGGAAAAGACGGCTGTTTCAATTGAATCATAACGCTATTGATAAACAAAAAACATTTGTCCGGATTTTGCGGTTATATCGCAAGCATATTCTCTGTTAAACCGGTATCATCTGTATGAAATCAATCCCGAAGGCGAACTGCGAATAATATAAGCGGAAGCAATAGTAACAGAAATAAATATCACAGCAAAGTTATACCCGAACAGGCTGACCAGAAACGGCATGCCCGGAACATAGCAGTGCTGTAATACAAAGCGCAGGCAAGCACCGAAACGTACCTAGCAGAAACAGTCCGCTTATGATATATCGAACTTTATACCTGATCAGGCTTTATATAGCTGCGGTAATGATAAACATTAAATACATCATGTAAAATACATTCGGCTTATTTATCTCGGGAGCGCGGATTTTAAGCTCGCGCCGTTCTTTTTGCACTTAACCCATGACGTACAGCGAACCGCCGTACCCGTAGGGGCAGCCCTCGCGGCTGCCCGCAGCCCGGGCTTGCGCGTTGCGATTATTATGCGTTTGCGCGGGCTGGAAGCCCGCACTCCCGGGGAGCATAGAGTGATATCGCTTGCCTATGCCATTTTGTGCCTTTTATAAAAATAATAAACCGCAGCTATATCAAACGCAACCGCCAAGAATGCGATTACCGGTATCAGAATATACAAATCAAGTTCGAAGCCGAGTTTTGTCCCGCTCGATTCGTTTTGATCCGGAATATTTTTCGGAACCAATAAAATAAGCATCGTAGCCGCGTAGCGTAATCAAGCATGCCGGTATCATGCGTTACCGTTATTACCGTTGTTCAATGGTTTTGGTTTCGCTGTCTGAGGATGTATATAGTGCCATATTTACATATTATTTCAGAAATAATAAAAACATAATTTGATTATACTGTTAATAATGAATACATTATAAAAATAAATACTTTTAGTTGTAAAATAAAGCACCGATTAGTAATATATGTATACGATGCACGATTTACCTGCCGGCAACAGCCGTTTCGGGTTTGCTTATGTTTATTCAAATGTTTTACATAAAGAATCTTGTTTTTTTTCGTAAATTTGCTATAATGGAAAGTAAAGATCTCAAAGCGAAGGAGGAGCATATATCAGCCGGTACAAGGCTGATATATGAATAAAATCATGAAATATATTATCGGAGGAAAAATCATAACACCCGACGGCATTGTCCGCGGAAAAGCATTGGCATATGACGAGCGTATTGCCGGTTTTGTCGACCCGGCGACGGTTCCGGAAGGAGCCGAGGTTATCGACGCGCGCGGAATGTATGTGTCGCCGGGATTTATTGACATCCATATACACGGCTATATGCAGGAAGACGCTTCGGACGGCAGGGCGGATGGCATCCGGATAATGGCGGAAGGTATTATAAAAAACGGCGTTACTTCATTCCTGCCGACAACGATGACCGTTTCGGAGGATGAGATAAACGCGGCGCTTGACGCCGTGCGAAGCGTAAAAGAAGAGAGCCGGAGCTGGGACGGTGCGGAAATACTCGGCGTGCATGCGGAAGGGCCGTTTATCAATCCGTCAAAAAAAGGCGCGCAGGCTGCGGCAAACATAAAAAAGCCGGACGCTTCGTTTATTTTAAAGAACGCGGACATAATAAGATCCGTAACGCTCGCCCCCGAAACTGACGAAGACCACGCGTGCATCAAAGAGATCGCCGCGAAAACGGACATTCTCCTGTCCATGGGGCACACCGACGCCACATTTGAGGAGGCGATGAACGCCGTCGCCGACGGTATGGGACATGCTACGCACCTGTTCAACGCGATGTCGCCTCTGGCGCACCGCAATCCGGGTGTCGTAGGAGCCGTGATGGCGTCTGCGATATCGTGCGAAATTATTGCGGATACGTTCCATATTCATCCGGGTCTGTTTTCCGTTGTGGCGGCGCTGAAAAAAGACAGACTGGTTCTGATAACCGACTGCACACGCGCCGGAGGAATGCCCGACGGCGAATATTCGCTGGGCGGACAGCCGATATTCTTAANNAACGTATTAAAGCTGAACAGTGCCGTGGCAAACATGCTTGAGCATACGCGGCTGCCGATAAACGAAGTGGTCGCGATGGCTACTATCAACGCCGCACGCGCGATACATGAGGACGGACGCATCGGTTCGCTCGGGACGGGCAAAGACGCCGATATTGTCATATTCGACGACGATATCAATATCTCAAAAACGATAAAACGCGGCAGAACGGTTTATTCAGCAAGCTGACTTAATGCATAATGCTGGATGCCGAATGAAGAAACTGAAATTATACGATTATAATATTTATGGACAAGGAGTTTTATATGAATATTAAAGTTAAAGCCCCTCTTGACGCCGATTTTATGCCTATGGCTGTCGTTTACCGTGATTTTACCGAAGCCGTAAAAAAAGCGGGCGGGCAGAGGCTTGTCATAGGTACGGTGCGAAACAACGATTACGTTACCGCTTACGAAGTTTATGTATATCCCGACGGCGAAGGGCACGACGAGGAGAATTTCCGTTTTGTCGAGCGTATTGTGAAAACACTGCTGTGGACGCGCGGCGGCTATAAGATTGTCATCGCGGGTTCGCGGGTCATAGCCGACAGGATAGCGGCGGCATATGATTTCGGAGGGCTGCGTGATTTCGACCGCGGTTTCATGTCGCGCGTTTACGAACGCCCGTTTGAGGTCGAATGGCGACCCATTGAGGAAGCTCCGGTCACACACGAATCGACATCGCCTGTAGGCCGCCATCTCAACGGCAACCGGATAGGTTTCGACGCTGGCGGAAGCGACCGCAAGGTGAGCGCCGTTATAAACGGCGAGGCGGTTTTCTCCGAAGAGGTGGTCTGGTTCCCGAAGATAAATTCGGATCCTTCTTACCATTATGAGGGGATACTTGATGCGATTAAAACAGCGGCTTCGCATTTGCCTTCTGTTGACGGTATCGGCGTGAGCACTGCGGGTGTCGTTATCGACAACAAGATAATGGTTTCGTCCCTGTTTCTGAAAGTTCCGGACGAAGATTATGCAAAGGTCAAGACGATATATACGGATATAGCTAAAGAAATCGGCGGCGTTCCGATCGAGGTCGCAAACGACGGCGACGTTACGGCACTCGCGGGAGCAATGGAGCTTGGCGACACAAACGTGCTCGGTATCGCTATGGGAACAAGCGAAGCGGGCGGATATGTAGACGGAGCAGGCAATATCACAGGCTGGCTCAACGAGCTTGCATTTGTGCCAGCGGATTATAATATCGAGTCAAGGTATGTGAAAAACGGTTCCGCCGTTGACGAATGGTCGGGTGATTACGGCTGCGGGGTCAAATATTTTTCGCAGGACGCGGTTATCAAGCTGGCGCCTGCCGCCGGCATAAAGCTTGAACCGGATGCTTCGCCTGCCGAAAAACTGAAGGCTGTCCAGGCGCTCATGAAAGAGGGCGACGGACGCGCGGTGAAAATTTACGAGACTATCGGCGTTTATTTCGGTTACGCGATCGCTTATTACGCGCTGTTTTNNTATGTGCTGCTGATGGGACGCGTTTCCTCGGGCGAAGGCGGAACGATAATATACAGGGAAGCATGCCGCGTGCTGAGCGAGGAGTTTCCCGATCTTGCGGAAAAGATAAAAATTCATCTTCCCGACGAGAGCAGCAGGCGCGTGGGACAGTCGATTGCGGCTGCAAGCCTGCCCGAAATCAAATAAATCAACAGGACGGTTCAAAACGGACGGAGGGCAGCTTCCGTCCGTTTTTTCGGAATTATATATCAAAAAGCCGCTTGATTATTTACAAAACATCAAAATAATGTTATAATGTATGTGATAATATAAATAAAATCCGGATCGGGGCTCCGTTAAATAATGAATAAGGAATTATATGTTTGAATTAAAAAAAAAGAAGCAGCTGCCTCCTCCGACGCTTGAACATATTTAC
>DCTV01000037.1 GCA_002329665.1 Christensenella sp. UBA1431
GAGAAGACGATCAGCAACATCAAGGAAGTGAAGGTGCGCGGCGCCTACGTCCTCGCCGTCGCGATGGAGGGCGACGAACGCGTCGCGAAGGAAGCCGACGAGGTGTGGTACATCCCGAAAACGGACGATTTCATCGCGCCGGTACTCGCGATCCTGCCGATGCAGCTTTTCGCCTATTACATGGCCCTGCTGCGCGGCTGCGACATCGACAAGCCTCGGAACCTCGCGAAAAGTGTTACGGTAGAGTAGGGTAGGAGTATAAGTTCGTTACATAGAATAACAAAGCCCACTGATATTCAGTGGGCTTTGCTTTCATCCTTTTGGCGGGTACGGATCGTTTCCATGCGAGTCTTTTGCTCTTATTTTTCCGTTAGCGCCATGTACGATTAATTCAGAACCTTGATTTTTTGCAATTCCTCTCGCAATATTAATGGCCTGTTTTTGAGTTGATGTAACTTTTGTAGCTCTCGAATTTCCTGCACCAATGATTTGCCATCCTCCACTAGAGTGCTTTGTGACATGTTGATTTTTTCCCATTCTATTCACCTAGCCTTTATGACATAGAGGACAGCAAGTTGCGCATCCATCAACATTTGCGTATATTTCCTCGGCCTTTTTTACTGCAGCGGCGCAGTTATTGTAATAACCCAGATAGTCCCGATTGGCAGCCGATGGCATCCATTGACAATCCTTCGTATGCACTTCGTGATTGTAATGAGGATTGCCGATTGTCTCCTTGTTCACATAATAATGCTTGTGCATACTTTTCACTCCTTTTATATTAAGTATATATTTTAACTGAAAAATGAAAGAACGCAGGATAAAAACTTTCACTCCTTTAGCCGCAATATTAACGACAAACTTGATTCCATGCACTAAAAATGTTATTATGGATATGTAAGAGCGGATAACACTTTAGTGTTGTCTGTCGTGGGATCTGATGTTTGCATCAGATCCCTCTTTCATTTGAACAGGAATAGTTCCAATAAATCAAAGACAATCTTTTTCGGTAGCGTCAAGAATTTTAACTATTAGAATTTTTTCTTCCGAGTTAAAATCTGCGACGTATTTTTTCGAATTTGAAAAATCAAGCCCGGTTAGTGAGTGGAGATATTTAATAAAATCCTTACATCCAATACGGACCCACCCGTTTCTTATTCTATCGGCAAACTCATAGGGTTTTAATCCCGCTTCATTATTATAAGCTTTTATTCCTAGTGCACGATGTTCTTCATCAAAGCCAACAATTATTTTTTTGGGTTTGTTAAGCTTATCAATAGACACACTATTTAATGCAATACCGAGTGAAGATAATGTAATATATGGTGCGCCGCCGGAGACGGCTGACCAGTTAAAGCTGTATTTCAACAACACACACCTCCAGTATATAGTATAGTATACAACGCCCGAGTAGAATAGTCAAGAGATAAACAAGAAATAAACACGGGAAATATATTCTTAAAATAATAGAAAACAATTATTAATAAGGGACAGTAAAAATAATCGACATAACAGCTACCAATAAAATAAAAAATAGCACGCTAAAATCTAAGAAATAAGACCAATAGCGTTACAGCAAAAGATTCATCGCGGTCCTGGAACAGAGTTTTTTAATAGTCACCGCCTGGACTTATACGGATACGGTTCCTTGCTATCGGTAAGCCCAAGCAAATAGTCCGTGCTTACGTTATGGAATCTGGCAAGGCCAATCAGTATTGCGGTGGGGATATCACCTCTCCGCGCTCGTAATTGCTGTATATCCGTTGGCTACATTTCAATATTTGCGCTATCTGTGTCAGCGTCATGTCTTTGTCTTCCCGTAAATTGCGAATCCGTGCGTACATATAATCACCCCTAAAATAATATAAGATAGCGAATTCCTCGCTATTATAGTTTAGCGAATAATTCGCTAAACTATAAGTGGGGTGATACTCATGCCGGACTACAAGAAAATGTGCTTCGAGCTGTTCAACGCGGTGACGGCCGCCATCGATCATCTGAAAAACGGCCAATGCGAGGGAGAGGACGCATACGTCGAAGACGGGGATGCTCCTTTGGCCGTCCTGACCGGTACGGCAAAGGATGAGCAGAAATCCGGCGAATTATGATCGCGGGTTTCGGGAATTCTCCATGTTCAAATCCCGTTTTCCTGATATAATTAAGACAGAATTTATAAAAAGGAGTCGTCGTTTTATGAAAAACACAATGGAGGTTGCGCTGTGCGGGGAGGGATGTGTAAAATAAAATCCTGATTGCACATTACCTCCAGACGGACATGCATTTTCCGGAGGTAATACCATTGAATAATAACCTGAAAAATTACGGCGCGTGCGAGCGTTTTTTCGACGAGGCCGCGCTGTATCCCGATATGGATCTGGCGAGGGTGATCTCGCAGCACAAGGACGCATACAGGATCATAACGGAACGGGGAGAGCGGTTTGCCGAAGTCTCCGGCAGATTCCGGCATCAGGCGGCGCGCCTTTCCGATTACCCGGCCGTCGGGGATTTCGCGATGATCGGCCGCGACGATGCCCTGTCCGGTAACGCGGTCATCCACAGGGTGCTGACGCGACAGAGCGTTTTCGAGCGTTCCGCCGTGGGCGCCAGCGGCCAGACGCAGGTGGTCGCGGCCAATATCGACGTGGTGTTCATATGCATGGCCTTGAACAGCGACTATAACCCGAGCCGGCTGGAGCGCTATCTTTCCGTGGCGTGGAACAGCGGCGCGACCCCCGTCGTGGTCCTGACCAAATCCGACCTGTGCGGCGGCATGCAAAAGGCGCTGGACGAAACAGCCGGCATCGCTTTGGGCGTGGACGTTGTAATCACATCGGGTTACGATCAGGCGTCCTGCAAAAAGCTCCTGCCGTACCTTAAAGCGGGCGTAACGGCTTCTTTCATAGGTTCGTCCGGCGTCGGGAAGTCGACGCTCATCAACAATCTGGCCGGCGAAGAACGCCTGGCCACCGCCGCTATCCGCGCTGACGGCAAAGGCAGGCACACGACCACGCGGCGGGAACTGCTGATCCTGCCCGGAGGCGGCATCGTCATCGACACGCCCGGCATGCGGGAACTGGGGGCGGACTCGGTCGATCTCGCCAGGTCGTTTGCCGACATCGACGAACTCGCGGCGCGATGCAGGTTCCGGGACTGCACCCACACGGGCGAACCCGGGTGCGCGGTAAGCGAAAGCATCGAATCTGGCGAACTGGACCGGCGCAGGCTGGAAAACTACAAAAAGCTGCAGCGGGAAGCCCGTTATGACGGCCTTTGCGCAAGGAAGATCGAGGAAGAAAAAATCAAAAACATGGCCGGCAGCAAGGCCCAGTACAAAAAAATGATGGATCACGCAAAGCGGAAGAATCACCGGCGTTAGTTTTTGGATGAAGCATCATCGGCAATCAACGCCCCGGAAACCATGAACGGTTTTCGGGGCGCTATTGCTCTGCCGTACGCGGGGGCCCCGGCGCTTTGCGCGTCTTTGCCCATTTTGGCGCGGCAGCCCTGCTTCGGGTGTTGGGCAAACGAAACGTCCGCGTGTTGACAGATGACGGCGCATACGGGTACGATGAATAAAAAAACGGGATGGTTCGTATGAAAGTGCTGGGGATTGTCGGGAGCCCAAGAAAAGAAGGGAACACGTCTCAACTTGTTCGGCAGGCGCTGGATGGTATGATGGGGCAGGGCGTGGAAACCGAGATGATTCATCTCGCCGACTATGATTTCTGTGATTGCCGGGGATGCGAAGGCTGCAGGGAGACTTACGCCTGCGTCATCGGGGACGGCATGCAGAAAATCTATCCGCGACTGCTGGAAGCGGACGCCGTCGTCCTCGGGTCGCCTACGTATTTCTACGATGTGACGGCGCTCATGAAAGCGTTTTTGGATCGGCTCTATTGTTTCGAGGCGTTCGACGACGAGGACCGCAGCGTATGGATGGGTGTAAACGAGGCGCTGGGCGGCAAACTTGCCGTGGTGATCAGCGTGTGCGAGCAATCCAAAGCGGAAGACGCCGGCTTTGCGGCTAAAACCATGGCAATGACGCTGGAAGCCCTGGGATACCGCGTTGTTGACAGCGTCCAAATCGCCGGGTTGTTCGCGAAGGATGAAGCCGGTGCGGACCGGGAAGCGCAGGCCCGGGCGCGCGCCGCGGGGCGGAGGCTGGCCAGAACGATGCTGCTGAAGCAGAGGATACGCGAAAAGCTAACCACGCAGGTGTGAGCTGCCCCGAAAAACGGAAAGGCGCCCCGCATCAAATCGGGACGCCTTTAACTTTGTCCATTTTACTCCGTCGTGCCGCTTTACCGTTACTCCCACTCGATGGTGCCCGGGGGCTTTGACGTGATATCGTACACGACGCGGTTCACGCCGCGCACTTCGTTGATGATGCGCGAGGTCAGCTTCGTGAGCACGGGGTACGGTATCTCGGCGGCGGCGGCGGTCATCGCGTCGGTCGAGGCGACGGCGCGTACGGCGATGCAGCTGTCGTACGTGCGGGCGTCGCCCATCACGCCCACGGTGTGCACGCCCGTATGGACCGCGAAATACTGCCAAAGGCTCTCGTTCAGGTCCGCTTTCTCGATCTCCTCGCGGACGATGGCGTCGCTCTCGCGCAGCACGCGCAGCTTTTCGTCCGTGACCTCGCCCATGACGCGGACAGCGAGGCCCGGGCCGGGGAAAGGCTGGCGCCAGACGAGGCTGCGGTCGATCCCCAGGCTCTCGCCCAGCACGCGGACCTCGTCCTTGAACAGCATCCTTAGAGGCTCGATCAGGCCTTTGAAACGCATGTTTTCGGGAAGCCCGCCCACGTTGTGGTGGCTCTTGATGGAGGCGGACGGCCCGCGCCCGCTCTCGATCACGTCGGGGTAGATCGTGCCCTGCACGAGGTAGTCGGCGTTCACCCTGGCCGATTCTTCCTCGAACACGCGGATGAACTCGTTCCCGATGATTTTGCGCTTTTGCTCCGGGTCGGTGACGCCCCTGAGCCTGTCCAGAAAGCGGCGGCTCGCGTCCACAGCGATGACGTTGAGCCCGAGGTGGTCGCGGTAGGTCCTCAGCACCTGCCCGGCCTCGCCTTTTCGCAGGAGGCCGTGGTCGACGAAGATGCAGGTGAGGTTGTCGCCGACGGCGCGGTGCACGAGCACCGACGCGACCGAGGAATCCACCCCGCCCGAGAGCGCGCTCAGCACCGGCGCGCCGCCGACGGTCTCGCGAACCTCGCGCACGAGTTCTTCGATCATGTCGCCCGCAAAATACCCGCCTTCGCAGCCGCAGATGCCGAAAAGGAAGTTTTTGAGGATGCGCGTGCCGTGCACCGTATGCTGGACCTCCGGGTGGAACTGCACGCCGTAGAGCTTTTTCGCGTCGCCGGCGAAGGCCGCGATCGGGCAGTTGCCGGTGCTGCCGATCGGCGCAAAGCCCCCGGGCAGCGTTTCCACCTGGTCGCGGTGGTTCATCCACACGACGGACTCGGCTTCGACGCCCGCAAGGAGCGCGTGCGGTCGGGCCGTGAACCGCGTTAGCCCGTATTCGCCCGCTTCGGCTTCGCGCGTGGTGCCGCCCAGCATGTGCGAAATCAGGTGCATGCCGTAGCAGATGCCCATTACGGGCACGCCCGCCTCGAACGTTTCGGGCGGGCAGGCCAGTGAATCCGCCTCGTGGACGCTCTGTGGGCCTCCGGTGAGGATGATGCCCCTGAGTGAATCATCCCTGTATTCCCCGACGGGCGTGTCGCAGGGGAGCACTTCGCAGTAGACGCCGAGTTCGCGCACGCGCCGCGCGATGAGCTGGTTGAACTGCCCGCCGAAATCGAGCACGATGATCTTTTCTTTTGCCATGGTCCCTCCCCGGCTTCTGCCTGATTGTGATGCTAGATTTCGATGTGTGCCTCAATGTCGCCCACGGGACGCGCGTCGAGCACGGGCCGAACTTCGTTTTCCAGGTACTCGTGCACCTGCCGGGAGGCGCGGCCGACGTACAGGGCCGGGTCCATCAGCGCGTCGATCTCGTCCCGCGTCATCCTGAACGCGGGATCGAGCGCGAGGCGTTCGAGCAGGTCGCACTCGCCGTCCCCCTCCTTCATCCTGCGCGACGCTTCCATCGAATGCACGCGGATGCGCTCGTGCAGCGCCTGCCGGTCGCCGCCCGCCTTCACGGCCGCCATTAACAGGTTCTCGGTCGCGATGAACGGGAGGTACTCCATCAGCCTTCTTCTTATGACCGCTTTATTTACCACGAGGCCGCCGGTCACGTTGATGACCAGCGAGAGGACGGCGTCCACCGCGAGGAAGGCTTCGGGGAGGGCGATGCGGCGGTTGGCCGAGTCGTCCAGCGTGCGCTCGAGCCACTGCGTGGACGCGGTCATCGCCGGGTTCAGCGCGTCGGCGATCACGTAGCGCGCGAGGGAACAGATGCGTTCGGAGCGCATGGGGTTGCGCTTGTAGGCCATCGCGCTCGAACCGACCTGGGTCTTCTCGAACGGCTCCTCGATCTCGCGCATGTGCTGGAGAAGGCGCACGTCGCTGCCGAAGCGGTGCGCGCTCTGCGCGACGCCCGAGAGCGCGTTCACGATGCGGCTGTCCTCCTTGCGGGGATAGGTCTGCCCGGTCACGGCGTACGTCTCCTTAAAGCCCATTTTCTCCGCGACGATGGCGTCCAGACGGCGGCATTTTTCGTGGTCGCCGTCGAACAGGCTCAAAAAGCTGGCCTGCGTGCCGGTGGTACCCTTCGAGCCCAGGAGTTTCAGGCTCCCCGCCACGTACTCGATGTCAGATAGGTCGAGCATGAGGTCCTGGATCCACAGGCAGGCGCGTTTGCCCACCGTGACCGGTTGCGCCGCCTGCAGGTGCGTGTACCCGAGGCAGGGGAGGGACACGTGCTCTTTAGCGAACCGCGCGAGGTTGGCGACGGCCTTGACCACCTTGTCCCGCACGATGAGAAGGGCCTTTTTGTAAAGGATCATATCGGCGTTGTCGGTGACGTAGCACGACGTCGCGCCCAGGTGGATGATTCCGCGCGCCTTCGGGCACTGCAGCCCGTAGGCGTACACGTGCGCCATGACGTCGTGGCGTATCTCGCGCTCTTTGCGGGCTGCGTCCTCGAAGTTGATGTCGCCGACGTGCGCCCTGAGTTCGCCGATCTGCTCTTCGGTGATGTTCAGGCCCAGTTCCCGCTCGGCCTCGGCCAGTGCGACCCACAGCCTGCGCCAGGTGCGGACGCGTTCCTCCGCCGAGAACAGCGCTTTCATTTCGGGCGAAGCGTACCGCCCTTCAAAGGGGCTCTGGTAACCCGGCAATTCCCGTTACCTCCTTATTATCGCGTCGCGGTCGGGACCGACCGAAACGAAGTCGATCCTGCATTCCATCTCGTCCTGGGCGAATTCGACGTACCGCTGCGCCTCCCCCGGCAGATCTTCCCACCTGCGCACGCCCGAGACGTCCGTGCCCCAGCCCGGCATCCGTTGAAGGACGGGCCTGGCGCCCGTGAGCAGCGGCGCGAAGGGGAAGTCCCTGGTCGTGCCGCCGCCGATCTCGTACGCGATGCATACGGGGATGGTTTCGAGGCAGGAGAGGACGTCCAGCTTCGTGAGCGCGAGCCTCGTGGCGCCCTGCACCTGCACACCGTAGCGGGAAGCCACGGCGTCGAAGGGGCCCACGCGCCGCGGACGGCCCGTGGTCGCCCCGTATTCTTCGCCTGCCTCGCGGAGACGGTCGGCTTCCTCGCCAAACGTTTCCACGACGAACGGGCCCTCGCCCACGCAGGTCGAATAGGCTTTCACGATACCGATGACATCGTCGAGTCGGATGCTGGGCGCGCCCGAACCGATCGGGGCGTAGGCGGCGAGCGGCGACGAGGACGTCGTGTACGGGTAGATGCCGTAGTCGATGTCGCGCAGCGCGCCGAGCTGCGCCTCGAAAAGGATGTTTTCGCCCGCACGCTGCGCCCTGGTGAGCATGCAGCGCACGTCGTGGATGTACTCCTTGAACGGATCGCCGTAGGTGCGCAGCCACCCGAGCATCTCGTCCACGGTGTAGGGCGGTTTGCCGTAGGTGTTTTGTATGAAGAGGTTCTTCCATTCGAGGATGAAGGAAAGGCGGGCCCTTAGGTAATCGTCGTCCTGCAGGAGTTCGCCCATCTGTATGCCTTTTTTGAGGTATTTGTCGCCGTAGACGGGGGCGATACCGCGGCGGGTCGAACCGTACTTCGCGCCCTTGAGGCGTTCTTCTTCGAAGACGTCCTGGTCGCGGTGGTACGGCAAGCAGATGATGGCGCGCTGGCTGATAAAGAAGTTTTCGGGGGTAATCGGTATCCCGGCCTCGCGGATGCGGCCCACTTCGCCGCAAAGGTGCTCAAGGTCGATGACGACGCCGTTGCCCAGAACGTTGCGTACGCCGGCGCTGAATATCCCGGAAGGGATCAGGTTGAGCGCGAATTTTCCGAAACGGTTCACGACCGTATGGCCCGCGTTGTTTCCGCCCTGGTAGCGAACGACGACGTCGTATTCGCTCGCGAACAGGTCAACCATGCGTCCCTTCCCTTCGTCACCCCAGTTGATGCCTACGATGGCCGTTGCTGGCATGTTGAAAACCTCCTTGCATGCTGGCGCTTCCCTGCCCCGAGGATTTTGCGCATAAAACACAAGTAACGCTTCTCCAAGGGGAACGTTTGCACCCTTGGCGAAACGCCCGGATAAAGCGGCGTGGCCGTTTGAAAAGCTCCTTATGTATGGTATACTAAAATTGCGCCTGCGTCAAAGTTTTTTTGATTGACAAAGGGCAGGGGCGCGGTCTATGCTGATTTTGTACAAGGACGCGGCAGCCCGCTGTCTGGAGGGAAAAGATGAACGAAAACGGAATGCTCTACGAGGGAAAGGCAAAAAAAGTATACCGAACGGAAGACCCCGATGTCCTGCGCATCGCGTACAAGGACGACGCGACGGCGTTCGACGGCAAGAAAAAGGGCAGCATTGCGAACAAGGGCATCGTGAACAACAGGATGTCCAACCACATTTTCCGCCTGCTCGAAGCGCGGGGGATCCCCACGCATTACATAAAGGAAATCTCCGACCGCGAAACCCTTGTGAAACGGGTGGAGATCGTCCCCGTCGAAGTGATCGTGCGCAACATAGCGGCGGGGAGCTTTTCAAGGCGTTACGGCGTCGAGGAAGGCAGGGAGCTTCCCGTGACCGTGCTGGAATATTCCTATAAAAGCGACGAACTGGGCGACCCGCTTATCAACGACTGCCACATCCAGGCGCTCGAACTCGCGACCGCCGAAGAGATGGATACGATAGCGAAGCTGGCCCTTCGGATCAACGAAGAGCTTCTAAAGATCTTCTCGGACGCCGGGCTGATACTCGTCGATTTCAAGCTCGAGTTCGGCCGGTACAAAGGCTCGATTATCCTGGCCGACGAAATCTCGCCGGATACCTGCCGGCTGTGGGATTCCCAGACGCGAAAGAAGCTGGACAAGGACCGTTTCCGCCGCGACCTTGGCGACGTTGAAGAGGCTTACCAGGAAGTATACAGAAGGTTGGGGATCTGATGCAGACGGACAAGCCCCGCGAAGCGTGCGGGATATTCGGCGTGTTCGCCCGTGAGGACATGGACGTGGCGCGCGTGATGTACTACGGGCTCTATGCCCTGCAGCACAGGGGACAGGAGAGCGCCGGCATCGCCACCAGCGCCGGCGGCGAGATAACCTGCAAGAAGGGCATGGGCCTCGTGGGCGAGGTGTTCGACCACAACAGCTTCGAAAAGCTCGGCGGCCGCATGGCCATCGGGCACGTGCGGTATTCCACGACGGGCGATAGCGTCCCCGAGAACGCGCAGCCGCTGGTCACCCGCTATGCGGCGGGCAAGATGGCCCTGGCGCACAACGGGAACCTGACCAACGCCGGGTCGCTTGCGAGGGAACTCATAGACAAAGGCGCGGTCTTTCAGACGTCCACCGATTCGGAGATCATCGCGTTCATCATCGCGAAAGAATACGCGGCGGGATCGACCATCGAGGAAGCGATCACGCTGGCCATGAAAAGGCTTCAGGGCGCGTACTCCCTGCTCATCATGCTCGAAGACAAGCTGATCGCGCTTCGGGACCCCTGGGGGTTCAGGCCCCTGTGCATCGGGGACCTGGACGGTTCGACGGTCGTGGCGTCGGAAAGCTGCGCGCTGGATACGGTGGGCGCGAAGTTCGTGCGGGACGTAAAGCCGGGCGAGGTCGTCATCATCGACAACGGCGGCATGACGGCCCGCCAGGTGCGCACCGACTGCCAAAGCAGCCTCTGCGTCTTCGAATACATCTATTTTGCCCGTCCGGATAGCGTGATCGACGGCATTAGCGTTTACGAGGCGCGGCTTGAAGCCGGGCGTCTTCTGGCGAGGCAGGCCAAAGCGGAGGCGGACGCGGTGATCGGGGTCCCGGATTCGGGCATCGACGCGGCGATTGGGTACGCGCAGGAATCGGGGATACCCTACGCCATCGGGTTTGTGAAAAACGCCTACGTCGGGCGCACGTTCATCAGGCCCAACCAGGACCAGCGCGAGGCGGGGGTGCGCATTAAGTTGAACCCACTTAAGGAGACCGTGCGTGGCAAGCGAATCGTCATGGTGGACGATTCGATCGTGCGGGGGACGACCAGCGCGCGCATCATACGCCTGTTGCGGCAGGCCGGGGCGAAAGAGGTGCACATGCGCGTGAGTTCGCCTTCCTTCCTGCATCCCTGTTATTACGGGACCGACGTCGGTACGCACAAGGAACTCACCGCGTACAGGAACTCGCTCGAGGCCTTGTGCAAGAAGATCGGCGCGGACTCGCTGGATTTCCTGGACGTGAGCGGCCTCAGCGACATGCTCGGCGGGCGCAAGGTGTTCTGCAACGCCTGTTTTACCGGAAACTATCCTGTCAGATCTGAAAAAGAAACGCAACAATAATCGTAATCCTGCGTATAACCACATAGAAAAATTTTTTAGGCTTAACGGTAAATAATACCAAAAATACATAATAAAGGAGAAAAAGTATGAATTGCTCAAAATGTGGGACTCCCCTGGCTGAAGGCGCCGTGTTCTGCGCGACCTGCGGCACGCGCGTAGACGAAGCATCCGCAGCCCAGCCCCAACCGCAGCCGCAGGCCCAGCCGCAGCCGCAATACCAGCCGCAGTACCAAACGGCTTATCGGCAGCCCAGGCAGCCGGGCCAGGGGTTTTTGACGTTCAATCCGTACGCACTCGAAATGATCCTCAAGATCGGCGCGATGGTCGTTGCGGTCTTCGCGCTCGTCGGGTTCATTATCTCGCTCACTTATCATAATGGATTTGTGTCGGGATTGAGTACCCTGATTTCGGGCGGCGGTCTCGCGTGGACGATGTGGGCGGTGGGACAACTGCTGGTCACCCTGGAGAGGAAGAAGTAGTGTAGCGTCCTTTGTTAAATTAATGGGAGAGGTGTAAATCATGATATGTGGAAAATGCGGGGCAAACCTGCCCGACGGCTCACAGTTCTGCACCGTTTGCGGCAACAGCCTCGAAGCACCGAGTGCGTCCGCGCCCCCCGTGCAGACGCAATACTATGCGCCGGCCGCAAGGAGCGGCGGCTTTAGCATATTTGGAGTCATTTTGCTGATCATCGGCGCCGCGCTGGCCGTAAGCTGGCTGGCTTCCTTTGTCTATAACATCGTCACATTCGGCGCACCCAGCGACATATGGTCGGTCATCAACTCGTATCTTACGAATATTGGCATCGGTGCCGGCATCATGGGCATCGGCGCCGCGCTCAACAAGCTTGGAAAATAACGTCTTCAAACGATCGCTTGAATGTGCGGGTTGGTTCCCGCAAAAGCAAGTCCTGCGCTTTGTCGCAGGACTTGCTTTTTACGCATAATCTCTGAGATCAGCCGACAGGCAATTTTTTAGGCCCGCGGGACAAAAAAAGAGAAGCTTCACGCGCGCCGCCCGGCGTGTTAGTATGGGGGAACGAGGGAGGGATCGGCTTGAAGATCGTGATTCTTGAGGGAAGGGCGCTCGATTCGGACGACCCGCGGCGCTGGGAGCCGTTCGAAGCTCTCGGCGAACTGGAGCGCTACGACGTGACGCGCCCGGACCAGCTTCTGGAGCGTGCGCGGGGCGCAGGCGCGCTCATCGTGAACAAGGTGCCCATTTGCGCAGAGCATTTCGACCGGCTTCCTGGCTTGAAGTACATCGGCGTGGTGGCGACGGGGTTCGACCCTGTCGACGTCGTGGCGGCGCGTGCGCGCGGCATCGTGGTCACCAACGTGCCCGCTTACGCGACCGAGTCGGTGGCGCAGCATTGCGCCGCACTGCTGCTCGCGCTGTGCCGCAGGCCGGAAGCCTATCACCGGGGCGTCCTCGAGGGCCGGTGGCGAAATAGCGACTTTTTCAGCTACTGGGATCGCGGGCTCCTCGACCTGACGGGTATGACGTACGGCGCCGTCGGCTTCGGCGCGACAGGGCAGGCGTGCGCACGCATCATGCACGCGATGGGCATGTGCATACTGGCCTACCGGCGGAATCCCCGCGATATGCCGGAGTTCACGCGCTTTGCCTGGGCGAAGAGCATTAACGAGGTTTTCATCAACGCGGACGTCGTGTCCCTGCACTGCCCGCTGACGCCGGAAACGGAAGGCATCGTGAACGCGCGCACGCTGGGCCTGATGAAGAAGACGGCGTTGCTCATAAACACCGCGCGGGGCGGGCTGGTGGCCGACCAGGACCTCGCCGACGCGTTAAACGGCGGCGCGATCGCCGGAGCGGGGCTGGACGTATTGGGCGTCGAACCGCCGAAGACGCCAAACCCCCTCATCGGCGCGCGCAACTGCATCGTCACGCCTCACATAGCCTGGATCTCGCAACATACGCTCGAATGCCTCTACGACACCGTGCTCAACAACCTGCGGGCGTTTATTAACGGGAAGCCCGTGAACGTCGTGAATTGAGGCGCGGGCAAGCGCGCCCGCAGCCCGGAAAGCCGGTGTGTGTTATAATGTGTATACCTTGAAAAGAACGTACGTCGGAGGGGTATGTGAAAACGAACGAAACCCGTGTCAACGCCCCCTGGCTCAGGCTGGACAACGCGGCGAAGCTGTACCCGGCGATCCAGAAAAAGGGCTGGTCGAGCGTCTTCCGCCTGTCTGCGCGCATGAGAGAGAAAGTGGATCCATCGCTGCTTCAGAAGGCGCTCGAACAGACTCTGCCCAGGTTCCCCGGCTTCGCGGTACGCATGCGCCGGGGAGTTTTCTGGTATTATCTCGAACACAACGCGGGCACCCCGCTCGTTCGGCCGGAGGCCGCGAATCCCTGCCGCAGGATGCGCTGGCACGAAAACGGAGGTTTCCTCTTCCGGGTCAGTTATTACGAGCGCCGCATCGCGCTGGAAGTCTTTCACGCGCTGTGCGACGGCACGGGCGGGATGGCGTTTTTAAAGACGCTCCTTGCCCGTTACCAAACGCTCAAAGGGAACGCCGTGCCGGCTGCGGACGGCGTTTTCGACGTGGAGCAAGCCCCCCGGCCGGAGGAACTCGAGGACGCGTACGCCCGCTACGCCACCTCCAGCGTGCGGCAGAGCCGGCGCGAGCCGAAGGCGTACCAGGTACGGGGCAGGCGCGCCCCCAAAAACATGCTTCACATCATCGTCGGCGAACTCGATACCGTCAAGGCCCTCGCGGCGGCGCGCGGGTTCGGGGTCACGCTCACCGAATACCTCGTTGCGGTGCTGATCCGCGCGCTGTATTTGCAGCAAAAAAGCGCCGGAAAGCGCGGAATAAAACCGGTGAAAGTCTCTGTGCCCGTCAACCTCAGGCGCTTTTTCCCCACCGAATCGGTGCGTAATTTTTCACAGTACGTAAATCCGGGGATCGATCCGAACTACGGGGATTATTCCTTCGAAGAGATCGCCGAACAGGTGCACCATTTCATGCGCATGAACGTGAACGCGAAGTTCCTCAACGCGCGGATGGCCGTGAACGTGGCCTCGGAACGCAACCCGTTGACGAGGGTCATGCCCCTGTTCATCAAAAAAGCGGTTTTGGCGCTGATCTTCAGGCGCGTGGGCGAGGCGCTGTTCACCAGCACGCTCACCAACCTGGGCGCCGTGCGCGTGCCGGCCCAACTCGCGGGGCATGTCGAACGGTTCGAGGCGATGCTCGGCCCGTCCTATAAAAACCCGGTGAACTGTGCGGCGGTCAGCTTCGAAAACAGGCTGGCCGTAAGCTTCGCGAGCACGATCTGCGAAACGGAGGTGGAGCGGCTGTTCTTTACACAGATCGTGAAACACGGCGTCCCCGTCAAAATCGAAAGCAACCGAACGTGAGGTGCGATATGTCTTACTGTGTGAACTGCGGCGTGGAACTGGACAGGACCGCGAAGCGCTGCGCGCTCTGCGCGACGGAAGTCGTCAACCCCCGCTCTCCGGTGGACACGCGGTCCCCCAGGCCGTTCCCGGGGTACGTCGACAGGCTGGGGGCGGCTGACTCGCGGTTTTCGGCGCTGTTCATAGTCATGATGTGGGCTTTGCCTTCCGCCATATGCGTCGCCGTCAACCTGCTGTTTCATTCGAGCGGGTTCTGGGCCGCCTATCCCGTAGGCGCGCTGGGCCTTGTTTTCCTCTGCGCCGGCCTTCCGGCGCTTTTTCGGCGGGTTTCCGTTTACGTATTCCTGCTCATCGGCACGTGCGGGGCGCTCGCGTATCTCTATCTCATCGAGCTGCTGGGGCCGACGCACGGGTGGTGGGCGGCGGTCGCGCTGCCCATTACGCTGGCCGCTTCGGCATCGGTTTTCGTGCTCGTTGCGCTCGGGAAGAGGAAAGTGCGGCCATTGTACCTTTGCTGCATCGGGATGCTCGCGCCGGCGGCCGTGTCCGTGGCCGTCGAGACAACCTGCCTGCTCTATATCACCGGGGCGGTCACGCTGCGGTGGTCGGTCATCGTGACTGTCGTATGCCTGAGCATTTCGTTGTTATGCCTCGCGATCGGCCGGAACAGCCGCGCGATGGCAAAGCTGCAGCGGCGCATGCATATCTGACCGGCTGTCCCGGCTGCAGTTGGCGTAAAAAACAAACGCCCGCAAACTCAAGGGTTTGCGGGCACGAAAAACGGTGGCGTTTTTCAAACGAAGTCCAGCGTCATGGTCCGCGGGTCCGAACCGACCCCGCGGTTTTCGTTCAGCGCGCTT
>DCTV01000039.1 GCA_002329665.1 Christensenella sp. UBA1431
TTGAATATATGGTAATCCGAGCAGCTCACCAGGATTCCCGTTTCCTTCAGGCCCATTTCCCTCACCAGATGGAAATCCTTTTCGTGCGCCCGTATCCAGCTGGTGATCTGGGGGAACTCGAACCCGAAGTCCTGGCAGCGGCGCACGGCTTCGCGGTCCTTTTCGGAATAGATGAAGAACTCGCATTGGCGGATCAGGCCCTTCGGGCCGCCCAGGCGATGCATCATCTCGTAGAGCCGCGCGATCTGGACGGGCGTGAAAGGCGAGCAGGACTGCTGCCCGTCGCGGNNGAAGGTCGTGTCCGTGATCCAGATTTCCTCCGGGCATTCCATGGGCACGGAGCGCTTGTTGAACGCCGTTTTGGGGATCGAACCGTAGTCGAAGAACTCCCTGAAAAGCTCGGGTTCTTCCACGTCCTGTAATTCGTACTCGTACACGTTTTCCTCGAGAAGATTCGTTTTCGGATTGAATTCGATCATGATCCCCACCCTTTTCTTTGTGTATCCCTGTATAATTGTATACAATATAACCGCATGCGCTAAGCCTTAACGGGGCATCCTGTGCGCTTTTTTACTTTAGACCCGCACAGAACGCCTCGATACGGTCCAGTCCTCTTTCGATGTTATGCATGGATACGGCATAGGACATGCGCACATAATCGTCCGCGCCGAAGCAGATGCCGGGCACGACGGCGACCTTCTGCGCTTCGAGCAGGGCCATGGCGAAGTCCATGGAACCCAAAATCCGCCGTCCTTCCCATTCCCTGCCCAGGATGCCGGAAATGTTCATCATCATGTAAAAGGCGCCGGAGGGCAGCAGGCAACCGAGGCCGTCTATCCCGTTGATGCGCGCGTGCATGAACCGCCTGCGCTCGTCGAACGCCGCTCGCATCCTGATAATCCCCTCATCGGGGCCGTTGAGCGCGGCGATCGTCGCGTACTGGGCGATGGAGTTGGGGTTGGACGTGGAATGGCTCTGGAAGTTCCCCATCGCCTTTGCGATCTCGTGCGGGGAGAGCGAATAGCCGATGCGCCAGCCCGTCATCGCGTAGGTTTTGGACGCGCCGCTCACGACGATGGTATTCTCCCTGTACCTATCGCCCAAAGTCGGTATGCATACCATCTCCGCGCCGTCGTAGACGAGTTCCTCGTAAATGTCGTCAGCCACGGCGCAGAGGCCGCAGTCCAGCGCGGCGTCCATGATCTCCCTGAGTTCTTCGCGGGTGTACACGCTGCCCGTCGGGTTGGAGGGGTTGTTGATGATGACAGCTTTGGTACGGGGGGTGACCGCTTCCCTCAGCGCGCGGGGGGACAGCTTGAAGGCTTCGGCCTCGGTCGTTTCCACGGCGACGGGAACGCCGTCGGCCATCTTTACGATTTCCGGATAGCTCAGCCAGTACGGGGCCGGCACAATCACCTCGTCGCCGGGGTTGAGGATCGCCTGGAAGACGTTGAACAGCGAATGCTTCGCGCCGTTGGAGACCACCACCTGGGCGACATCGTAGTCGAGGCCGTATTTCCTCCTGTACCTGTCGCAGATCGCCCTTTTCAGCTCCGGCGTGCCCGAGGCGGGCGTGTAACGGGTCAGTCCTTTGTCGAGCGCTTCCTTCGCGGCGTCCACCACCCACAAAGGCGTACCGAAATCCGGCTCGCCCGCGCCGAAGCCGATGACGTCGTGGCCCTCCGCCTTCATCGCTTTCACCCTCGCGCTGATCTCCAGCGTCAGCGAACCGAGGATGTTCGAGCATCTCCTGGAAACTTCCATGATGATATGCCTCCCAAAACTTCTTTAGCATCCGTAAGCGATGAAGGACAGCGTAATGCATCATTCATTTTAACGGACGTTTCTACCCCCGTCTGGATATTCTATTACATTTTTGCATCGTATTCAACCATTTGTTGCATTTATACAAAAATCTTCCATCTTTTTAGGGCCGCCCCGGTCCGATGCCGCGCCGGGGCGAACGATTGCTTGATTTTTATATCGGATAACGATAGAATGAATCTATCCTTATAGAAGGGAAATATTGCATGAAATGGCAGATTACGTCCTGATGACGGATTCGACTTCGGACCTCCCGGCAGCCTATTGCCAGAAAAACGGGCTCGCGGTCATCCCCCTCACCTATATCATCGACGGCGTCGCAAGGGCCGACAACGAGGGCGCAGCCGACGGCTACCATTCGTTTTATAATCAACTGCGCGAAGGCAAGCTCTCCACGACCTCCCAGATCACCGCGGAAGAGTACCTGGCGTTCATGACGCCCATCCTGGAATCCGGCAAAGACATCCTCTATATCGCGTTTTCCAGCGGCCTGTCCGGTTCGTATGAAGGCGCGCTGAACGCCGCCGAAACGCTAAAGGATCGTTTCCCGGACAGGAGGATGCGCATCGTGGACTCTTTTGGCGCCTCCCTGGGAGAAGGCCTGCTGGTGATGCACGCGGTAAAAATGCGCGACGCCGGTGAAAGCCTGGACGCCGTCGCCGACTGGGTCCTCGAAAACAGGCTCAACGCCCACCACTGGTTCACTGTGGACGACCTCGGCCACCTCAAACGCGGAGGCAGGNNTTTCGAGTTCGAGCGCCGCGATCGGCACGCTGCTGCGCATCAAGCCCGTGCTCAGCGTCAATACGGAAGGGAAGCTCGTACCCGTCGAAAAAGCGCGCAGCCGGAAAAAGGCTATTAAAACGCTCTTTAAAAAGATGGCCGACAACATCGAAGGATGGGACCGCGGGGCCGTGGAGATCAGCCACGGCGACTGCCTCGAAGACGCGCTGACGCTCAGGGAAATGGTGGAAAAAGCGTATCCGTGCGAAGAGATCGTCATCTCCCCCATAGGCGCCGTCATAGGCTCCCACGTGGGCGCGGGCACGCTGGCGCTGTTCTTCATGAGCGGGCCTCGCGGCTGATCCATCGGCGTCAAGCGGTTTCGGACCGGCCAAAACGGGCGGCTTTCATCGCCGTGTTTTTCATTTCGCCTTCCGCCCGTCCAACGCCGCGCGGACCCTAAGCGCGACGTCCGGCCTGTTGGTCACCAGTCCGTTAACGCCTATCCCAAACAGCGATTCCATGGCCGCCTCGTCGTCCACCGTCCAGGCGTTCACGGCGACGCCGTGACGGCGGCAGCCGTCCACCCATCCCGGGAGCATCGCCACGGCATACAGCGGATGCATCGCCCGCGCGCCCAGCTTTTTCGCGTACTCCCACGGCTCGACGAGGGCGCTTACGTGCAGGACCGCCGTCTGCGCCTGCGGCCAGGCTTCCCTGAGCCGCAGCAGGGCGAAGTGGTCGAAGGAGGAAAACAGCACGCTCTCTTCCATCCCGCACGCGCGCACGGCGCCGGCCAGTTTCTCCTCCATGCCCTGATAATTTACGCTCCCCGCCTTGATCTCGACGTTCACCCATACGCCCGATTCTTTTGCAAACGTAAGGACGTCTTTTAGCAGCGGGATGCGTTCTTTTCCGTACCCCGGCCGCAGGATGCCCGCGTCCAGCGCCTCAAGCTCTGCGCAGGTATGCGCATGCACGTACCCGCTGCCGTTGGTCGTGCGTTCCAGCGTTTCGTCGTGGATGACCACGATCCGCCCGTCCGCGCTCATGTGCACGTCCAGTTCTATAGCGTCCGCGCCCATCTTCACCGCCGCTTCGAAGGACGCCATCGTGTTTTCGGGATAGTACGCGGACGCCCCGCGATGCGCTATGACCTGCGTTGGCATATGACCCTCCTTCATGATCGGTAATAATTCCCTTCATTCTACCATATTGTCCCCGGCGCGGCAGAAAAAATATATATAATAGCACGGCGCCCTGGCCGCCCCCGCGAAACACCCCTGCGAAGCCGCAGGCTTTTTCGGTGAGTTGCCCGGCTCGTTGACAACGGCTACGGTAAACAGCAAAAAATCATGCCGGAACCGTTAAAGGCTAAGGCATACAGGCTGGGTTTCTTGGGTTTGCGCCGGGGTAACCGGAATCGGAGCTCCCGGTGCCGTTTAGTTTGTACATAGTTTGTAAACCGTGTTTACCAAAATCCTGGCGATTCTCTCCGGGGATTCACGCTCGTCCTTGTTGATCCATCTTTTTATGATGCTGAATCCGCCGTTTACAACAAGCTGAGATACGTACTCCAACTCGGCTTTATCGCGCTCTTCTGTCAGCTGTTCACTCAAGAGCTGCCGTATCATGGGGAGATTAAGCAGCTTTTCCGGGAATTCGGAATCCACGGTATTGTTTATCAATAGCCTGCACAGGTCAAGATTTTCCTGCAAATAGACAGCAATCCTGGTAAGGGCCAGCACATCGTAGTCGGGCTGGTCTTTGCTTACATTCAAATAGCCGTCAATCTGTAAAAGCACCTCATTTTCCATGTCCTTTAGCAGATCATATTGACTCCCATAATACTTATAGAAAGTAGAACGGTTTATCTCAGCATTATCGCAAATTTCCCTGACAGATATTTTATGAATGCTTTTGTTTGGCAGAAGCCATATCAGGCTATCCTGAAGCATCTTTTTCGTCAGCCGTACACGCTGATTCTCTTTCATGGCTTCCTCCTTTTAGACTTCGATCATGTGCCAAATAACTGTCATGCGTCGCGAGAGCATCAAATAGCGCAAAATCGTCTTTCATACAACTGTCTCTAAATCAACAGTTGGTTTATTTCCATACACATGGTGAATATAATATGAGATATGGGAAAAGTCAACTCTGCGGAAGGTGACTCATGAAATTAAAAGATAAGGTTTTCGTTGTGACCGGAGGCGGAAACGGCGTTGGCCGGGAACTGGTTTTTAATCTTCTCGCAAAGGGCGCAAGGGTTGCGGCCGTCGATATTAATCTGCGCGCGTTAGAGGAAACTGCCGATTGTTCAGGGGAATATAAGGATAAGCTAACAACGCACGAAGCAAACGTGGCGGATCTGAAGTCCATTGCGTCGCTTGCTGAACAAATCATAACAAAGCACGGCGCAGTTGACGGAATAATAAATAACGCCGGGATCATTCAACCTTTTCTGGACGTTATCAACACCAGTTTTGATACTGCGCAAAGGGTTATCAGCATTAATTTTTACGGGGCGTTAAACATGGTAAAAACGTTTTTGCCATATCTGTGCATACGTCCTGAAGCATATATAATAAACGTTTCAAGCTCCGGCGCACTCACTCCTGTGCCAGGACAAACGATTTATGGGGCCTCCAAAGCCGCCGTCAAAGTTCTGACGGAAGGCTTACGCTCGGAACTAAAAAACACGAGAGTACGGGTCATGACTGTTTTCCCGGGTGGGATCAGTTCAAATATCATCGACAATTCCGGCGTGCAAACCAACATGAGAGAAGCGGAGTTGCGGAAAAAATTTTCATTTCTGCTATTAACTCCCCAGAAGACTGCAAACATCATTATTAGGGGCATTATTCGAAACAGATCGAGGTTGACACCGGGAATAGATGCCTGCATGATGGATTTCTTCTGCAGGTTATCCTGTATTTGGCATAATGGAAATGC
>DCTV01000063.1 GCA_002329665.1 Christensenella sp. UBA1431
AATATGTTGATGAGGTCGTCGGGCACCTTGTAGAACATGCAACTGACCGATTCGCGTTCGTGGATGCATCGTATCGCATGTGCAAACAGCGGCGCGACCGAAACGGTGCGCAGCTTCTTGCTGCCGGTCGAACAGGGCCTGCACACGGTATCGGTCACGATCAGCCATTCGATTTCGCTCCTGTCGATCCCATTGAGCCCGGCCTGTGTGAGAAGCCCGTGGGTCAGGCAGGCGCATATCCGTTTGGCGCCCCTTCGCCTGAGTTCCCTCGCCATGTTGGTAAGCGTACGCCCGCTTATCGCGAAGTCGTCCACAATCAAGGCGTCTTTTCCCTGCACGTCCCCGATCACTCCGAGCAAACGCGCCCGCTCATCGTGCGCGTCGCGCACCTTGTCTCCTATCGCTATAGGACAGCCAAGATATGCGGCGTACTTACGCGCCGTCTTCGTGAAACCTGCGTCCGGAGACACCACCACAAGGTTTTTTATATTGATCTGCGTTTTTACCGCCTCGCAAAGGATCGGCATGCCCAGGAGGTTGTCCACAGGGATCTTGAAGAATCCCTGAACCTGCGGGCTATGCAGGTCCATCGTCACCACGCGGTCCGCACCGGCGAGTTCGATGCTCTCGGCGCATACGCGCGCACGTATCGAAACGCGGGGCTCGTCCTTCTTGTCGCCCTGGGCATAGCTGAAATAAGGGATGATCGCGGTGATCGAGTTAGCGCTCGCGCGCTTAAACGCGTCGATCCAGAAAAGAAGCTCCACGAATTCGTCGTTAGGATTCGTCGCGATGGGCGCGACCATGTAGACGTCCTTGTCGCGCACGGGCTCNNAGGATGCGCACGAAAGTGTTGCCGTCCGAGAACTTAAACGCTTCCGAATCGCCAAGCTTCGCATCGATGTACTCGCACATGCGCTGCGCAAACTGTCTTCCTGTGCTCCCCGCGAATATTTTGATTGTTCCGCTTCCAGAATTCATTTTCCACCCGTCCGCCGGGGCAAATCCTCATCCGGCGGTCCATTGACATACGTGGGTCTTTAAAGCCTCAAGGGCCTTTTCCATCAGTTCGCCCTGCTCCACGGAGTCGCCCAACTCGACGCCCGGCTTGTTGTCCCCATGAAAATCGCTCCCGCCCGTGACCACCAGCCCTAGGCGCCCGGCGAACCGTATATACGCAGCCTTCCGCGCCGGGTCGTGCAGGGGGTGGAATGCTTCGATCCCCCAGAGCCCGTACTCCCGCAGCGAACGGCACAGCGCAAAAAGCGAAGGTTCGTCGAGCCCCAGCTGTACGGGATGGGCGAGCACGCTCACTCCGCCCGCAAAGCCGATAAGCTCGACGGCCTGTTTCGGCGTCAGCCTGAAACGCGGCACGTATGCCGGCCTGCCCTCGCCGATATACTTCTCAAACGCATCCGCCATGTCTTTCACGACGCCTTTTTGAACCAGCACCCGGGCGATGTGCGCGCGCCCGATGGCCGATCCCTGGCGTCCCGTGGAAATCTCTGTCCAGGAAATGGGGAGGCCAAGCCGGGCGAGTTTGTCCGCCATCCGCCTGTTCCGTTCCCTGCGCCCGTCGCGAAGCGCCGACAGAATCGTGAGAAGAGGCACGTTGCCAACGTCGATTCCCAGCCCGAGGATGTGCAACTCGCCGGGGTGTTCCGCCCCCAGCTCTATCCCGGGTATCACGGCCAGCAAAGTGTCCTTTGCGCGCACGCAGGCGGGGGACACGCCGTCGACCGTATCGTGGTCCGTTATGGCTATGGCACGAAATCCCATAGACAGCGCCTTCTCCACCAGTTCATGCGGCGCGAGGCTGCCGTCCGATGCCGTCGTGTGCGTGTGTAAGTCTATTTTCCCCGCCATCAGTCTTCCTGCTTTTTGTGGCAAACCCGTACGCCGGCCAGGCGTCAGACGCGTCCGGTGTATTCCTGCCCGTATTTCGTTATTTCGCCTTCTGCGACGCCTTGCGCATCGCCTTGTCCTCGAACCTTGATGCCTCCACGATGAAACGCGTGTGCGCCGCCTGCCCGATCTTTTCCACCTCGTCGAACGCCTCAACCTCGAATTCGACTTTCCGTCCGTCCACAGCGATGACGCGCGCAACCGCGCGGACGCGCATCCCGGGCGGCGTCGCGGCGATATGGTCGGCTTCCACGCGCGTGCCCACGCTCGAAAAGCCTTCGGGCAACGCGTCATGGATCGCCTGCATCGCTGCGTTCTCCATCAGCGCGATCATCCCGGGAGTCGCGAAAACCTTTGCCATGCCGCTACCGAGCGCGGACGCGAGCCTGTCGTCCGTCACCGTCGTCTCGACCGTCTTTTCCATACCGGGTCTGATATCAAAATCCATGTCAAAACCTCCTCTGGCGCTGCGGGGTTTGCCCTCTGACGCAACGATGGGAAAGGCCAGGCTTTCCCATCGAGTATTTTAAATTCAGGCCTGGGCCAGTATCGTTTCGAACTCTTTTATATCAATCTTTTCCTTTTCCAGCAGCACATCAACCACATTATGGAGCTTATTGAGGTTGTCCTTTAGGATCGCTTCCGCGCGTTTGTAGCAATCGTCTATGATCTTTTTGATCTCATGGTCGATCATGCCGGCCATATCCTCGCTGTAAAGCCTCTGGTGCGAGAAATCGCGTCCGATAAAAATTTCGCTGTCGCCGCCGAGGTACATGTTGCCGACGCGCTCGCTCATGCCGAACTCGACGACCATGCGCCGCGCGACTTCGGCAACGCGCTTGAGGTCGTTGGACGCGCCGGTGGACACGTCGTCGAACACGATCACCTCCGCGGCCCTGCCCCCCAGCATCATCGATATCTGCTGGGAAAGCTTCTCGCGCGTCAAGAACGTCCGGTCGTCATCGGGGAGCGTGATGGTATAACCGGCGGCCTGCCCCCTCGGTATGATGGATATCTCGTGGACGCGGTCGCAGAGCGGCAGCATATTGGCCACGATCGCATGTCCCGACTCGTGGTAGGCAGTGATCTTCTTGTCCTGCTCGGTGATGACGCGGCTCTTCTTCTCGGGGCCGGCGATCACGCGGGTGATCGCGTCTTCGATCTCTATGTTCTGTATCTTCTTCTTCCCGCGCCTCGCGCTCAGGATCGCCGCCTCGTTCATCACGTTCTCGAGGTCGGCGCCCGTGAAGCCGGGCGTCATCTTCGCCACGGTTTCGAAGTTGACCTCTTCCGAGAGCGGTTTGCCGCGCGAGTGGACGCGCAGGATGTCTGCGCGTCCCTTGATGTCGGGATAATGCACCGTGATCTGCCTGTCGAAACGGCCGGGGCGCAGAAGCGCCGGGTCGAGGATGTCGGGGCGGTTGGTGGCCGCTATGATGATGATGCCTTCGTTGGCCGCAAAACCGTCCATCTCGACGAGCAGCTGGTTGAGCGTCTGCTCGCGCTCGTCGTGTCCGCCGCCCATGCCCGCGCCGCGGTGACGCCCCACTGCATCGATCTCGTCGATGAACACGATGCAGGGCACGCTTTTTTTGGCGGTCTCGAAGAGGTCGCGCACGCGGGAAGCGCCTACGCCCACGAACATCTCCACGAAGTCCGACCCGCTGATGCTGAAGAAGGGGACCCCCGCTTCGCCAGCTACGGCCCTAGCGAGCAGCGTTTTACCGGTGCCCGGAGGACCCACCAGCAACAGCCCCTTGGGGATGCGCGCGCCCACTTCGATGAACTTGCGCGGGTTGCGCAAGAACTCCACGACTTCCTGGAGTTCTTCCTTTTCCTCCTTGGACCCCGCCACGTCGTCGAACACGACGCGTTTGTCGTCGCCTGTGCTCATGCGGGCGCGGCTCTTTCCAAAACTCATCACGCCCTTGTTTCCGCCCTGGGACTGCTGCATCATCATGTACCAGAGCCCGCCGAAGATGAGCAGCATCACGACATAGGGCAACAGGCTCACCCACCAGGCCGTCTCGGGCTTGGGGGGCGTATCGTAGGTAAAGGGCCAGTCGGCCGACGATATCGTCGAGACGTCCTTTCCCTTCATCTCAGCCACTATTTTGTTTATATCGCCGGTAAAAACGTCGATGCTGGGTATGTTCGTCGTGAAATCATATTGATCCGGAAAGCTTTCGTCTTTTATGTTTGTATCGGAATATAACCCCACCAATACGTTTTCGGTAATAGAAACAGCTTTAATCTTATTCTGCTTGACCAGGTCGATAAGCTCCGGTTTATAGCTGATTTTTTTCTGTTCCCCCACGCCCGGTGTGGCCATGGATGTATATGTCAAAAGGATGACCAGCAATATCAATACGTATATGCCGGGACCTCTTATGAATTTCTTCAAAGTCGCGCCCACCTCATTTCGGATATCACATTCAATAATTTTAACATGCTTCTTCCCATATATCAACTCATTCGACAGCGTACACGCGTTTTTTGATAGCGCACACCTCTCGCAGGTTTCTGAAGCGCTCAGCGTAGTCCAGGCCGTACCCCACCACGAACGCGTCCTCGATCTCAAACCCCTTGTAATCCGGTTCCAATTCGACCGTCCTGCGGGAGGGTTTGTCCAGAAGGACGCAACTGCGCACCGACGCCGCGCCGCGCATGCGCAACAGTTCCATCAACGCCTTGAGCGTCTGCCCGGTGTCCACGATATCGTCCACGACCAGCACGTGCCGGCCGGCGAGTTCCGTCTCGCAATCCATCTTCACCCGGACTTCCCCCGGCGTGTCGGAGGCGCCGTAGCTGGCGAGCATGATGAAGTCTATTTGCAGTTCGATGTCCATCGCGCGCACGAGGTCCGCCACGAATACGTTCGCGCCTTTAAGTATACCCAGTACCACGGGATTGCGGCCTTCGTACTCCCCGGTGAGCCGCTCGCCCAGTTCCTTCACGCGTTGCCCGATCTCAGCTTCCGATACAATCACTTTCTCAAGGTCGTTTCTGTCGTTGCGCATTGTTGAAATTGTCCTCTCCTGAAATTTCCAGTCTCAGCACCCGTCTGGTCGTCCCCGGGCGCACGCGCACGCCATCGTTAACGCCCATCCCGGCTACCCAGACTATGCGGTTCCCGTCGGCGCAAAGAAGCGTCCGGTCGCGGACCGCGCGCGGGACCTTTCGGTCGATGAAATACTCCTTCAAAGGCTGCGATCCGCGCATCCCCAGCGGACGGAACCTGTCCCCCGGCCGGCGCGTGCGTACCACGGCCCGCCGCGGGAAGGCGTCGTAATCGAAGTAATCGTACGCCGCCGGATGGCACTTGAGGTCGTTTGGGATTTCGTCCAGCAGCGTCGCGCGCACCGACGCCTTCCCGCACCGCGTCACGCCCGGAACCGCCAGCTCGCTTTCGCATTCCGCCGGGGTTTCGGGGGCTCCTTCCCACGCGACGCGGCCGTAGTTGTTGCGCACGCGTCCCCCCGGCACGTCGAGCGCGGCCCCCGTTTCCGCCCCGCACAGCCCGAGCAGCGCCTCCACGTGGCCGGAGTCGATGCGCCTGGCGTCCCCGTATCTTCTGAGGAACGCGAGTGCCACGCGGCGTGCGACAGCTTCCGGAAGGCGCACAACAGCCGCGGCGTCCAGCGCGCCGGAATCGTCGAGGCAGGCTTTTTCCGCCTGCTTTGCGTGCGCCTGCAAAAACGCTTCCTCGTCCTGTACGAGCGAAGCGGTGCGCGCGATGCTTTCTACTGCCCCGGGGAAAGCGTCCTCAACCCCGGGCAGCACGAGCAGCCTTAAAGCGTTCCTCGCGTAGCGCGTATCCGTATTCGTTTCGTCCATGCGGTATTCGATCCCGTTTTCGCGGCAGTAAGCGAGCACCTCGTCCCGCCTAAGTGCCAGCATTGGCCGGATCACGCCGTCCTCCCGAAAAGGCCGCATCCCGCATAGGCCCCCCAGCGCGCTCCCGCGGAACAGATGCATCAGCACCGTTTCGGCCTGGTCGTCCATATGGTGGGCAAGGGCGATCCGCGCCGCTCCCGATTCCTCCGCCATCGAAAACAGGGCTTCGTACCGGAGCCGTCGCGCCGCGTCCTCCAGCGAAAGCTTTTCGGCCGCGGCCAGCGCCGGGGCATCCACGCTGCGCCGGCAGAACGGGATGCCCGCCTCGGCGCAGCGTTTTTGCACGAAATCGGCGTCTGATCGCGAACACGGCCTTATCCCGTGCTCCACGTGGCCCACGCAAAGCGCGATCCCCATACGGGGCGCCAAGACGCGCATCGCATGCAGCAGCGCCATGGAATCCGGGCCGCCCGATACCGCGACGAGGACCTTCATCCC
The DNA here is from genome assembly GCA_002329665.1 of Christensenella sp. UBA1431. Taxonomy (GTDB): domain Bacteria; phylum Bacillota; class Clostridia; order Christensenellales; family UBA1431; genus UBA1431. The sequence goes on from DCTV01000063.1 coordinate 6,241, forward strand.
CTGCTCGACGCGGCAGGGCCCTTCGAGCGCGTATGCAATCCTGTCGACCAAATCGCCACCCCCGAAACGGACAACGTCCGATTTCATTGTAAACAAAATAAAAGAGCTTGACAACAAGCTCTCTTTGCCGCCGGCTCAAACTTGTCCAAGCAGTGCCGGGGCAGGACTCCGTTTGCCCCGGTTTTCTTTTGGGGGTTTTACCGTCGCACTCCGACGTGCCGCGCCGCCCTTCCCGAACAGTGCCCACAAAGCCCTTCCCGAACAGCGCCCACGTAGCCCCTCCCCAACAGCGCCTGCAAAGCCCTTCCCGAACCCCCCACGTAGCCCCTCCCCAACAGCGCCTGCAAAGCCCCTCCCGAGTTAATCCACGCAAAGCGAAGCTTTGCGTGGAAGAGGAGGAGCAACGGAGCGAGGCGAAAAACCCCTGAATTGAGCAGCAATTCAGGGGTTATGAGCAAAGCGAAGTATGCTCCGACGAGGGAGCGAAGCGAAGTATGCTCCGACGAGGAACCAAAGCGAAGTTTACGCCGACGATGCTCCGACGACTAGACGGCGTTTTTCACGACGCGCGCCACGACCACCGTCATGTCGTCCCTTTCCTCCCCTTCGGCCACCGCGGCCGCCGCTTCGCGGATCATCCTTGCGGCCTTCCCCGGCTTGAGGTGTTTCGAGGCGAGTATGAACTCTATCACGTCCTGCATGCCGTCGCCCAGCGCGTCCGAGACTCCGTCGCTCATCATGACGATCGCGTCGTCGTGCGCGACCGTTCGCGTCGTGCTTTGGATGGACACCTGATCGAGTATCCCCATGGGCAGCGTGGACGCGTAGAGGCACTCGTATTCGCCTGACCGCCTAACAAGGGTGGGCGCCGCGCCGATCTTTATGAACTCGGCTTTCCCCTGCAGCAGGTCGATCAGGCACAGGTCCACCGTCGAAAACGTCTCTTCGCCGCGAAGCAGCATCAGCTGGTTCAGGGATTTGAAAATCGTGCCCTTGTCCAGGCCCGCCCTGAAGTATTTCTCCAGCAGTTCCACGGTGGCCGCGCTCTGCGCGTGCGCGAGTTTGCCGCTTCCCATGCCGTCGCTGATGCAGACCATGTACTTCCCCGTCCCCAGTTTCGTGCAGGCGACCGAATCGCCGCTCACTTCGCCGAGCGCGCTCTGGACCTTCCCAGTCTGAACCGCCAGCATGGGCAGTTCTTCGAGTGTGAGCGTACAGGCCTTGCCTCCGGCGCCCGGACAGCTGCGCGCCGCGATGCGCATGGGCGCCATCGCCCCGAGCGACACGGCCCTGGTGACCCTTCCGTCGCAGCCCGAACGCATCGTACACCCCGCGAGCGAAATCTGCACGCGCAGCGCGCCGAACATCTTCTGCGCGACCACCACTTCGCGCACCCTGAAGCCTTCGGTCTCCAGGCGTGTGCGGACCGATCCCTCCAGGTCCTTCTCGATCCTGACCTGTACGTCAAAACTGCGCGCCATCAGGCCCATCATCCGCGACGCGCCCTCCATCTGGCCGGCTATGACCTCCGTTCCGGCACGGCGCGAACCGGCGAGCGTCTTGCCCATGCGCGCGAAGAGTTCCGCGATCGCGTGCAGATGTTCCGTTACCGAGGTGCGCACCGCCTCGAGGTAATGTCGCTCGGACGCTTCGCGCTGGAGCATGAAATCGATGTTCTTCCCGACCGCGTCGAGGTAGGCGCGCGGCAGGAGCAGGAGCAGGATGCCCGCGAGCGCCACGTCCGCAAACGAGATGACCACGAAGCTGGACCCGTTGGCGTAGAGGGTCACGAGCGCGTTGGCCAGCACCGCCCCCGCGACGATCCCCGGTTTCTTATAGCGCCTGAGCAGCCCGGCGACCAGTCCGATCGCGCCCATGTTCCCGATGAAAAGCACGTTGACCTGCCCTGTCAGGCTCACGGCCAGCCCGCAGGCCAGGCCCACCGCCGCCCCCGTCCCCGGCGAGCCCCAGTACGCGCAGGCCAGCGTGATGAGGACGGCCAGCGCCGACGTCGGCCAGAACCAGGCCACGCGCAGGGGCGCGGCCCCCAGCAGGAGCGTGCACAGCGTGAGCGCGAGGCAGACCAGTTCTTCCTCGGACAGCACGCCCTTACGGCGTTTGCCGCGCGCGACGGCACCCGCCGTGTAGAAGACCAAATACATCACGGCCGCGCACGACGTTTCCAGCAGGCCCATGATGAGGTCGTAGGTCAGCATCGTGCGGAAAACCAGCTGCGTCACCGCCGTCACGCCCACCAGCAGCACGAACATGCGCTTGGCTCCCGCGTTTCGCTTCTTCCACCTCAGGAGGCCGCCCGTGCATACGACCGCCAGCGTCGCGGCGAGCGCCCCGGGCAATGCCGAAACCAGCGTCAAAGACCCTATGATGCAGCCCGCCCCTATGATATAGGGTTCCATGCCCACCGCGAAGGCCGCGGCGGCAAACGCGGGCCCCAGCGGCGCGATCTGCCCGAATACGGATACCCTCGAGATCAACAGCGCGGCGGCGAACAGCAGCGCCGCCGCAGCGATACGTTCCTTGTGGATGCGGGCCCAGATTCCCGATACCCGCTGCGCGACCGGTTTGCTGCGGATCATGGCTCTCACCCCTCATGCGTTGTGGGACAAAGTATATCAGAGGCCGTCCACGGTTTTTGTCAATCCGTACGGGAAGGCGGGCGCAATCGTGCGACAGGAACGCGGCGCATGACCGTTCAACGCGCAAAAACCGCGGCGATCCGCACGCAGCCGCACGCCGATAAAGGCGCATTATGCGCCGCCTGTCGACGGCATCGCACGCATTTCCTTCGGCGCATGGAAAACGGCGGCATTCGCCGCCGTATAAGGTCATGCGCATGTGCATCCTGGAAAGATATGCGCCGCAACACGGGCCCTGGCAAACCGCGTCAGACCGCGCCCGCTTCGCGCTGCTTGCGCTGGCGGGTCCTCTGCGCCCCCGCCTCCCATTCCAGCCGGTCTTCGTCGGTCTCCGGGATCAGTCCGGGGACCCTGACCGGCTTTTCGTCATCGTCGAGCGCCACCATGACGAAATAGGCGCGGTTGACCAGCTTCTTTTCCCTCGAGAGGGATTCCACGAAGGTGTCGACGCGCACCTCCATGGACGTCCTGCCCACGTAGGTCACGCGGCCGACGAGCACGACCGTGTCGTTTACATAGGCGGCCGCCTTGAAATGCAGGTTGTCGATATACAGCGTGGTCACGTTGCGGCCCGAATGCCGGCGCGCGACGACGCCCGCGACAACGTCGATCCATTCGACGAGCTTGCCTCCGAAAAGCCGGCCGTAGCCGTTGATATGTTCGGGCATGAGTATCTGCACGTGTTCCGTTTTTGAGTCGGACACGCGCTTGGCTTCCAGTTCGGGCATCTGTCCGTTCCCCCATGGCGTTTTACGTTATTGTAACACGGACATGCTTGTTTTAGGCAAAATAATATCAGTATGGAACCGTTGTCATTCTTGGCGCTGGTTTTTTATTCGTTAAACGGAAAAACGTACAGCATCCAGTGTTGACGGTGCTATCCGCCGTTGGCGGGAATGGATGTTGTTCTTCGAGGCAAGATAAACTCCAGCACTGCCAAAGCGTTTATGCGAAACGAAAAATTTGATTTTGGTGGTAGCCTTGGCGGTTGTGAGCTTTTATAATAGAACCGATATGAAGACTTGCCCGCAGGAGTAACAGAATGGAAAATGCAAAAAAATGATCGCAATTATTCTTGTCGTTTCGATGATGCTTTTCATGCTGCCGCAATTGGCGCGTGCGGCTACAGAGCATAATGATGAAAGAGGGATAATTCTCCCTAAAAGAGGTTAGAAGAGCAATCAAGAACCAAACCTATACATCGTCTTGTTTGCGCTATGCGGCGCATTTGCCCTGCCCAGGAAGTGTCAGTATATTGTTCAAAGCAGAAGTACGGGATTAAAAAATGATAGGAGGTAGCAGCATGACGAAGAATAAGAAAGTATTGTGCTTCATATCGGCCGATTTTGAAGACCTGGAACTATGGTATCCCAAGCTTCGTTTGGAAGAAAGCGGTTACACCGTCGACCTTGCCGGCGAGAAAAAAGGCGTTACCTATAAGGGTAAGTACGGTGTTCCGGCAACCAGCGATGTGAGTTGGGATGACGTCGACTACAAGTCCTATTCGGGGTTGCTGATACCGGGAGGATGGGCTCCCGACAAGTTGAGGCGGTTTGACAAAGTGCTGGAGATTACCAGGTATATGGCCGAGCACAATAAGCCGATAGGACAGATCTGCCATGCTGGATGGGTGCTGGCCTCGGCCGAAGTACTAAACGGCAGGAAGGTTACGAGCACCCCCGGGATAAAAGACGACCTTCGCCACGCGGGGGCGGAATGGGTCAATCAGCCGGTCGTCGTCGACGGCAATCTGGTGTCCGGCAGATGGCCCAAAGACTTGCCATACTACACAAAAGCGTTTATCGACCTGTTGGATGAACGGGAATAACCATACCGCGGGCCAGGAAAACCTTTGTGACTGCAAGTCCTTTTTGCCTTTTGCGAAGGAACGAATTCGCTTTCCGCAAAAAGAGCCAGTGACTGGCTCTTTTTGCTAAGAGGAAGTTATGCAAAATATCTTAATTCGTCAAGTAAAAGTAATATAAGAGAGAAGAAATACGTAAGGTCAAGTAGGCAAAAATAATTTTTCCTGAATTTTTTGTGCTTGAAGAAGGATTTTGCAACCTCGCGTTGAATATCTTGCATATCGACGTCATGCCACCCCCCAAATGCCTGCAAAAAAGGCCGGTCACAATTACTGGCCTTTTTTGCCGTGCATCATCTATTTTAACAACTTTCAATTATTTAGGTTCGTTAAATAATTGCGTGGCAATAAAATGGAAAGGGTGATTTCGGGAAGGGCGGAGATGATATGCGAAGACCCGCCTGAACCAATTATAGCTCCTCCTTTCCCCCGCAAAGCGAAGCTTTGTGG
>DCTV01000043.1:0-3697 GCA_002329665.1 Christensenella sp. UBA1431
GGATGTCGCGCGGTAGAGCGCATAGCCTGTAGCCCCCGAGGCCGGCGTCCAGCTGAGCTTTACGCTGTTATACCCGGCCGATTCTGCCGTAAGCGCAGGCGTTGCCGGTGTCGGGTCAGCACCCTCTATCTGAGCAAGCGCTTCAGAAATCGTAACAACCTTTATGTTCGCATCCTTTATCACTTTCATTTGCGCGTCGAATAGTTCTTGCGTCGTACCGTATTCCCCCGGATTGTCCCCGATTCTGTGGTAAAGGAGGATAAGCCATAACTTTTCGTTTTTCGCTTTGGTCACCCATTCTTCGACTTCCTGCGGTGTGGTCGTGGAAAGAATACTCATGCACTTCAATTTGCTGGCGTCAAGATTATCTTTGGAATTGAACCCGAAGTCGACGGCCGTGCGATGCGCCTGATAATACTTCATAATGCTGTCTTTTACAAAAGCGTTATACGCCCCGTACGGCGTCGCGAAATACTTGACCGTCAAATTCAAATAATTCTCCAGGAATGTTTTTGAATCGACGAGTTCATCTATCACTTCCTGCGTTGTCAATGCCGTAAGATCCGGATGGGTTACGGAATGGGATCCGATCTCATGGCCCGCATCGATAAATCTTTGAATAAGACTTCCGGGGTCCGGTACCGAGGGGTTCTGAATATAAGTTGTGGCATAAAACTGATTCGATTTAAAACCATACTTTTGCATTACGGGAAGGGCCGTGTCCGTATTTTCCTCCCAGCCGTCATCGAAGGTTATCGTCACCCGTCCACAGTCGAATCCTTCATATTCGTACGGGTCGATTCGATAGTCGTCGGTAATGAGGTGCCCGTTTCCGGCCATCACATGATATACGGTCATGGATTTTCCGTTTTTTGGCATCGTAAACGAGGCTGCGTACTTGGTCCAGGCTGTACTGGCGGGCGCCATGGGCAAATCGATATACTCTGTTGTCCCCATATCCGTCGTAACGGCCAGAATAACCTTGCTATCGGCATTGGACCGGTAATAGTCGCTGAACATATAGTCGCCCGGAGCGAGATCAATCGGATGAAAATACCACTTCGCATCGCCATAAATGTAATCCTCGATCTCGACTTTGACACTGCGGTCTCCGGTATGTCCCTCATTTAAATAAGTAAACGTAGCTTTGTTACTGCCCCAGGAGTTGTTGGACCATTTATCCGGTTGGTCGGGATCGCTTGGACTCACCGTTTCCACCGAATAGTTGTATATATCCGTATCTGATTTCGCGGCCTTGACCGCACCTGATTGCATGCTGTTGACCATAACGAAACCGAACATCGAAAGCAAAAAGAAAACAGCAATGCGGCTCTTCGTCACCGGTACCATCCCCTCGATACATATCATTAATATGTATTATTCAATCAGGTACCGGGTAATTCCGCAAAATAACAAACCTTCGGATGTATCAAAGGTTTGGTCTGGATATTCAATTCTACAATATGTTGGAAAATCGGGAAGCCTGACCATGACGCTGGGGACAGGAGTTGCACCGCTGACTGCGTTCACAGCCTCGCGGCAGATTTTCCGCTCAGCCATATCGCTTATTGCTTATAATGGATTCGTTTTTTATAGAAAGACTCAGCCCCCGCGCGATACGTGCATTTCCAGCTTGCCGATGATTTTCAGCAGCCTCTCGTTCCGGTTTTCGGCGGTGATTTCCATCACCTCCACCCCCGGATGGGCATAGACGCGCTCGATGAAGGGGCCCGGACCTTTTATGGCGGGCTTGATAACGCCCAGCACGGGGCAGGGGCTGTCGAGGATCTCCATGACCTTCGCCTGAAAACGTTCGGAGTCTTTTTCCATGAATCCGATCTCGTCCATGACCACGAGCCGGGGCTCACAGGCAAACGTCAGCAGCCGCACCCCCTCTGAATCGAAGACGTCCGGGTAGGACTTCCAGCTCCCGTCCGGATGGCAGACGGCCACCCTGTTTTGCGGCGTGAAAACGGACGGGCCGGAAGCGGGCTGCAGGTGCAGGTTCCAGCCTCCCTCGTATCCGTCCCGGTCGCAGACCGTCCTGAAGCCGACCGGAACGATACCGCATCTTCGTGCGGCCTCCTGGATAATAGTGCTCTTACCCGCGTTTCTTTTTCCGTAGAGGAACACCTTCATCCTCATCCTTCTTTCCGAACAGTATCACGAACAAACTTTCCCCGTCCATTCCCATGATCTCATCGTGGGTATGGCCTGCGGGGTCCGTCCTCGAGACCGTCGTTATCGACATGCCGTCCTTTGTCCATTCGCAGGCGCAGTGGCCGGCGCCTTCGCAGGCAAAACGCGGCGGGTTCGCGAACCGGGCGTTGGTGAGTCCCTGGACCGTATCTATGAAACAGCCGCCGCCCCGTACGCGCACGGACACGCTATCGTCGGTGATGTCTCCCAGGTATTCTTCAGCCGCCAGCGCCATCCGAACGGCGAGGGCCAACCACGCACATTCTTCCTGGTGGTGCATAACGGCCTTTTTATGGAACATCCTGCGAACGAATTCCGCCCTCTGGGGCCGGATATACGGGGCCTTCGGGGAAAACACGACGTCCCCTTTCATGTAGGGCTTGATGTCCAGTACCGGCGTCTTGTCGAAGATGTCCAGTCCGTCCACGTAGAGCAGGTTGCCTTCGCGCCGGAGCAGGCGGACGAGCGTAAGAGATACCGGGTTGGGCCTGCAGGGCGAACGCAGGGCGAAGACCCCGTAGGGCAACGCGCCCTCACCCCTCAGGTGCCACGAATACGTCTGCAAAACGTCCCGGTTCCCCCTGTCCAGCCAGCACAGGACCCAAAAATGCGTATGTTCTTTAAACCGGTCCAGCGCACACGCGTATTCCTCGAATATTTCTATGCACGCTTTCTGGCCGAACCGCAGTTCTTCCTTGGGGATCGTCTCGGCGTGCACGACTCCCACGGCCTGCAGCCCGTCCATCGGTATCTTTCGGTCGTTCATATGAGGCAGCTCCCATCCTTTGATTGCAAAACAAACGGTATCAGCGTCCGGGCACGAAGTTCAACAGGCGTATCGTAAAAGCGTCCCCCGCGCAGCCGATGACGTTGATACAGCCATAATCCTGGCGCAGGCAAAACAGCTTCTGGTAGTCCATCCCCAGCATCCGGCGCAAAAGTACGCGGTTCACGCCCGCGTGCGCGACAACGGCCACGTCGCCTACCGAGGCCTCGAGCACCCCGGTGAACGCTTCCCAGGCCCGCGCCTCGCATTCGGAAAAGCTTTCCCCACCCTTCGGCTTGAAATCCGCGACGTTTTTCCCGCGCCTCACATAGGCTTCGGGATAGCGCGCGCGGATTTCTTCGAACGTCCCGCCTTCCCATTCTCCCATGCGTATCTCGTGCATCGCGCGGACCGCTACCGGGGTCGTGCCCAGCACCGCCGCGATTTCGGCAGCCGTCTGCACGCAGCGGGAAAGGCCGCTGCAGTACACGCCCGATACAGGCCTACCGCAAAACCAATTCGCGAGGGCCCGCGCCTGCTTGTGCCCGGAGGCCGAAAGCGGCGTGTCCGTGATGCCCGTATACCGTTTCGGGCCCCCTTCTTCCCCTATATGACCGTGGCGCATGAGGTAGACGGTGCGTTCTCCCTTCATCGTCCCACCCCTTCCTCGCAGACGATGCGGCGCTTCCCGGCGTGCAGCCACACCCAGTCCGAAACCTTGCTGACCTCTGT
>DCTV01000043.1:3746-24469 GCA_002329665.1 Christensenella sp. UBA1431
AAATCGAGCAGGCCGGGCAGGGAAAAGAGCGTTTCGTCCAGGTCGCAAATATGCAGTTCGTCCGCATGAAGGCGCACGCCCGTCCCCAGCCGCCGCGTCAGGCGCTCCAGCCGGAGCAGCGAAGAACCGCAGGGGCAGGCGCCGGGCAGGATGCGCGAAACATCGCCGGTGCGGTAGCGGATCAGGGGCATGCCCCGCCGCCTGAGCGTGGTGATCACCACCTCACCATACTCCCCGTCGGGTACGGGACGCAGCGAAACGGGATCGACCACCTCGAAATAGATGTCGGCGGCGAAGGCGTGGTAGCCCGCATGCGCGCTGCACTCGACGCCGCCTCCGAGCCCCATCTCGGTCATCCCGTAATGCCCGAAAACCTCACACCCGAACCGCGCGGCGACATTGGCGGCCACCGCTTCAGGCACATGGTCGGTGGTCAGTAGGGCGTTGGCGAGCTTCACCTCACGACCCGCCCACGCCGTGTACCGCGCGAGCGCGTTCACTTGTGCCGGTATGCCCACCAGGGCGTCGATGCGCCCGGCCCCGATGGCCTCCAGCGTTTCGGGCAGGCTTTGTATGACGCCGTGCTTCACTGGGTTGGCGCCTAGCCGCAGCAAGGCGGTGTGCAACAGGTCGCCCACGCAGCCTTCGCGGTGGCAGGGGAGCAGTATGAGCACGCGCTGGCCCGGCCTGGTGAACACCGACATGCCGTATCGGAAGAACTCGACGGTGAGTTCTTGGTCGCTTTTCGTAAAATAAATGCGTTTGGGCGGCCCCGACGTCCCGGACGTGTCCAGTGTGACCACGCGCGCGATCTCGCCCTGAGGCACGCATATGAACCTGAGCCCCTCCTTGCGGACGTCATCCGGGCAGGTAAAGGGTAGGTCTGCGAGGTCTTCGGGGCGCTGCGGGAGCCGTGTCCCCGCCAGAAGCCGCCTGTAGAAGGGGCTTTTTTTACGGGCAAGTTCGACCGTCTCCCGGATGCGCGCCATCTGCCAGTCCCTAAGGCGCCCGGCGTCGAATGCGCAGCCCAAGGCGATCCCGGCGATCCAGTCCTCCAGCGGCGTCTTATCAATCATCCCCGCGTCCCTCCTGCGGCCGGTACAGCGTCCGCCCGTTTGTGGCAGTGAGGTTGTACGCGCAAAATGGCACCATGCGGCCGTCCGGCGCGGCGACATGCAGGCGGCACTGCCTGAGCTTGTCCGTTTCGAGGTTCCACGCGTCCTGGAACATCATGCAGGAAACGACGAGGCTGTGCGTCTGCACGCGCCGGAGGAAAGCGTCGAGGGCACCCGTGTCGACGCCGCCGCAGGCGCATTGGCAGCCTTCTTCCGCCTTCGGCGGCGACCACCTGCGGGCCACGTAGTCGCGCACCTTGCGCGCCGCCTCCGCGGAGCAGTCGCACCCGCCGCCCGCGCCCATCGGGCGGATTTCCCCGCTCTCGAGCAGCAGGAAACTCGCGTTGAAGCCGCAGTAGGCGTTTTGCGCGCCCGAAGGATGGAAATGCTCCGCCCGAAGTTCGCCGTCTGTCTGGCTTTCAATCGCGCGAAGCAGGGCCGGGAGGGTCATGTGCCGGGGTGCATCGGGCATGCCGGGATACCTTCCGAAATAGCTCACCGGCTGGAAGTGCACGCCGCGCACCGCCGGCAGATGGTCGAAAGCGTAGCGCAGGATGCCGCCGACCTCCCCGTCGTTCACGCCGGGCACGACCGTCGGGACCAGCACGACGCCAAGCCCCGCCTCAGCGCAGCGAAGCACCGCCTCCTGTTTCTCCCGCCACAGCGGCCTGCCCCGAAGAACCCCGTAGGGCTCGTCGCGCACGGCATCGAACTGGAGATAGACGCAGTCCAACCCCGCCTGCCGGAGCTTTTTAGCATATCCGTCCTCCCGCGCGATGCGCAGGCCGTTTGTGTTGAGCTGCGTGAACACAAAGCCCATCTCGCCGGCCATACCGATGATGCTGCAAAGGTCGTCGCGCACGGTCGGCTCCCCGCCCGAAATCGGAAGGTTGTAGGGCCCACCGCTGTCGAGCAGCGTTTGCAGCCACCCGCGGACGGTACCTAGGGACGGGTCGTCCTTCGGGTCTTCCCCGGCCGAGGCGAAGCAGAACGGACACCCGAGGTCGCACCGCTGCGTGACCTCGATGAGCGTGCAGCAGGACTTCTGCAGGTGGTCGGCGCAGAGCCCGCAGTCAAAAGGGCAGCCTCTGTCGACCGGGCTCGCACAGGCGTCCGGGCGCGCCGGGGCGCATTCGCGCGCCCAGTCGGCATACGCCGGGGGTCCGTCCCAGATCAGCGTTTTGAACGGACCGTGCTCGCTGCATTCCTTCTCGAGACAGATCGACTCGCCGTACGCGATTTTCCGCGCTTCCAGCCTTTCAAGGCAGACCGGGCAGACGCTGTAGGTCCTGCCGAGTTCAACGCCTTCTACCTTCGTCCTGTTCGCCATCGTGTCCCTCCTCATAGCAGCCGCATGACCTCCGCCAAACCCGGCTTCCCGAGGACGTCCGCAATCCTGTTCGCAACGCCGAGCGCCGTTTCCTTCCGTTTTTGGATGTTCGACGCGACGGCCGCGTCGTCCCCGAACCGGGCGAAAGCCCGCGCAAAGCGCGCGTCTATGCCGACCACCGACGTTTTAAGCACCAGCTTGTCGGCCAAATAAACCAGCGCGCGCTCGTCGAGAGCCGATACGGCGTCGCCGGGCGGGTCGTTGTGCGCGCGTACGATCCCCGCGACAACGGGATACCCGAGCGACCAAAGCAGTCGCGCGCCCCGCAGCGCATGGTCCTTCTTCCCCTTAGCGACGTCGTGCAGAAGCCCGCCGGCCAGCGCGAGCTCCGGGTCCACCGGATGCCCTGCGTCTTTTAATAGCTCGGCCAGGCGCGCGGCGACGCGGCCTACCACACGCGCGTGCGCTACGGACGCCTCCGGCGTGCCCGCCCACGCAAGGATCGTTTCGCAGACTTCTTCCGAGGGGACTTCCGCGTCACGGACGCTCCGGCACAGCCGCTCATAGTCCGTTGGCGTGTCGGCGTCCATCAGCAGCCCGGGGTCGGGCAGGCCGACCGTCAGCGCCCCGCGTTCGAAACGGCGCAGGGCGCCGCGCAAGCCGTCTTCCCCGCCGTGGGCGAGGATGGCGGGAAAACACGCCTTCGCGATCAGCGGCGGGTGCCCTCGCCTGCCGCGGTAGGCGGGATAGATAAGCGGCGCGTTCGTGTTGAGATACGCTTTTATCAAGGCCTTGATGCTGTGGCCTCTGACGAGCGGGACGTCGCCGGGCAGCACGAACACCGCGTCGGCGTCCTCCGAAAGCCATTTTAGCCCGATCGCCACCGACTCGAACATATGTGTTCCCGCGTATCTTTCGTTGGTCGCGCTGGGAACGCCCATCGAAGAAAGGTGCGCCGCCAGTTCGTTCCCGCGAAAACCAACCACCGCGCGCACATCGTCTACGCCGGCGGCTTTCAGGCTATTTACCGCATGCGAGACGACCGTACCGTCCCCAAGCGGCAATAGCGGCTTGAACGCCTGCATCCGCGAAGAAAGCCCCGCCGCTACGATGAGCCCTGCTATCCTCCGTTTTTTTGGCTTCAACCGTTGCGTTCCTTCCCCGCGCGCACCGCGATCAGTTCGGCTACGATGCTCACTGCGATCTCCGCCGGCGTTTCGGCACCGATATTCAGGCCGATGGGCGAATGCACGGCCGCGAGCGCCCCGGCTTCGTAACCGTTTTCCATGAGGTTTTTGTACAAAAGGTCGCGCTTGATGCGGCTCCCGATCATCCCGATATAGCCCGCGTCCGTGTTCAGCGCGAACTCGAGCATCCTCCCGTCGTTGAGGTGGCCGCGCGTGACGATCACGATATAGCTGTTGTCGTCGATTAAGAGTTCGGGCAGCGCATCGAACGACTCCAGCACGATCACTTCGGAATGGGGGAAGCGCTCGCGGTTTGCGAATTCGGCCCGGTCGTCCAGCACGACCGTCATGAACCCCACCCTCTCGGCGATGGCGGCCACCTCCAGCGCGACGTGCCCTGCGCCGAAGATATAGAGCGTGCCGCCCGAATGCACGGGCTCCACGTAAACGCGCAGCCCGTCGATGGCGTCGCCGTGGATGGTCATCAGCGGCACCTGGCTTTTCAGCTTGTGGAGAAGGACTTCCTCNNCGATAAGGCTACCCTCGCCCTCGAACGATCCGGCCATCGTGCCGTCCGGGCGGACGAGGCAGACCTGCCGCGGCTTCTTCGCTTCCGGGCGCCCGTCCACCGCAAACACCAGGTACGCTTTGGCGTGCGCCTCCATCTCCCTGACAAGGGCGGTAAACACTTCGAGGTTGCCCGGGTCGCCCGCGTCGATATAGTCGATCAGAATCTCGCCGGTGCCGCCGCAGATCATGTCGGTATCGGCCGCGTCCTTGGCGGTAAGATTAAACGGGTAGATGACCGGCTGCCTGGTCTTGAGGACCTCGCGCGCGCGCTTTATGGCCATGGCCTCGAGCAGGCCCCCTCCGATCGTGCCCCGTATCGAGTCGTCGGGGAGAACGGCCATCTTCGCGCCCGCCGAGCGCGGCGCCGACCCGTTTTCGCTGATGATGACGGCCAGCACGAAGCTTATCCCGTTTTCAAGCAGTTCGATGATGTCCCTGTAGAGATGAATCATAGGTCTCTCCTTTATGCGTTCTTCTTACATAAGGTCGTAACCGTTATCGGCCAGTATCTCCATCGCTTTGAAATATACGCCCTGTACGATCTTCGGGCAACGCTTCTTCCGGTTGGCCATGTCGCCTTGAAGGATACTGGAACAATCCTCGCCTCCGTATGCCCCGCCGACTTCCTCTTCGAACCATTCGACCAGTGAAACGATCATGTCGTTGAGCCTGTCGTCCGCCCTTTCATCGGGCGCGCCCTTGCCCGCATAGTACGCGATCAGGCAGGCGCCGCCGGTGAGCGCGCCGCAGGTCTTCCCGGAAAAGCCGAGTCCGCCCGCCAGCCCGCCCAGCGCGCGGACAAGGTCCGGGTTCTGCTTGCCTTCGGCTTCCAGCCGCAGCATCAGCAGGATCTGTGAGCAGAAAAACCCCTGCGATGAAAGCTCCATCAGCCGCATCAGAAAATCGTCCATCGTAAAGTCAGCTCCTCTCTCCACGCGGATCGTATTTAGCAACCATGATGAAGTATCCCGGCCTGCACGACAGGTCGCCTTTCGTGCAGATGTCTTTCAATCGCGCGATGTCGCCGAGTTCCCAGAGCGCGCGCGCAACGAAGCGTTCCATTACGCCGGAGCAGTCCTCCCAGCGCAGCAAGGAAAAGCCCGCCGCGGCGAGCGCGTCCTTCCATTCCCGCTCCGGTTCCGGCGCCGCCTTGTCGTAAACGTCGGACACCATCAGCTTCCCGCCGCGCCTGAGCACGCGCGCGCACTCGCCGAGCACGGTGGCGCGGTCGTCGAGCGCGTTGAGGCTGCATTCGAAAAGCAGCGCGTCCATCGAGCGCGCTTCAAACGGCAGGGACCGGGCGTCTGCGAGGAACACCGGCACCCCGTGACGCTTTCGCGCACAGCCAGCAAGGAGCGCGGAACTGTCCACGCCCGAGGCGTCGAATCCCTGCGCGCGCAAAAAAGCCACGCCGGCCCCCGTCCCGCAGCCGATGTCCGCCACCCGCGCGCCGTGTAAAAGCCCGGCTGATTCCAGCATCCGCCGGGTGAGGCCTCGGCCGCCGGGGTGCATCTCGTCGCTCATCCACGCTTCCCAAACGCTGATTTCGCTCATTTGTCCTCCAGCGACTTCTCCACCTGCAACATCCTCCCCAGCGCGAGTTCCTCAGGGATGTAGACGAGGCCGCACCGGCTGCATTTCGGCAGGTTCACCGGGAAGCTGCTGCCCAGATAGGAGAGCGTGACCGTGCCGATAACAAGCGGTATCCCGCATTTGTGGCAAACCATCTCCCCCGCTTCCGAAAGGTCGACGCCGCTGTCGTACGTTTCCTGGCTCATGTTCACACCTCTATATCCATGCGGTGGCTGTACGCCCTGTGCACCCTGAATCCGCCGTTTTCGGGAGTGTACCATACCCAGTAAGTGACGGCGCCCGACTTGTGGGATGCGACGAACCGCCCCGTGGCCTTATCGAGGATCTTGTTCCCCGATTCCTCGGCGGCTGCGACAGCCCTTGCGATGTCCTCTTTGAGGATCATGCGCTCTTCCACGTCTTTTTCCACCTGTTCGTCCAACGTGACGGATACAGCGTAACCGGATTCCAATGCTTCCTCCCCCCATATCTCCCTTAACAGTTGTGCCCTGAGCCCTTCGCGGTTCTCCCTGCGGAGCGAATACCCCGCTACCCCGGTCTCCTTAGCGCTATCCGCCGGATAGACCAGCTCGAGAAGATGCACCGCGCGGCTGTCTTCTCGGAGGATACTGTCGCGGCAGTTGATGCAGTAGGTCAGATAGTCCGACCCGCTCTGCCCGGCGCAGCGCGCCGCCATCTCGCGGCCGACGTTTGGGTTCGCGTAGTCCGTGAGCCCGCCGTACCCGCAGCATTGCGTGATCTCCCGCGCGTACCTGGGTTCCTCAAGCGTATATCCCATCTTTTCGGCGAGGCGGCGCACGCCGTCCTGTACGTCGGGCGCATGCCGCGTGGTGCAGGCGTCCTGTACGGCCAACACGCGCCCTTTCCCGTCGACAAAGTTTTCGGGGAGGCCAGTTTTGGACAGGACGTCCCATATCCCGCGCACCCGCATCCGGGGGTAGTGTGCCTTGAACACCGTAAAGCAGGTAGGGCAGGCGGCAATCACCTCCGGCTCGCCCAGGGACGCCCACGCCCCGGTCAGTTTCTCGACGGTCTCTTCGAAGAGCCGCTCTCTCCCGGCCCAATCCGCGATCACGCCGCAGCATCCGAGCATCAGGCCCACGCCGCCCGCAAGCCGCGAAGAAAGGTCCGCGTAGGCGCGCTTCACGAGGCCGGGCGCGGACGCGCCCAGCTGGCAGCCGGGGAAGAACACGTACCTGCTCTTTTCATGCCCCGGCTGGTTGCGCGCGAGGAAATAGGCGTCCGAGTTGCTGTGCGCCAGGTCCCGCAGCGCAAAGTCATGGGCAGACGGAGGCATCTTTTTGGTACGCACCATCTCCCTGCGGGCCTGCAGGCAGACCTCGCCCATGTTCAGGCCGTTGGGGCAGATCGCGGCGCACTGCCCGCAGAGGCTGCACGAGTTGATCATCTCGTTTCCGTGGCGCATCCCCATCACGATCGTAAGGTTATTGTACACTTCGCGCACGTACCGTTTGGGATACGATTTGTAGTGCGCGAGGAACGCGCAGCCCTTCACGCATTCGAGGCACTGGCACTGGATGCACCGCTGCGCTTCCTTCTGCGCTTCCTCCTTCGTGTACGCGCCGTCCGGCCCCGAAGGGGAAACGGCCGCGTGCGGCTCGATCCTCTCCGTGTCGGTATAAAGCTCCGTCTTGAACGCGCCTTCTCTCTCCCGCCCACTCGCGAGGGACACTCCCTGCAGGAACCGGTCTATCGATATCGCGGCGCGGCGGCCGTCGCCGACGGCGGCAATCGGCGAGCAATTCTTTAACCGCATCCTTCCACCCGCGAACACTTTCTCTATCCTGGTGGCAAGTGTGGTTTCATCCGTTTCCCCGAGTTCTTCGAACCCTTCTGCGCTTCCGGCGGCGACATATACGGCGTCATACCGCTCAGTAATATCGCTGAACGGCACGCCGCCTCGGCCGACCGGCTCGTTCAGTCGTATCGTGACCGGGAGCGGTTCGAGCACTTTCAGGTCCGTCTCCAGAAGTTCGGGCGGGAGTTTTTCCGGCGGCAGCGCCAAAAGGCTGCCCCCGGGCCTGTCGCTTTTTTCGTACAGCGTGACCTGGTACCCTTTCCTGCCCAGTTCCGCTGCGGCACAAAGCCCGCTTAGACCTCCGCCCACCACGGCGACTTCTTTGTCGCGCTTCCTTAAAAACACGCTGCGCTGTTGCCTTGTCCCGTGTTCCACGCACGCGCGTTCCAAATTTCGGATCCGGATAGGGTCTCCCGCCTCACGCCGCTTGCACGCGGTCTGGCAGGGCGCATCGCAGATCCTGCTGACCACGGAGGGAAAGGCGACCGCTTTTGCGTAAACCGCAAGCGCCGCATCAAAATCTCCCTTCGCGACGGCCGCGGCCATTTTGCGCGCGTCCACATGCACCGGGCAGGCGGCCACGCACTCGGGCGGCTGTTCCTGTATGCACTTGGCTTCCAGTTCCCGCATGAGGTCCTGTTCCATAGCAATCCCTCCTTCTGTCCTGTATTCGTCATAAGTATCGCCTGGTTTTTCGAGAGAAGGCCTGATACGTCAGTGCAGAGACGTATCAGGCCGTAAGCTCTCTGCGCCGTAGTTTTGTTATTTGATTGCGTCGATTGCCGCCTTGACCTTTTCAGGCAGGGCGGGCACCGACGTCACCCTGGCGCCCGTCGCGTTGTAGATCGCGTTGAGGATCGCGGGGTGCGGCGCGGTCAGCGGGGCTTCGCCCACGCCCGCGGCGCCGAACGGACCGAGGGGCCGCGGCGTCTCTGTGTAGATGATCTCAAAGTCGTCGGGCACGTCGCGGATCGTGGGGATGCCGCAGCCGCGCAGCGAGGTGTGCTTCTTCAAATCTTCGAAGTCCTCGGTGAGCGCAAGCCCGATGCCCTGTGCGATGCCGCCGTAGATCTGCCCGTCCACCACCGACTTGTTGATGATGGTGCCGACATCGGCTACAGTCAGGAATTTGACGACCTTGACCTTGCCGGTCTTCATGTCGACTTCCACTTCGGGCATGAACAGTTCGTACATATACACCGAGAACGGGTTGCCCTGCGCGTCATCCATGCTGCAGGCTGTGCATGCCGAGGCCACCCATTTGCCGTTGTACCTTAGCGGGATGTTCTCCGCTGCCATTTCGTCGTAGGTGCGGTAGGTGCCGTCCGGCTTCTGCATAGCCTTTAGAAGCATTTCGCAGCCAACCTTTATTGCGTTGCCTGTCATCACATTGCTGCGGCTGCCGCCGGCTGGTCCGCTATTGGGCGTAATACCCGTATCGTTCATAACCAGCTTTATCTGGTTGGGTTTAAGGCCGAGCGGCCTGAGCGCTTCGTGGGCCATGGTCAGCGTTCCGATATCGGCGCCCTGCCCGTGGTCTTCCCAGGAGTCACCCACGAGCACCGTGCCGTCGGGCTGCAGTTCCACGAACGCTTCGGAGGAGTCGGGGCCGTCGAGGCCGCAGCCGTAGATGCCCAGCGAAAGGCCTACGCCGCGCCTGACCTCGTCGGTGGAGAGTTCCTTGCAGCGTTCCTTGGCCTCCTCGTAATGCGGGCGCAGCACGTCGAACATCTTCTCGAGGCAGTACACGTCCGGCTCACAGCCGTTGGGCGTCGTGGCGCCGGGACGGTAGATGTTCTTATAACGAAGTTCAAACGGGTCGACCCCCATCTTATCGGCCAGCATGTCCACGGCTATCTCCGAGGCGAGGAAGCTCTGCGGTGAGCCGTACGCGCGGAAAGCGCTGCCCCACGCGTGGTTGGTCGCGACGGTGTGGCCCTTCATGCGCACGTTCCGGATGTCGTACCCGGCGCCGATGAACTGCATCAGGCGCATGGTCAGAAGGTCGCCGAATTCCGAATACGGACCGTGGTCGATGATGCCGTCGGCTTCCAGTGCAGTGATCTTGCCGTCAGAATCCGCCGCCATCTTGATCTTCACGAACCCGGGCGAACGTTTTCCGGTGTACGTGATGCCCTGGAACATGTTGTAGGCCAGCGAAACGGGCTTGCCGCCGGTGGCCAGGCAGGCCACGCCGAGGAGCGCCTCCATCGTCGGGCTGAACTTATAGCCGAACGTACCGCCGGCCGGGTTCTGCACGATGCGCAGCTTCTCGGGTTCGATGCCGATACCGGGGCAGACCATCGCGTGGTGCAGGTGGATGCCGATGCTCTTGGAATGGATGGTCAGGCAGCCTGATTCGTCCATGTAGGCCAGGCCGCAGTCCGGCTCGATGGTAAGGTGCGGCTGACGGCTGCAGTACGTTTCGGTCTCGATGGTGTAGGCCGCCTTTTCGAACTCGGGCGCCGTTTCCCCGCCTTTGATGCAGTTGATCTGGTAGTATTCGTTGGGGACTCCGGGGTGGATTTCGATGGCGTCGGGCTCCATGGCGGCCGGCGCGGACATGTAGGCGGGCAGGAGCTCGAGGTCCACTTTGACCTTCGCAGCCGCCGCCTGCGCGTTCTCGACGGTGTCCGCCGCCACGATCGCGATCGCATCGCCGAACTGGAACACCTTTTCGTCGCAGAGGATCGGGCGGTCCCAGCCGTCGCCCTTGTTGGTGGGGAATGTGATCAGGCCGGTGATCCGGTTCTTGCCGGGTACATCCTTATGCGTTATGACCTTGTACACGCCGGGCATCTTCTCGGCTTCGGAAGCGTCGATGCCCTTGATGTTGGCGTGGGAAACGTCCGCCTGCACGAGCGCGAGGCGCAGGGTCCCCTCCGGCATCTGCAGGGCGACGTCGGCGCCGTAGTCCCAAGTGCCCGTGACTTTCCTTATCGCCGATGGGCGATGGTATACCGTGCCCAGAATCTTGTTGCCGGTAGGCTTGAACAACAGGTCCTGTTTGCGCATCTCGCCGCGCAGTACCTTGGCCGCGTCCATCACGGCGTCTACGAGAGGCTTGTAACCGGAACAGCGGCACACGTTCTGGTGCTTGGCAAACCATTCGCGCACCTCTTCGCGTGTCGGGCTGTCGTTCTCGTCCAGCAGAGCCTTGGCCGACATGATGAAGCCGGGGCTGCAGAACCCGCACTGCGCGCAGCCATGGCCCATCCAGGCCAGTTGCAGCGGATGCAGATTCTCGGGCGTGCCCAATCCCTCGATGGTCAGGACCACGTCGCCGTCCTCGATGCGCTTCATCTTGGTCACGCACGAGAGCGTGGCCTTGCCGTTGAGCAGGACCGTACATGCGCCGCACTGGCCTTGTCCGCACCCGACCTTGCAGCCTGTCAGCAACAGCTGTTTTCGCAGCACGTCGGCAAGCGAACTTTCCGGGTCAACGATGAGCGTGCGGCTCGAACCGTTGATGTTGAGTACCTTTTTTTGCATTCTCTTCACTCCTTATGGTATTTTTGCTTACACACTGCCTTTAGCGACCCTGGTCCGCCAAAGACCGCAGGCATTTTTATTGCAACGCCCGCCGGGCAGGCATCCACAATGATCGATCGCGTCCTTTGTTTGCAGGCCTATGAATCGCAATGATGCTCGTCGGGCCCCTGACCGGATATATCCATCAGCTTTTTCAGGTAGGCGTCAGACAGGAATACGATGCTACTGGAGCGTCCGGTCATGTCTTCGCCTGTAAGCACGATTCCGTTGTCGTTTTCCTCGTACCCGAGTTGCAGATGGCGCCTGTAGAGCTGTCCCGTGGCGGAATCCACCAGTTCCATCACCACGTTGTTGGCCACGATCTGGTCGACGCCGGATTCCGGTTCCTTATCTTCTAAGAGATTCGAAAACACTCCCTCGAGCGCGGCGTAAAAACAGTTCCTTAGGGCCATCACCTCGTCCCTTGAAGATGGAGCTGCTTTTTGGATCAGTTCCCCGATAAACGACTCTATCCTGGCTCCGATGTCCTCGTCTGTTGACACTCTCGTCCCTCCTTGTGTTGTTTGTCGAATCCGTTGTCCGGACGATAAACAATAAAAGGCATATGGCCGTTTCCCACCGCGGTCGGACGCGGCGGGGCATTCTCCTTCCCGAACCGGGAAGCCAGCCGGTTTCCCCGCTGACCTTTTCGCCTGCCGGCATGTCCCTCAGGGGTGAAGCGCGACAGGCTCGGAGACAACTGTATGCCAATAAAGAATCCTTATGAAATTATTAAAGACATAGAGCAACCGAAACAAACGTAAAAACGCGTTTGGCGGTTCTCCTTTCCAAACCGGGAGGCCGCCACGTTTCCATAACGACCCTATCGGCCTGCCGACATACCCCTCATGGGCGAAGCCCGACAGGCTCGGAGAATGCACTATGCCTTATAGGATTAATTTATACCATATGCTTGTAAATATCAATGCTTTAAGGTATTTTTTTATCACAGGCCAATTACATTTCCCATTTTCGGGCAGGGTGAAAGGAACTGATACAAATGATCGTAGAAGAACTCATTGCCAACGCTGCCGCGCTCTCAAGTGCAAAAACCGTCGCCGACGTGCGTATCGGCCTCGGGACTACGGCCGTTCTGCTTTCGGACGGCGCATGCGGCCTGAGTTACACGATGCACCCGGGCACGGGCGCGCACTGCCATGTGCTCGACGAAGCCGGCAGCCTGTCCGGCCGCGAAGCGAAGGTGGCCGCCACCTGGGCAATGGCCGCGGACCCGGTGCTGTCCAGCGTCGGCATCGCCGTGCTCAACGCCCTGTTCGCCCCTGTCGTTACCGGGTTCTCAAAAGAAAACGCGATGGATGCCGTCGACATACGTCCTGGCGACACCCTCGGCATGGTGGGGCATTTCGCGCCGTTTATCAGCAGGCACGGCCACCGCATCGACAGGCTTTTCGTGTTCGACCGGGACGCTGCCGGACGAGACATCTATCCGGACTGGGCTGAGGACATCTACCTCCCCCAGTGCGACGTCGTTATCGTAACCGGGACGACCCTCATCAACAAAACCATCGACCACGTGCTCTCCCTTTGCACGTCCGCGCGCGAGATCGCGCTCATGGGCGCATCTACCTGCCTGTGCCCCGATGTGTTCCGGGCGCACGGTGTAAGCCTGATCGCGGGCACCCGCGTCACCGACTCCAATATAGCGCTCGGGATAGTATCCGAGGGCGGGGGAACGCCGGCCCTCCGCGGCTGCACCGAACACCTCTGCATCCGGCTGAAAAACCAAGGACGTTGCTGAATTTTCGTTCTCTAGGTTCGCCTGCCCCGAAGAGCTCTATGGAATTTTTTGCATGCTTCACTCCAAACTATTTTTCGTTTCCTGATACTACATAACGATATAAAAACGACAATACATCCAAAGGTGTGTCCGCCATAAAATCAGCCCCGGCCTTAATAAGCTTCTCCGTTGCATGATAGCCCCAGGCCGCACCCACCGCATACATGCCGGCCTTTTTTGCGGTAATCATATCGACCGGCGCGTCCCCGATGAATACGCATTCCTCCGTACCGAGCCCTAGCCTTAGTATGCTGTCCAATATTGCTTTTGTATCCGGTTTTCGTTCTCCGTTCGGCTTTAAGCCTACCACTTCAAAAACATCCTGCCCAAAAACCCTGCTTACGATTTCCACCGCCTGATAATGATATTTGTTGGTGTATATGAAAAGGCGGATATCCTTCGTCTGCAGTACTTTGATAAGCGGTACCACACCATTGTAAAGCCGCGTATTGTCTAAGAGATGTTCGGAATAATAATCCAACATCTCTCTCATAACTTTAGAGATGTTCCCGTCGTTTCTTTCAGCTTCAGGTATGGAACATTTTACCAGCTCCCTAACGCCGTCTCCGAGATACGACCGGAATTCTGTTATTGACCTTTCGGGGTATCCGTTTTGCTTCAGCGCATAATTGCCTGATGCCGCCAAATCCCCCAGAGAATCTATCAATGTTCCATCCAAATCGAAAACGCATGCTCTTATCAAACTGTTCACCTCTGTTCATATGCTGCCGCTTCAACGTTTTTCAACTGCAAAACGCCACCATCCTGGGCGGCACTTTTGCAGTAAAGGAGCTCGTATGGGTAGTATTAAGCGAATACCTAAGCATCGTATCCGGCATGGAATCCGCTTCGTACGTTAACGCGAATCTTGCCCATAGCGACCGCATCGCCGGCACGTTTCACGTTTATGCCCTTTGTTACGAGTTTTTGAGCAAGATCTTCCCCCGCCGGTCTCTGGCTCGTAGAAACAACAACCAGATCGGCCTGAGCGAGTATTGTCTGGCCATCTTTGTCCACATACTCCACGCCTTCAGCGGTCACTTTTTGCACCCTTGCAAGCGTTTGGATATTGACGCCGGCCTTTTTCATGATATCCAGGTCGCGCGCGCGGTGCGTTTTTTCCTGACCGCCCGATACTGTGTCGAGCATCTCGAGTATAGTGATTGAATTGCCGTGTTCGAGCATATGCAATGCGGTTTCACAGCCGACATTGCCTCCGCCGATTATCACGACCCTCTTCCCCTCGGGCATCGTGTAATCGCCGCTGAGGATATCCCAGGACTGCACCGCAGTGTCAATGCCCGGTATGGGCGGGACGGCAGGGACAGAACCGGTAGCGAGTATTACGGTATCCGGCTTAAGCGCGGCAACCGATTCCACATCCGCTTCCATGCCCAAACGCACCTCGACGCCCTCTTTGTGCATACGCAGCTCGAAATAATCGGTCGTGCTCTTCAAAATGTCCTTGTGCGGAGGTACGCTGGCGATGATCATCTGTCCGCCGAGCACGGAATCTTTCTCTATCAGTTTCACTTTATGGCCGCGCTCCGCAGCCGTAACCGCGGCCTGCATTCCTGTGACGCCGCCGCCTATCACCACAACGCGCTTCGGGTCATGCACGCGGGGCAGGTTGTCCTCGTCATACATGCTCTCGTATCCCACGTATGGATTGATGGCGCATCGAATGCCGCTGTTTATTCCAAGAGCGGAATAGCACCCATCCAAACAGTTGAGGCATCTGCGTACTTCGTCCTCGCGTCCCTCGCGCAGCTTGTCGGGCCAGTTCGGATCGCAGATCAGCTGACGGCCAACTACAACCAGATCAGCCGTTTTGCTTTTTATGACATCGTTGCACATCTCTCCCGTGCGCAGTTTGCCGACAATGGAAACCGGGGTCTTTACATGGGGTTTGACGGCGCGCGCAAGATCGAGGCGGAACCCGTCAGGCCTGTCCTGCGTTTCGGATGCGCTCATGTAACCGTATTTAATACCCGTTGTCAGATTCAGCAGATCGACGCTTTCCCGGTCAACAATCTTCGCGATTTCTATCCCTTCTTCTACCTTCAGGCCACGGGGATCCCAATCCTTCACCGCCAGACGGACGCTGATGAGGAAGGCAGGACCGCAGGCTTCCCGGATCGCCCGTATGATCTCAACGAGGAACCTGGTTCTGCCGGACGTATCGCCGCCGTACTCGTCGGTACGCGTATTGGTGAGCGGGGACAGGAACTGCCCGAGCAGATATCCATGCCCAGCATGGACCTCGACCCCGTCCAACCCTGCTTCCTGCGCATGCTTTGCCGCTATGGCAAATTTGCCGGTAAGCCCTTTTATTTCGCCGGCCGTCAGGCCATAAATGGGGGTTTTCCCTGATTTGTCGTCGACGGGGCCAACAACCCTGATTCCTGGGACCTGCACGGCCCTCGTCCCGGCATGGTGCAGTTGCGCTAAAAGCTTCGTGTCACAGGAATGCACGAGATCGGCGAGCGCGCGAAACCCGGGCACCACTTCACGCTCGGCCAGCTGGAGCTGTATGAGGGACCCGCGTCCTGCCGGATAATCCACCGAAGTATACTCGAGGATGATCATCCCCACGCCGCCCCGGGCGCGCTTTCCATAATAGCTTAGCATTTGAGGAGATACCGTGCCATCCGCATTGCAGAAATTTGTATCCATTCCCGGCATGATGATACGGTTCTTCAACATATGCGCGCCAAGGCGCACAGGAGAGAACAATTCCTCATATTTCCCCATAATAATCCTCCTTAGTTTATATTTTGATGAGTGTGTTCGGAGCGCCTGGGATAAGACGGGGAAAAGACCTTCCCCATCTTATCCTTCGACCAGATGGAGGCCCGCGGACAGTTGCCAGCAAGCTCCTTTTAAAATGCGAACATGTCCGCGGCAATGCTCTAAATTAATGCAATGAGACTTGAGGTTCGCTTCACGGTTAGAACTCAAAATCAAGCATAGCCCCTTCCTGACGGATTGATCGCAGGAAATCACGTAGCTTCACATGTGCGGGATGATTAGTATAACGAATAAAATCTTCGCGGTTCTTAAATGTGCAAATAAAACCCAGATCATAGGAGTTTGTTTGGCGGTAAAAATCCATGCCCGCTTCCAGGTCATATAAATAATGAATTTGGTTTGGCAACTCGATAATCATATCGAGCAACTTTATTCTTTCCTGTTCATTTTTTACCCTGGCAAGAACAATATGTTTTACCATATATCGTGCTCCTTTTAGATGCACTGGTCATATTTGGATTATTAATCAGTAAGCCTCAATACTTTTTTATCAGAAGCTCTCCAAATAAATGGTTAACTATTACCGAAAGCGCACGTGATGTATGCGACCACCGTCAATATCAATACGCGCACCCAGAATGAACCCTGATCGTTCCCTGTCACATAAGTATACCACCAAATTGGCAACCTCTTCGCTTGTGCCTCCTCTGTGCATCGGAAGATGTTTGCAGTACT
This sequence comes from Christensenella sp. UBA1431, assembly GCA_002329665.1. Classification (GTDB taxonomy): domain Bacteria; phylum Bacillota; class Clostridia; order Christensenellales; family UBA1431; genus UBA1431. The sequence continues at coordinate 20,176 of DCTV01000043.1, forward strand.
CCTCATAAGCTTCGTCCGTATATCGCGCACGCATGATTGGCGTCATAATCACCATAGGACGTATGGTGTTAACTCGTATGCCCTGATCGGCATACTCGTTGACCATTTGCGCCATCATGCCCTCAACAGCTGCTTTCCCGGCGGGATATGCCACCGAATCACCGCCGCCGTTTTGCGTGGTGCCCGACCCCATCATTACTATGTCCCCGCATTTTCTTTCAAGCATGTAGGGGAGGCAAGCTTTCGTTACCAAAAAAGTTCCATCAACGGGGACTTGTATTATTTTTTTAAATGTACTATACGAAAGCTCGTGCATCTTTCCTTCTTTAATGATAATACCCGCATTGTTGAAGAGATTATCTATTCGCCCCCATTTATTTATTATATTTTCAACCATCTTGTTAACAGCCGCTTCATCGGTAATATCGGCTTCAACCGCTATAGCCTCCACTCCTTTACCGGTGAGTTGCTCGACCAGTTCTGCGGCTGCTGCCCTGTCCCGTTCGGAGGGATAATAGTTTACAGCAACATTGGAACCGGCATCGGCAAAGCCAAGACAAGTAGCCGCGCCAATTCCAGTTGCCCCTCCGGTAACCAATGATACCTGCCCGGATAAATCGATAGTCCACGCCATATGATTGTTCCTCCGTCTTTAGATATTTGTTTTTTTCGCGAACATAGGCTGTATAACAGCCTATGTCGCGAAGGAGAACGATTGGCAGATTCGGTAATGCTACTCAAAATGTGCATCCTGGAATTTTTTCTGGGCAGGGAATACCCTGGTCTTCATATCTTCATACGTCATCTTATATAGCTCAAATAGCTCTTTGTAAACCTCAACGTTGGCCGAAATCGGATCATAGTGGTTTTTGACCTTAACCATTGCATCTATGCCTTCATGAACATCCTTGTAAACGCCTGCGCCAATGGCTGCAAACATTGCCGCCGCAAGGGCTGTGGACTCGCCGCACTGTACCGTCTCAATCTGCATATTATAGACATCGGCCTGGATCTGGTTCCAGAAGTCGGACTTTGATCCGCCGCCCACCGCACGGGCCAGTGTGGGAACAGTATCCATACACTCCATAGCAGCTTCGATCATACTCATCATTTCGAAGCATACGCCTTCCATGATAGCGCGGGTAACATCGGCCTTGGTATGTGAGAAGGTCAGCCCTGTAATTGTTCCCCTGGCATTGACGTCGAAACGGGGGCAGTCCGCGCTGGCCAACCATGCTGTATACATTACGCCACGCGAACCGACCGGCGACTGCGAAGCCAGCCTGGTCAACTCGACAAAGACATTGCCCTTTACCACATTCGCGAATGAATCTTCCAGCGTACAGAAGATATCCTTATACCACTCGAAACTGCTGGCAGCGGAACTGCACGAACCTTCGATCTGCCATTTCCCGGTCCCTGCGTGTCCCAAAAGCGTGATTCTGCCCTCAGGATGAACCTTGGGTTTTGAAGAAAAGGCGTGAATAACACCTCCCGTGCCCAGACACACCGAGCACGTACCGTCCTTTGCCACACCTGCGCCGACTGCGGCACAGCGCTGGTCCCCCGCGCCTATGAATACCGGGGTTCCCGGCAGCAAGCCGGTTTTCTCGGCCGCTTCCTTACTAACAACGCCAGCTTTGAAACCGGGGTCCTCACGGACAGGATATTTATCCAGATCCAAGTCGTACATTTGGGCTCGGAACGGATCGAACTCAAAAGTCTTGCAGTTTGCGAGCTTCGAATATCCAATGCCCGGTTTATCGTCAATATACGCTTCACCGGTATATGCCTTTGTCATGAGCGCCTGCATCCCGCAAAACTTATATGTCTTCTCGTATATATCAGGGTGGTTGTGCTTAAGCCAAAGGATCTTTGCCAGGGTAGTCAAACCGCCGAGAGGATATCCTGTGAAGTCGAAGTCTTCTTTCTCGGTAATGCCATTCTTTGCCCAGCAGTCACGGATAAAATCAAACATCTCGCCGCCGCGCGTATCGTTCCACAGCACGATTGGATGTAGATAATTCCCATCTTTGTCAACTGGCACCCATGTTGTGCACATGTGGGTAAACCCAACGCCAATGATGTCTTTGGGATCTACCCCTGAATTCTGGATGGCGAATTTTGTGGAAGACAGCATCAGTTCTTCAACATCGTTAGCATTCTGCTCACTCCAGCCAGGCCTAGGCCAATAGGTAGGGGTGTTAAAATATCCGATCCCCTTGATATTACCCTCGATGTCAAACACGACCGACTTAGTACCTGTTGTGCCAACGTCCACGCCAACAACATACTGGTTTGCCATTCTGTATAACCCCTTTCTTTTATGACTTCCTGTGAAATACAGGAAGTGTGAAATTTGCCAAGCAATACTTTTCTAGCATAGAAAACCTGAAGCGAACGGAATTCACAAAAATAAGGGCTAGAAGTATGTTTTACCTTCATGCAAATTCGATTTTAGAGAATATTTCTTCATACAGCGCAAGCTCACTGATAATTTTGTCCCCTGCTCGTGTTCCTATCAATTCAGCGCCTGCGGCAAAACCACCCAGGGCTATGGGCGTCGTCCAGAACGGACCGGTCCCGGAAAATTTTATCTTGGTTTTGCTTTGAGGAGAGAGCGTGTCTTTTATGAGTTTGATGTCGGTCCATTCAGGTCCAGCCATACGTCCAGAACCTGTCTTGATATATGAGACTTCGGCCTCCTCACAACACTTGGTAACGGATACGATCTCCTCTTTGGTAAGAAGATGGCATTCTATGATTGGTTTTGTATCAATTCCTTGCGCTGCCTTTACCAAATCCTTGAGTTCCTGTGTCAGGCGATTCCAGTCTCGATTCTTTACAGCAGCAAAATCTATAACCATATCCAGACTTTTTGCCCCTTTGCGAACCATATCCTCCGCAGCAGCAATTTTGATTTCTTTTGTTCCGGCGCCAAAAGGATAATCCAAGACTACCGCCGCCCCAACTTTACTCCCAGCCAGTCCGTCGCGCACATATTCAAGGTAATGGGGGTTTACGCAAAAAGTGTTTACTCCCAACCTTAAACATGTCTCAATGTGTCCATCAACCGTTTTTGCATCCATATCCTGCAACACTACAGCAAAATCAATTCTGCTAGCCAGGAATTCCGGTGTGATTTCATAACCACGTATCTTTATCATACTGCACCTCCTCATAGTGAGTCTTCTATTCTATAATAGAATAAATACCGAATATGGAAAAACAACTATAATGCAATCTGATACAACTGTGTTAGAATTGATATGAAAAGCAAAGGGAGGTGTCCGAATGAATATAAGAGAGCTGGAGTATTTTTCCCGTTTGTGTGACAAAATGAAAATATCCACAGCGGCGGATAGCCTTTTTATTACCCAGCAAGGGTTGAGCAAAGCGATTAAAAAATTGGAGTCCGAACTGCAGGTGCCTTTGTTTAGAAGAACACCATTCGGTGTTAAATTGACAGAATTTGGCGAACTCATAATCGGCCATGTCAATGCAATACTATTGGATTATAATTGCATGCTCAATAAAATAAACGATGCTCGGAACCGCCAGGATAAGCGCACGATCATCACTCTTGAACTAGGTATAATGGCCATCATAGGTATCTCGCCATTTAGAAAATTTCAGGAATTATATCCTAATATTGAACTCATCCTTCAGGAGCATACCGAGGCAACATGCACTAGGGCCATTATGGAGGAAGAATCCGATCTAGGTTTTGCCATTTCTCCAATAAACAACGAGATGTTCGACTACATCCCTTTCTTTCAAGTAAACGGAGTCATCCTCGTAAATAAAAACCACCCGCTAGCGCAAAAATCCGAAATAGCCTTGGAAGATTTGCGGAACCAAAATCTGGTTTTCTCCGGTTCGGCATCATGGTACGCATATGTACGTGCCTGCCGTAGAGCCGGCTTTGAACCTAAAATCGTACTCTCCAGTATAGAACAGCATTCTTCCGATGCCTACACGCTTGTTCAAGATAATTTGGGGATCTGCCCCAATTTTCATGGTTTTACGAATATTGAGCATTATAGAAACATATTAGAACTCCCTTTACAAGAATCATTGCAGTGGGAAATCTGCATTGTCTATAAAAAGAACAAATCTTTATCAAGGGCATCGAAAGTATTTGTTGACCATTTCATGGAGTTTGTAAGCCAGCATAGTATCGGCGGGTAAACCGCAACTCGGAACATTAGGCAATGATATGCACCCCCTTCTTTTTCAGGAATCGCCCGAACTGCCGCCTGAATCCTGAGGATAGAGTACAATAGTGTTTGCA
>DCTV01000076.1:0-9203 GCA_002329665.1 Christensenella sp. UBA1431
TACACGATGTCCGCCGATCGTTTCGCGCCGCAGGAACTCTGCGTGGCGGCCCTGCCTGGGAACGAGGAGCTGATGCAGCGCGTGCAGGAAACGCTGCGTGCCCTGGAGCAGAGCGGGCAGATGGGGGCGCTGAGGAAGAAATGGGGCCTGCTCGGCTGACGGTGAAAGCGCCATACTTTGGGAACACTTGGGGTGCAGGAGGAGAACATGTGCGCAAAGCTGAACCTAGCTTCAAACGGCCGGTCCGAGGGAGAGGAAGGCTATACTGACGGCCCTGTGGAGGACGAACTCCTCTCGAGGCTGAGGGCGGGCGAAACGCCGGAGCGAATCATAGCCGGAGACGACCGTTTCCCCGTGCTCTACCATCTTTCCGAGGAACGCCACAACCTGCTCGGCTGGTTTCCCTTCGAAGAGGATGCCGCGCTGCTCGAGATCGGCGCGGGGCCGGGCGCGCTCACCGGGCTGTTNNGCCGCGCGCGTCAAAAGGGTGGTGGCGGTGGAACTATCGCGCCGGCGTGCCGAGATCAACCTCGCGCGTAACGGCCGATTCGACAACCTCGAGATCGTCGTCGGGGACTTTTGCGGGATCGAATGGGAAGAACGCTTCGACTACGTCACCCTCGTCGGCGTGCTCGAATACGCCGGGAGGTTCGGCGCGGGCGGCGCGGACCCCTACACCGGCTTTCTGCGCCGCGTGCGCGAGCGGCTCCTGCCGGGGGGCAGGCTGGTTTTGGCCATCGAAAACAGGTTCGGGCTCAAATACTGGGCGGGCGCGAACGAAGACCACCTGGGCGTGCCGTTCGCCGGGCTGGAAGGGTACAAAGACGACGCGGGCGTGCGTACGTTCTCACGCGCGGAGCTACAGTCCCTGCTCACCGGCGCGGGTTTTACCGGGGCGCGGTTCTATCTCACGCTCCCCGACTNNCCCCAGCGAGATCATCGCCGAGGACGCGGCGGACCTGCACGCGCTCGCGCGCGCCGTCCCCTACGGGATGGGGGAATACGCGCACCGGCTCTTCGACGAGGGCAGGGTGCAGCAGGACCTCGCGCGGCAGGGACTCCTGCCCGGGTACGCGAACGGGTTCCTCGTCGTCGCGAGCGGAGGTGACGGGTAAATGCGGGTCCTCTATGTTAAGTATTCGACCCTCAGGAAGAGGGAATACCGCATCTGCACGCAGATCGTGGAGCGGGACGGCGCGCGGTTGGTGCGCAAGGTGCCGGCCGTGCCCGAGGCCCTTGCCCACGTGGAGGCGATGGCGCACAACGCGCGGCGCATGCGCGAGCGGACCGTGGGGCTGACGGTCCCGCCCTGCACGGTGGAGGGCGGCGCGTTCGAGACGCCCTATGTCGAAGGTGCGGCGCTGGATTGCCTGATTACGGAAGCGGCAAAAACGGGCGGCGCGGGCGGCGTCTGCCGTATCCTGGACGATTACCGGGAACTGGTAAGGGCCCAGCCGCGGGTCGAAACCGACCCCGGCGCCTGCCCCGGCTTTGCCCGGTGGTTCGGCGAAAGCGTGGGCAGGGCCGACTGCCTCGCGCTGGGGATGGTGGACCTCGTGACCGAGAACATCGTGCGCACGCCCGAAGGAAGCTTCGCCGCCATCGATTACGAATGGCTCTGCGACTGCCCCGTGCCCGTCGATTACGTCTTCCACCGCGCCGTGCGCCTGCTGTACCTGCACCACCGGGACGTATTAGAGCCCGTGATGGCTCCGGGCGAAATGCTCGCGAGGCTCGGCGTAAGCCCCGCTTCCTCCGCCGCGTTCGAAGCCTGGGATATTAGGATGGGCGAGCGCATCCAGGGGGACCCGCGCCTGCTCCCCGTCCCGCCCCAGTACCTGCGCGACAAGTCCCGGCCCTTCGGCGGGGCGGGCAGGCTCTACTACGACACGGGGGAAGGGTACAGCGAAAACAGGAGCATAGACGCCGAAGGACCCCTTTACCGGTTCGAACTCCCTCCCGGCACGCGGGTGAGGGGCCTCAGGTTCGACCCCTGCGAGGGCGCGTGCTGCGCCGCCGTGATCCGCGAGGCCTGGGCAGAAACCGACGGCGGGCGCGTCCGCCTGCGGTGCGTCGGCGGGAACGCCGCGCTGAAGGAAGGGGACGCGTACGTCTTCGCGACCAGGGACCCGCAACTGCTGTTTAATGCGCCCGACGACGCCGTCTTCGCGGTCGGTATCGCGGCGGACGTGCGGCGGCCGGAAGCGGACGAGCTCGAACGGGCGCTGAAAGCGCAGCAGGAAGGGGCGAAATCGCTGGAGGCTGGCCATGGCCGAAACCGGCCGGCGGCGGAAAAGNNACGGCGGGGCGCTCCTTCGGCCGGCGGCGCGCATCGAGGCGCTGGGCCATGGCCGGTACCGCGCGACGGGCCCCGACCCGCAGTTTTACATCGGGCGCGGGTACGAGCCGGGCATCCTGCGCGTGGACTGGGCGGGGGACGCGGACTTCATCCTGCCGCTGCGGCTCTACTACGATACGGGCGAAGGCTTTACGGAAAACGGTTTCTATACCGTCGGCGCGCTGGGCGCGGAAGCCAAAAGCGGGCATTGCTACCTCCGCCTCGAAAAAAGGGCGTCGCAGCTCCGCCTGGACCCCGGGGAAGGAACGGGCGATTTTATTCTGACCGCTTTTTCGGTGACGCGCCCCGCCCCGCGGAGGCTGAAGCGCGACGCAATAAATGCGTACGCCGAGATGCAGGGCGTTCCTTTAAACAAAGCCCGCAAAGCGTATTCGAAAGACCCGCGCGCGGCGCTGCAGACGCTCATTGACCAGGGGTGCCCGGAAGTCTACGACCCCGACCGGGCGTATATCAGCTGGATGCGGTACGTGGAAGGCGAAGCGGCGCCGGTGGGCGCGGAAGGGTCCGTGCGCATCTCGGTCGTGGTGCCGGTGTACGAGACCGGCGAGGCCATGCTCCGGGAGATGATCGGGTCCGTGCGCGCGCAGAGCCACGGGAACTGGCAGCTCTGCATCGCCGACGGCGGCAGCCGTTCGCCCCACGTGCGAAGGGTCCTCGAGGAAGCCGGGCGGTCCGACGCGCGCGTACGCGTCGCGTTCCTCCCCGAAAACCGGGGCATCGCGGGCAACAGCAACGCGGCGCTGGCCCTGGCCGAAGGCGAATACGTCGCGCTGCTGGACCACGACGACGTCCTCGCGCCCTTCGCCCTTTCCGAGGCGGCCCGCGCGATCGCCGGGCACGACCCCGACATGCTGTATTCGGACGAGGACAAGCTCACGGCCGACGGGAAGAGGCGGTTCATGCCCCACTTCAAACCGGACTGGGACGCCGAGCTTCTGCGCTCGTGCAACTATGTCGCGCACCTCCTCGTGGCCAGGCGCGCGCTGGTGGAGGCGGTCGGCGGTTTCCGCGAGGGTTTCGACGGGAGCCAGGACCACGACCTGATCCTCAGGCTCAGCGAAAAGGCTAATAAGATCGTGCACATCCCCAAAGTGCTCTACCACTGGCGGAGCCACGCGAAATCAACGGCCCTGCATGCTGGCGCGAAGGACTATGCGGCCGAAGCGAGGCGAAGGGCGGTCGGCGAGCACTGCGCGCGCGCCGGTGTCCCCGCGCGGGTGGAAACAGACGGGCGCTACGGCATCCTGCGCGTGCGTTATGAGATCAGGCACCGGCCTTTCGTTTCCGTGGTCATAATTGGCGGTGAGGACGGAGACCTGACGCGCCTGAGCGCGGAGGCCGCCGCGCGCGCCGCAGGCTGGGACGATTACGAGATCGTCGTGCTTTCACGCCGGACAGGCCTGCCCGCCGGCGACGGGCGCGCGCGCTTCGTGGAATGCGCGGGCCGGGGCCGCAAAGCCGTGCTTTACGCAGGGGCCGAAGCGGCGAAGGGGAACGTGCTCGTGCTGATGGAAGCCGGCGTCGCGCCGGTTTCCGAAGGCTGGATCGGCGCGCTGTACGAGCTTGGTCAGCGGGAGGACGCGGGCGCGGTGGGGTGCCTTCTGCGCTACCCGAACGGGGCCCTGCTGCACGCGGGCGTCGTGCCGGGGTTCATAGGCGAAAGCGGGTACGTGGGGGACAGGCGCCCCGCGGACGACCCGGGGTACATGGCGCGCGTCCTCTGCGCGCGCGAGACTGCGGCGGTTTCCGCTGCGTGCGTGATGGTCGGGAAAAGGACGCTGCTTTATGCCCTTCGCGAAACGGAGGGCGACGACCCGGGCGACGTGGCGCTCTTTGCGGCGGTACGCAGATCGGGCAGACGCGTCTATTACACGCCGCACGCCCAATGCGTTTGGCACGGCGTGACGGCGCTCCCCGTACAGGGACCGGCGGACGCCGTCGATGACCCGTTTTACAGCCCGCATTTTACCCGCAGCGTCGAACCCTACAGGATCAGGGAAGAGTAGCCGCATGGCATCTCGTTGTCATCGAAAAACTCCCGGCTGTGCCGCGGGTTTCAAAAAAGCTTAAATGCAGGGGGTGTGGGGGATAATCCCCCACTTCCAATCCGATCTGACGACTCGCCGGAGCAAAATTTGCACCGCTCATCTTCGCGCGGAGCGCAAAGGCTCGCTCGCTGCGCTCCACCCCAAGCGGCAAGCCGCGAGGGGACCCCGGTTGTTCCTTCACTTCCCCACAAAGCTCCGCTTTGAGGGGGCCCCGGAGGCAGAAAAATGCCACATGGAGCGGCATTAAACCACAAAGGAAACCGTCGACAAGCCTCGAAGGGATTTGTCGACGGCCAGAAACCCCCGGCTGTGCCGGGGGTTTACGATTAATGGGGAATTGCTGTACCGGAAACAACGAAAAATGCACCAATAATGCCGCCGTAGCGGTAGTTCGCACAAGAGGAAGAACCGGCGCAGACATGCGCCGGATAAAGCCGCTTTATTCGACGGTCACGCCGAGATTCGGACGCGCGACGTTGATCCAGGTGTTGCCCGGTTGCAGCGGGACCTTCTTGCCGTCCGCATCGAAGAACACGGTGGGCGAACCGGCGCTCTCGCGCGCCCACGTTCCCTTGACGCACTTGCCGCCGCTGAGGATCCACGCCTCGCCCGAGCCGATCAGGCCGATGTTGATGTGTTTCTCGTCGATCATGCTGTGGTTCGCGAACTGCAAGACCACGTTCTTGACCTGCACCTGCTCGCCGGTGTTGGCGTCGATGAACGGCCGGGTGCCGTTGGAGCGCAGGTATGCGCCCAGCTCTTCGTCGTAGGTGTATATGGTCTTGTTCTCCGCGCCGTTGTAGGGGACGGTGAGCTTCAGGCCGCTGACGGCGTCCTCGCCCAGCCCTTTTTCGGAATAAAGGAAGGCGTGCGGGGCGGGTTCGTAGTCGTAGACTTCCCGGTCTTTCCCGACGTCGGTATAGCAGTTGTGCGGGGCTTTTCTCGAATAATCCCGCCACGTGTATTCTCTGTCGGCGTCTATGTGCTTAATGCCCAGGGAACGGAACTTGACGTACACGTTGGACGCGTTGTTCCTCCCCTGCGGGCCGCCGATGTGCACGAAGAGGCCGTCGTACTCCTTGACGATGTCGAGGAAATAGACGCGCGCGCTGCGCACGGGCCCTACCTTCTCGGGGAGCTTGTCGTTGAAGACCGCGATCAGGCGCGGGATACGGCCTTCCGCTTCCACTTCGTACACGATGTCCGCGTCCTGTATCCCCGACTGCGGCCTTGCCGCCAAAACGTTGTCGATGGAAACGATCACGGGGAGGTAGGCATCGTTGCCGGGCAGCCCTGTCGTATAGGAAACCGGGCCGGGCGTCGGCGTGGGGGCGGGCGTTGCTAAGGGAGAGGGGCTGGGCTCGGGCTGGGGTGCGCACCCGAGCAGCAAAGCGGGTATGAGCAACACAAAGACAAGGAGGGGGAAGAACCTTTTCATAAGGACTACCTGCTTTCCATATGAGATTGTGAAGAGCATCTATATTAATATGCGCCTTTTCTGGTGTAAGTTACCCAGATGGTTTTCACGAATATCTTTATGTCGAGCCACATCGTAATATGGTCAACATAGTGGAGATCTTTTTCCATGCGGCCGTTGAGGGAGAGGTCGTTCCTGCCGTTTATCTGTGCATAGCCGGTCAGCCCGGGCCGTATCAGCAGGCGCCGCAGGTGTTCGGGGCGGAGCTGCCCGATCTCGGTCTCGACAAAAGGTCGCGGCCCGATAAAGCTCATTTCCCCCCGGATGATGTTCCAAAACTGCGGAAGCTCGTCCAGGCTAAAGCGGCGCAAAAACGCGCCGACCCGGGTGACGCGCGGGTCGTTCTCGCGCTGCAGGAAGGGGGAGGAATCGTCCGGCGGGAGCTGGTCGATCATGGCCTCGGCGTCCTTGAGCATGGTCCGGAACTTGTACATCTTGAAAGGCCGCATGTTCTTGCCGATACGCGACTGGCTGAATATGACGGGGCCCGGAGTGTCCCTCTTGATGGCAATCGCTATGAAGGGGAGAAGTATCACCAACAGGACCAAGCCGAGAAAAGAAACGCAGATATCGACCAGACGCTTAAGGACTGGGAAATATATTCCAAAGCGCGGTTTTGTAAATTGCGGCATTTTCAAATCGGTCTGCGTCATCATTCTCCAAACCCGGCGGATAAAGCGCTTGCCGCCCGAAACCCCGTGCGCATATCAAAAAAATTATATAGTTTTTTCATGGTATTGTCAATTTTAGCACGGTTTTGTAAAAACTTACGGCGGCGGTTAACGCCTCAATTTTCAAACCCGATGAAACGGCGCATCGCAGAATTTAACGCGAAACCATAACGGGGGGAAGGGACGCCGATACGCGCAGGCTTCCGGGCTCGTTTGAACATAACCCTCTTAACGGAAGCGTCCCCCGATTCCTGAGGCTCCATGACAGTCCGAACAGGATTCGAAAGCCGACCGTTATCCATCCTGTTATCGCGGCCGACCCGCTGTCACCGATCGCGCTGTGCCGCTAAGCGCCGGCGCCGCTTAGCAACGCCAGAATAAGCTCCATAAATAAAATATTTCAAGGGGGGTTCGCGGGGCGAACCGAATGTATAAGCCGTCCGGTATGCATCTTTTTCACAAGTTACCGGTCCTTGGCAATCGCGCGTTTACGCCCGAAGCGCGGGGAAAATCCTTGCCCCCGAACGCCCGTTTTTACTTGACACCTTGGAACCAGAGGGTTATAATGTCAAACGATTGCGAGACAGTTTAGAGAGTTCCAGACATAAAACTTCATACATCATGTTTTTGCATACGACGTCAGTTTACGAGCTACCGGCAAAACCGAATACGCAACGCCAAAATTGCGAATCATGGAACAGACCGCCCGTTTGGTTTATTTTATGCGGATGTTCTAAGTTATTTATAGGTGGAGTGGTTTTATGGACATTCAAACGGTAAGCTACATTCTCATAGCGGTAGCGGCCGTAACGCTGTTGGTGGTTCTCGTATTCTACCTTGCTATCCGAAAGCTAAAGGTTGAAAACAAGCGCATGGTAGAAATTTCGGGGTATATCCACGATGGAGCCATGGCTTACCTCAAACGCCAGTATAAAGTGCTGGCGGTTTTTGCGGCCGTGATGTTCGGGGTGCTGACCTTCCTTCCGGGTCTGGGCCTCAATACTGCCATATGCTTCCTGCTGGGCGGGTGCTTCTCGGTCGCGGCAGGTCACATAGGGATGATGGGAGCGACCAAGGCGAACGTGCGCACGGCGGCGGCGGCGCAGCGGAGCATGCAGGAGGCGCTGAGCGTGGCGTTCACGGGCGGGTCGCTCCTTGGCCTGAGCGTCGTGGGCCTGGGCGCGCTCGGCCTCGCGGTGCTGTACCTCGTATTCGGCGACGCGAACATCATAACGGGCTTCAGCCTGGGCGCGAGTTCCATCGCCCTGTTCTGCAGGGTGGGCGGCGGCATCTACACGAAAGCGGCGGACGTGGGCGCGGACCTGGTGGGCAAGGTGGAGGCGGGCATCCCCGAGGACGACCCGCGGAACCCCGCCGTCATAGCCGACAACGTGGGCGACAACGTAGGGGACGTCGCCGGCATGGGCGCGGACCTGTTCGAGTCCTACGTGGGCGCGATCCTTTCCGCCCTGCTGCTGGGCGTGTTGGCGGCGTCCGCAAACGGCGCGGTCTATACGCTGCTGGTGGTGGCCGCCGGCATCGTCGCCTCGCTTGTCGCGGTGCTGACGGTACGCTCGCTGAAGTCGAAGAAAGGGGCGCACGCCACGCTGCGCATCGGGACCTACCTGTCCTCAGCCCTGGCGGTCGCGGCGGCGGGGGTATTCTCGCATCTGATATTCAACAGCCTGGATTATTTCTGGCCTGTCGTCGGCGGCGTCGTGGCGGGCATGGTGATCGGCCAGGTGACGGAATACTATACGTCCAGCGAGCACAAACCGGTCAGGACGATCAGCGAGCAGTCCGAGACGGGGGCTGCGACCACGATATTGAGCGGATTCTCGGTCGGCCTCATGTCGACGGTGATCCCGATCCTCATCATCGCGGGCGCGCTGTACCTCGCTTTTTCCACCGGCGGCCTCTTCGGCGTGGCGCTGGCGGCGGTGGGCATGCTCTCCACGGTAGGCCTCACGGTGGCGGTGGACGCGTACGGTCCGATCGCCGACAACGCGGGCGGCATCGCCGAGATGTCCAACCTTCCGCCCGAAGTGCGCAAGGTGACCGACCACCTCGATTCGGTAGGGAACACGACCGCGGCCATCGCCAAGGGTTTTTCCATAGGCTCGGCCGCGCTCACGGCGCTGGCCCTGTTCACGTCCTACGCGAGCACGGCGGGCCTGGACACAGTCGACATCCTCGTCCCCAACGTGATGATAGGCGTGCTGGTGGGCGGCATGCTCGCGTTCTGGTTCAGCGCGCTGACCATCAACGCGGTGAGCCGCGCGGCCAACAAGATGATCGAGGAGGTGCGCAGGCAGTTCCGGGAGACGAAGGGGCTCATGGAGGGCCTCGCGACCCCCGACTATACGCGCTGCGTCGATATTTCCACGTCGGCCGCCCTCCGGGAAATGGTCGTCCCCGGCCTGCTGGCCATCGTGGCGCCCATCCTCACCGGGATCGTGCTCGGGCCGCAGGCCATAGCGGGGCTGCTGGTCGGCGCGACGGTCACGGGCGTGCTGATGGCGGTGATGATGGCCAACGCGGGCGGCGCGTGGGACAACGCGAAGAAGTACATCGAAACCGGTGCGATCGAAGGCCACGGCAAGGGTTCCCCGGCGCACGATGCCGCCGTTGTCGGCGATACCGTCGGC
>DCTV01000076.1:9280-9415 GCA_002329665.1 Christensenella sp. UBA1431
TGCTTGAAGATCACGAACATAAAGAACCCGTCCAAATTCTTCGACAGGGTATCAAGGTGCAAGGGCAGCGTCGAGCTCGTAACGTCGGAGGGCGACCGCCTGAACCTGAAATCCACGCTATGCCAGTACCTGGCC
>DCTV01000076.1:9491-32431 GCA_002329665.1 Christensenella sp. UBA1431
ATCCCTGCCAAAGCGCGCCGTCCCTTCATTTTGCGCCGTAACGGGCGCTTTTTTTGACGATGCTATTAAAGTATAATGAAACGTGTACAGTCTTCGGCGGGGTTTCGGGACAGAACCCCCGATACAACGGAAACGAAGGACGCATAAGGAGGAACCATGCTAACGTGCATACTCGGACGGGCGCCCGCGGAAAACCGCCGCCTGCTTTGCGAGAGGCTGGGGCGGGCCCACGACGACGGCGGCCCGTGCTTCATGATCGTACCCGAACAGTACACGCTCCAAGCCGAGCGCGACATCATCGGCGCCCTGGGTCTTGACGGGCTCCTGGGCATCGAGGTGCTCAGTTTTTCCAGGCTGGCGCACCGCGTGTTCTCGCTCTCGGGCGGGCCGAAAAGGCCGGTGATCGACGCCAAGGGCCGCGCGATGCTGGTGCGCCGCGCGCTCTTCGAACTGGGGAAAGAAAACGCGTTCTGCGCGCGTTCGGCCGACCGGCCCGGTTTTTCAACCGAACTGACCAATACGATATCGGAACTCAAGGCCTACGGCGTCACCCCCGAAATGCTGCGGCAGGCCGCCGGGGCCGCCGGCCACGGAAAAAGCGAGCGCCTGACTGGGATACTGTCGGTCTACGAGAAGGTGGAGCAGGCCATGCGCGGCCAGTTCAGCGACGGCGAGGACCTGCTGGACCTGCTCGCGCAAAAGCTCCCGCAGACCGCCCTGTTCCGGGAGGCCCGGGTGTTCATAGACGGATTCGAGTCGCTGTCGCTCAAATGGACCCTGGTTATAAGGCAGCTGCTCGTCACCTGCAAAGGAGTCGACATCACGTTCTGCATGCCCGCAGGCCGCGAAGCGGACGCGTGGATCTTCGAAAGCGAGGCGCTCGCGCTCGACGCCGTCTTGGCCCAGGCGCGCGACATCGGCTGCGGGATCGAGACGATCCGCCCCGGAAAAACGCTCCGGCGCCCGGCTGCGCTCGCGCATCTGGAGCGGAACCTGTTCGCGCCGGGCGCACGTCCGTATGCGGGCGACATGCGCGGGCTCGAGATCGCGCGGGCGGCCGGGAAGGAGCAGGAGGCCGACGCCGTCGCGGCGCGCATGGTACGCCTGCACCGGGAGAATAGCTGCGCCTGGCGGGACATGGCCGTGATCGTGCCCGACCTCGCTTCGGACGGGCCGGTGTTCAGGCGCGTGTTCAGAAACTACAACATCCCGTGCTTCATCGACGAGAAACGGCCGCTTTCGGGGCATCCGCTGGTGCGTCTCGTCGTGCACGCGCTGCGGGCGGCGGAGGCCAACTACCCGCAGAAGGACATGGCCGCGCTGATGAAGACCGGCCTCGCGGGCGTCACCCTCGAAGAAGCCCACGCGCTGGAAAACTACATGATCGCGCACGGCGTCAGAGGGAACGCGTATCGCCGTCCCTTCCAACGCGGCTCCGAAGAAGAGGCCGCCGCGGCCGAGCCTCTCAGATTGAAGCTGATGGGTCCCCTTCTCGAGTTAGAGCAGTCGGTCAAAAAGGACCGCAGGGTCCTTGCGCAGGCGCGGGCCGTGCTCGCGTACCTGGAGCATACGGGCGCAAAAGAGGCGCTGGAGGCCGTGCACGCGCGGCTCGAACTGGCCGGCGACGCGGCGGCGCTGGAGGCCAGCGCGCAAGCGGAGGACACGCTCAGGGCGGTGCTGGAGCAGGCTGTCGCGCTGATGGGGGACGTCGCGGCGGCGCGCGGCGAATTCGTCCGGATGCTGCAGAGCGCCCTGCGGCAGGAAGACACTGGCATCATCCCCACCGGCTCCGACGAAGCGCTGGTCGGGACGTGGGAGCGCACGCGGCTGCCTGCGCTTCGCGCGCTGTTCGTGACCGGGTGCGCGGACGGCGCGTTCCCGCCGCTGCCCGAGCAGAGCCCCCTGCTCGGCGATCCGGAGAAGGACGCCCTCCTTAAATGCGGCATGAAGACCGGCCCGGACGCGGGGCTCCTGTGGGCGATCGCGCAGCTTCGGGTCTTCAAGGCGGTCGGCGCGCCGGACACGCTCCTGCACGTGAGCACGGCCGCCGAGGACAGGCGCGGCGCGGCGCTGCAGGACGCGCTCCTTTTCAAGAAGCTGCTCGCGATGTTCCCCGAAGCGAAGGTGTCCGGGTCCAGCCTGGATACGGAGGAGGCCGGCATCACCAACACGCGCTCGGCGGTATCCGGCCTCGCTCTAAGGATGGGGAAAGGGAGCCCGCTTAACGAAGAATGGCGCGCGGCGTTTCGGCTCCTTATGGCCGACCCAAACTGGAAGGACCGTGTGGAAAGGCTCGCAGGCGCCGCTGATCGCGCGCTGCCGCCGCCGCGCCTGCCTTCGGGCAAAACGCCGCTGCCCCGGCGGGTCAGTGTTTCGCGGCTGGAAACGTACGCCGCCTGCCCGTTCAAATATTTCGTGCGCTACGTCCTCGCGCCCGTCGAGCGCGAACGGCCCGAATGGACGCCGCTGCACGCCGGCGCGTTCGCGCACGAGGCGATGGAGCTGTTCGCAAGGCGGCTGATGCGATCCGGGAAGGACGTCGCGGCGCTGGCCGACGCAGAGATCGAGGCGGCGATCGGCGATGTTTTGCGGCAGGTCACCGAGCGCGCGGTCGGCTCCCTGCCGGAAGGCGACGCAAAGCCCCGGTACTGGGCCGGGCGGCTGGGCCGGACCGTGCGTTTTTGCGCGTGGCTGCTGGTAGAACAGCTCCGCGCGAGCGACTTCGTTTTAGAGGACGTGGAACTCGAGCTACCGGAGGGCGCCTGCATCGAGGCGGCGGGCGCGCGCGTGCCGCTCATCGGGCGGATCGACCGCGTGGACGTCCTGCGGTGCGGCGGCAAAACGGTACTCAGGCTGGTCGACTACAAGTCGTCCGGCAGACGCCTTGACTATCACGAGGTCTACCACGGCCTGAGCCTCCAGCTCCCGCTCTACGCGCACGCGCTTTTACAAAACGGGGCGAAGAGGGGCGAGGACGTGGAGATCGGCGGCATGATGTTCTTTACCCTGGACGTCCCGGTGCCAGAGTCGCAGGCGCGCGATGAAGCCGGGGCGAACGCCGAGATCAAAAGAGCGCTGCGATTAAAAGGGAAGGTGCATGCGGACATGGACATACTCACCAGCATGGACCGTACGCTCCTGCCGGGGGCGAGCGCGGCCCATATCCCGGCAAGGCGCAAAAGAGACGGCGCGCTCGTCAAATCCGGCGACGCGCTGGACGCGGCGGGCATGCGCCTTTTAATCGGGCGCGCCGCCAAGATGGCGGCGCGANNCGGCGCGGATCGTCTCGGACCTGAAAGAGGGCGTCATAGCGCCGCGGCCTGTGCAGATAAGAAACGAAAAGCACTGCGGCCTGTGCGAGTACAGGTCCGTATGCCGGTTCGACGAGGCTTTCCCGGGGGCAAGGCCGCGCCGGGTCGCGACGATGACGAAGGACGAGTTCTTCGCGCGGCTGGCGGGAGAGGAGGGCTGAGCGATGGCGAGGGAATGGTCGGACAGTCAGCGCGAGGCCGTTGAGGGTGCGCGCGGGACCAACCTGCTGCTCTCGGCGGCGGCGGGGTCGGGCAAGACGTCGGTGCTGGCCGGGCGCATCGCCGCGCTCGTCAAAGAAGGCGCGGACATCTCGAACATGCTGGTGGTCACCTTCACCAACGCGGCGGTCGCCGACATGCGCGAACGCATCGTCTCCGAACTCGCCGGGCTCGCAAAAAACGGCGGGGACGCGGAAAAGGAAAGGCTCTACAGGCAGTCGGCAGCCGCCGAGCGCGCGGACATCAGCACGATCCACGCGTTCTGCCTGGGCGTGCTCCGCCGCCATTTCCAGGCCGTGGGCCTCGACCCGTCGTTTCGGACGGCGAGCGAAGCCGAGGCGGGGGTGATCGCGGCCGAGGCGCTGGACGCGGTCTTTACGGAGAAATATGCCGCGCCCGACGACGGGTTCCGGCTGCTACTGGAGGCGTACGGCCGCAAGGACGACGCCGCGCTCCAAAACTGCGTGCTCGCGCTCCACCGCCAGCTTTCCGCCCTCCCCGACCGCGAGGCTTATAAAACCCTGTCTCTCGCTAAGTACGACGCCGGGGCGGTTGGCGGCCTCCCGATGGTTTGCAGGATGCTCGAGGACATAGGGGAGTGTCTTGGGATGTGCCAAAGCAGCCTGTTGGAGGCGGCGAGCATCTGCGGGGACGGATTCCCCGCGACGAGGGCGCACCTGCTGCTGGAGGCGGAAGCGGCCGGCGGGCTGATCGAGGCATCAAAAGAATCGCCGGAGGCGTTCGCCGCCGCCGCGAAGGCGTATTCCCTCCCGAGGCTGCCGCAGGAAAGGCAGGAACCGCAGGAAAGACGTGCGCGTGCGCTCGCGCTGCGCGAAGCCGCGAAGAAAAGGATCCGGGAGATACTCGACGAGCCGTGGCTTAGGGACGTCCCCGCGTCGTATGCGGACCTTCCGCTCTGCCGCGCGCAGGCGGCGGCCCTCTTCGACCTCGCGGAAGCGTTCGACGCGGTGTTTTCGGAGATGAAGCGGGCAAAGAACGTGATCGATTACGCGGACATGGAGCGGATGGCCTACCGTGCGCTGCTCGATCCCGCCATAGCCGCGGAATACCGCGCGCGTTACGACCACGTGTTCATCGACGAGTACCAGGACACCAGCTTTTTGCAGGAAGCCGTGCTCTCTTGCGTCTGCCGGGAGGACAACTTCTTCGCCGTGGGCGACGTGAAGCAGAGCATCTACCGTTTCCGGCAGGCGCAGCCCGACCTGTTCATGCGGCGTTACGGGGAGTACGGGCGGGGGCGCGGCGGCAGGCGCATCGACCTGAACAGGAACTACAGGAGCGGCAGGGCCGTGGTCGAAACGGTCAACGCCGTGTTCGGGCCGATCATGACGCGCGAGGCGGGCGGCGTGGACTACGGCGAGAACGAGCGCCTGACCGGATGGCGCGACGTCGACGGCGCCTGCGAACTCCTCGTAGTGTGCAACGCCGATCCCGCCGACCCGGCGGACCCCGTCGCCAAGGTGTCCAACGCCGAGCGCGAGGCCAGGGCAGCCGCAAACAGGCTCATCGCCCTCAAGGCGGGAGGCTCCTACCGCTGGCGCGACATGGTGGTGCTGATGCGCAGCGCGCAGACCAACGCGCAGGTGTTCGCCAAGGTGTTCGCGGAAGCGGGGATCCCCTGCTACGCCCAGGCTTCCGAGGCGCACATCGAGACGGTGGAGGTCGAACTGTTCCTCAACCTGCTGCGCCTGATCGACAACCCGCTCCAGGACCTGCCGCTCCTGAGCGTGCTGCTCGGCCCCGTGTGCGACCTGCGCTTGGAGCAGCTCCTCGATGTGCGAAAAAGCTTCCCCGGCCTGCCTTTCCACGAGGCGGCGCGAAGGTACGCGTCGGAGGAGGGCGACTATACGGCGCGGGACCTGGCCGGGTTTTTCCAAAAGCTGGAGGAATGGACGTTCAACGCGTGCGTGCATACGGTCGACGAACTGATCGAAGACCTGCTGGACAGGACCGGTATCCTCGACGCCGTGACCGCCCTGCCCGGCGGGAACGTGCGCCGCAAGAACCTCGAGATGCTTTTGAGCCACGCGCAGGACTTCGCCGCCACCGGGGAAGGGCTGAGCGGGTTTTTAGGTTTCCTCGACCACGTGCGCGCGTCGGGCGGCAGGGGCGATTCCGCGCACGCGCTGGGCGAGAACGACGACGTCGTGCGCATCATGACCGTGCACAGGAGCAAGGGGCTGGAGTTCCCCGTCGTGGTGCTGTCAGGCATGGGCAACAGGTTCAACGTCCGGGACAAGGCGCAGGACGTCGTCTTCCACGACAGGCTGGGGCTGGGGGTTAGGACCTTCGACCCCGTGCTGAAAACGCGCCGGGCCAATCCGGTGCGCGCGGCCATCGCCCACGCGCAGGCCCGGGAAGCCCTCAGCGAGGAGATGCGCATCCTCTACGTCGGGATGACGCGCGCAAAGGACGTTCTCATCATGACGGGCACCGCCACAGGCCTCGAAAACCGCCTGACGGCGCTGGCGAACCCCGGCGACGCCGCCGTTTTCGGCGCCGTATGCCCGCTCGATTTCGTGTGCTGCGCCCTGCAGCGCCGGGGCGCGCTCGGAGATTTTGCTCTTCGGCCCGGCGAGACGCTGTCCATGACCGTCGGGCGCACGTCGCTCACGGTCAGGGCGGTGCAACCTGCGCCGGCATCGCCCGCGGACGAGGCCGGCCCGGCCGGGTGGCGGCAGGCGCTTACGGAGCCCGTCCGCCCGGACGTCCTCGAACGCGTCCGGGCGTCGATGGAGTTTTACCGCCTCGACCCGCCCGCGCGCGTCCCCGCCAAGCTCCCGGTGAGCAGGCTGCATCCCGTGGCGCCGAAGGCGCCCGCCGCCCGGCCGGTACGGGGCGCCGCGCCGACGCGGGCGGCCGAGGAAGGAACGGCCATGCACGTCGTGATGCAGCACGTCAACCTGCGGGCCGTGCGCGGTGAGGAGAGCGTTCTGCACCAGATCGAGGGCATGGTGGCGCTTGGGCTCCTGAGCGAAGAACAGGCCGGAATGGTGGACGCGGGCGCGGTGGCCGCTTTCGCTTCGGGGGAGCTGGGGACGCGCATGAAACGGGCCGCTACGTTGCGGCGCGAATGGCCGTTCACGCTGCGAATCGGCGCAAAAGAAGCGATCGACGGCGCGCCGCCCGGCGAGACCGTGCTGGTGCAGGGCGTGATGGACGCCTGTTTCGAGGAGGACGGCGCGTGGGTGCTGGTCGACTTCAAGACGGACCGCGTGGCCGGGGAGCCGCTTGAACTCGCGGCGAAAAGGCACGCCGGCCAGCTCGGTTTCTATGCGCACGCGCTCAAAACGCTCACGGATATGCCGGTGAAGGAGCAGTGGGTGTACCTGTTCCGCGCCAACCGGGGCGTGCGCATCGGATAACGGGGAAAATGGATGTTTGGCGCGCCCGTTTTCTGCGTATTAATCATACGTCGGACAGAAAAAATATTTTAGGAAGTTGGCCATGAAAAGAACACTCGCCCTGATCCTCGCGCTGTGCCTCGTCCTGTTAACGGCAGGCTGCGAAAGACCGTCGGCACCGGAAAAAAAGCCGACCGTCCCGCCCGCGCAGAGCCGGTCCGACGAGTACAGGCTCGTCACTTCCGGCTGCGTGCTGCCCAAAATGGCGGCGTGCGTCGTTCTCGTCGATTTCGCGGACATCGCGTGTTCAACCGAAGAAGCACAGTGGGCCGACAGGTTCTTCGGGCACAGGGACAGCCTGAGGGCGTTTTATCTGTCCGCTTCGAAAAAACGGCTCGACATCGTGCCCGCCGCGGAAACTTGCGGGAAAAACGACGGCGTGGTGCGCGTCACGCTCGCGGAAAACCATCCGTCCGGCGTGCACCTCGACGACGACGACTTCACGCACAGCCTGGTGAACCGGGCCCTGCGAAAGGCCGACCCGTATCTCGATTTTTCCGCATACGACCGGAACGGAGACGGGGCGCTCTGGTCGACGGAGTTCACGCCTTTCGTCGTCCTTGCCGGGTACGAGCAGGATTTCGAAGAGTACGCAAACGACCCTTCGGTGGGCGCGCACATGCATTTCACCGACGATGACGGTTCCTCGCTGGTCCTCGACGGCGTCTCGAACGACGTCTATATCATGATCGGCGAACTCGTCTACGACTACGTGAAAAAGGAGAATATGCTCAACACCGTGGAGATCATCGCGCACGAGACCGGGCACGCGCTGGGCCTGCCCGACCTGTACGACACCGACGACAGCAGCCTGGGCGTGGGCATCCATTCGACGATGGGGGGCTGCATCTACAAGGACCGCAGCGGGAAGATGAACGAGAATCCCGTGGAACTCGATTCCTGGTCCAAGCTGTTCCTGGGGTTCTTAAAGCCGCAGGTGGTGACCAAGGCCGGGGAATACATCCTCTACGACGACTATACGGGCCTTGGGAACATCCTGCTCATCCCCACGCAGGACCCCGACGAGTTCTTCCTGCTGGAGAACAGGCAGCTCGTGCATTATGACGCGGTACTTTCAGACTACATGGGCCGCGGCGGCATATCGATATGGCACGTAAACAGCCGGCACATCGACCCGAACGTCTATAACGTGGACGGGTTCGTGAACGTCAGCGCGGTCAACGATAACGAAGCCAGAAAAGGCGTGGACCTCGAGGAGGCCAACGAAGCGGTGCTGGGCTACGCGCAGCTGGACCGGCATGAGGAAGAATACTTTAACGACTACGACCATTACTTCTCGGCAGCGGGAAACGACACCTTCGGCCCCAATACCCAGCCTTCGTCGGCGCTGACGGACGGCAGGGCGACGGGCATCACCGTTCGCGTGCTCTCCGACGGCCTCGCGTCGAAGGTCGAGATCGATTTTGAGTAGCGCCCTATTATGATGGAAAGTTCTCTAAATAGAAAAGCACGAGAGGGCGACAGCCCTCTCCCGTATCCAAGCCCTTCCGCGCCGGTATCGTCTTTGTGTGTTCCGATATACGGACAATAGTTTGCTTGCTGAGGGCTTATCGTATTTTACGTTTGAATATCGAGATGATCCACCTCGTGCTGCCGTAGCTTTGAGCGGCGGCAACGGTGCTTACCAATTCCCAGCCCTGCAATCCATATTCATTCAATTCATTTTGAAATGTGCCACGAATAACCTTCCCACCCAACACTCCTTTGGCGTCTGTAAACAGTGTTCTGTATTCATACTTCTCCATAATGACACCCCCGCAGAATCATCCGATTTTGCTTAGTGAAAAACCTGTATTTCAGTAAGCCCTAAACGAACTTCCATTTGTCTCTTGCAAGCACATCAAAATGAAAGGTGTTCTGCAATAATTCCCAGTGACGGCACATCCTTGCGGGCGCCTTTAATCATTTCAGGGCGGTTGCCTGTCTGATGAAGCCGGGGCGAACCAACTCTCGCGCCCGCTATTCCAATACCGCGCGGATGCGGCGCACGCCCGCAGAGGAACTTTCTTCCTTCTTGATCCTGAACCTCCCGAGTTCGCCTGTGCGTTCCACATGCGGCCCGCCGCAGATTTCCCGAGACAAGTCGCCGACCGAGTACACCTTGACGACGTTGTCGTAACGCGCGTCGAAAACGCCCGTCGCCCCGCTGGCGCGCGCCTCTTCCACCGGCATCTCCTCGCAGTTGACCTCATGGTCGGCCCCGATGGCCTCGTTGACCAGCGCCTCCACCTTTGACAGCTCCTCCTTCGTCAGCTTCCTGGGGAAGGAAAAGTCGAAGCGCAGGCGTTCGGCGGTGATGTTGCTCCCCTTCTGGGAGACCTCGTCGCCCAGTACCCGGCGAAGCGAGGCGAGCAGGAGATGCGTGGCCGTGTGCAGGCGCGTGGTCATTTCGGAGGCGTCCGCGAGCCCGCCCTTGAAGCGCTGGGACGCGCCGGTCTGCGAAACCTGCCGGTGCTTTTCGAAGCTCTCGTCGAAACCGGACCTGTCCACCGTAAGGTTGCGTTCGGCCGCGAGCTCGACGGTCAGTTCGATGGGGAAGCCGTAGGTGTCGTAGAGCCGGAAGGCGTCGGGGCCTTCTATCACGCTGCCGCGGAGGCGCGAGACGAGCTTGTCGAATTCCCTGAGCCCGTGCGTGATCGTGTTCGCGAACCGGTCCTCCTCGAGGGTCAGCTCCCGCATGACGGCCTCGCGGTTCTCATTTAGCTCCGGATAAACGCCGCCGTACTGGTCCACGACCGCGGCGGCCACGTGGATGAGCCCGCCTTTTTCGATACCCAGCTGCATGCCGAAGCGGACGGAGCGCCGTATCAGGCGCCGGAGTACGTAGCCCTGGTCGACGTTTGAAGGGGTGACGCCGCGCTGGTCGCCCAGTATGAACGTCGCGCAGCGGATGTGGTCGGCGACGATGCGCATCGCGCGCGTCGTGCCTTCGTCCTGCCCGTAGCGTTTCGCGCAGAGTTCGCCGATCACGCGCATGATCCCGGTGAAGACGTCGGTCTCGTATACGGAGGCCTTCCCCTGCAGGATGCAGGCCGTGCGGTCGAGGCCCATGCCGGTGTCCACGTTTTTCTGCCGCAGCATCTCGTACTTCCCGTCCGCGGTCTTGTTGTATTCCATGAACACGTCGTTCCAGATCTCGAGGTACTTCCCGCAGCCGCAGGCCGGGTTGCACCGCGGGGAACAGGGGGGCTTGCCGGTGTCGATGAACATTTCGGTATCCGGCCCGCACGGGCCCGTCCGGCCGGCGGGGCCCCACCAGTTGTACTTTTTCGGGAGGTAGAAGATGTGGTCATCCCTTACGCCCATCGCCTTCCAGTGCCCCGCGGACTCCTCGTCGCGCGGGGCGTCGGCGTCGCCCTCGAACACGGTGAAGAAGAGCTTTTCCGAGTCGAGTCCGAGCCATTTGGGCGAGGTGAGGAACTCGTAGCTCCAGGCGATGGCCTCTTTCTTGAAATAGTCGCCCAGCGACCAATTCCCGAGCATCTCGAAGAACGTGCAGTGCGACGCGTCGCCCACCGAATCGATGTCGCCGGTGCGCACGCATTTCTGCACGTCGGCCAGGCGTTTGCCCTCCGGATGGGACTGCCCCATCAGGTAGGGGACCAGCGGGTGCATCCCCGCCGTGGTGAAGAGCACGGTCGGGTCGTTTTCGGGGATGAGCGAGGCGCTCGGGATGATGGCGTGCCCGCGCTCCCTGAAAAAGGTCAGGTACATATCTCGAAGTTCGTCTGCTCTCATGCAAAATCTCCTTACAGCGTAAAATGAAAACCCCCGTGGCACACGCAAAGGCCTGCCTGTGTCCGGCGGGTGATAAATTCGCACGTATTAATAATAAAGCATACAAACGGGCGGTTGTCAACGTCGGAGCAAACTCCGCTCCGCTCAATCCTCTTTGCGCTTCGCGCACCGGGTATTCTGAGTGGAGCACAACGGGAGAAGCCCCGCCGGACGATTTCCCGCGAAATCTTGCCCGGGAAATCCACGCAAAGCGAAGCTTTGCGTGGAAAAGGAGGAGCAAAGGCTCGCGGGTGCGGAGTTTGCGCAGGCGGGGTCAGGTGCAGAGCGTTACGATGGCGTCCGCGATCATGCGCGCGTTGAAACCCAGCATTTCCAGCGGGACGTACTCGTTTGCCTGGTGCGCCAGATGATCGGCCGTCTCCATGTTCGGCCCGAAGGACACGGCGTTCTTTACGGAACGGGCGTAGGTCGCGCCGCCGATAGAGCGGCAGTATGCCTTCGCGCCGGTCTGGCGCGCATAGACCATCAAAAGCTTCTGCACGAGTTCCGAGTCTTCGCTCACGAAATGCGGAGGGAGGCTGTGGCGGATGCCGACTTCGAATCCCGGAAGCTCCATGGCCGCCGCGATGCGCGAAAGGATGTCCTCGCTGCCAAAAGAGATGGGGTAACGAATGTCCCACTGCATGGACATCTCGCGTTGGTCCATTTCCAGCACGCCGACGTTGACGGTGAGCGCGCCCGACACCTCGTCGCGGAGGTCGAGGCCGATGGACTGCCCGCCGAGTTCCCCGGCCACCCTGCGGGCGAGGAAGGCGATCGCGTTGGCCGGGCCGCCGGGCTGCAGGCCCAGGCCGTAGAGCGCCGACGCGAGCAGGCATATCGCGTTTTTGCCGAGTTCGGGCGTCGAGCCGTGCGCGCTCACGCCCCTGCACACGAGGCGGGCGCGGCCGTCGGGAAGCACCGCGCATTCGACGCCCTCCGGGAGCGCGGGAACGAGGGAATCGGCCGTCAGCGCGGCGCCGACGCCGCCGGAAACCACGGCTTCGGCGTGGTCGGGCACCATGTTCACGCGGGATCCGCCCCTGAACGAAAGCACTTTCAGGCCGTCTTCGCCGGGCTTCGCCGAAAACTTCTTCGAAATATCCAGGTGCAGCACGCCCTTCTCGGCGTTGATGACCGGATACTCGCAATCGGGCGAGAAGGCGAGGTCGGGCATCGGACGGTGGCGCTTGTAGTAGTCCATATCCGCCCAGCCGCTCTCTTCGTCGCACCCGGCCATGAAGCGGACGCGGCGTTTGAGGCCGATGCCCCGTTCCTTCACCGCCGCGAGGGCATAGAGCGCGCTTATCACCGCGCCCTTGTCGTCGGTCGTGCCGCGCCCGTACATGCGTCCGCCTTCGATATGGGCCGAGAACGGGCCGAAACCCCATCCGCCGCCGGCGGGCACGACGTCCAGATGCGTCATGATCCCGAGCGTCTCTTCGCCTTCGCCGTAATCGACCAGCGCCATGTGCCCGTCCAGGTTTTCCGGCTGGAAGCCGAGCGCTCTGCCCAGGGCGAGCGTGTACTCGAGCGCCTCGTTCACGGGCTTTCCGTACGGCATGCCCGGCAGAGGCGGTTCCTTGACGCTGGGTATCCTGACGAGGCCGGCGAGCGCGCCGATCATTTCCTCATTTTTTTCATCTATATAATCGTTGATGCGTTTCATCCTCCAAGCAGACCTCCTTAAGAATTTCAGTATAGCCTTAACCCGGACCGCTGTCAAACTCCCGCAGATCAGGTTCGCGGACCACAGGTGCCGCCCGGCCTCGACCGCGTGGCGGGCGGAAGGCGCGGGCGGCGCCGGGGGGAAACGGCGGCGCCAATAGGGGGCCGGAAATGCTGTTAACCGGTATATGATTCGAGGAAGGATTTTGTGCCCCCGGCGGGGAATATATCGAAAGACTGATATATTCTTTGAAAACTCTGGATTCCCGGGGGAAGAGATGCACGAAGGACATAGAAAACGGCATAAGGAAAGGTATTTGAAGGAAGGGCTGGAAGGTTTCGGGGACCACGAAGTCCTCGAACTGCTCCTGTTCTACTGTATCCCCCGCAGAGACACGAACACGGTCGCGCATAAACTGCTGGACCGCTTCGGTTCGCTTAACGCCGTGCTCGACGCCGACCCCGCCGACCTGCAGGCCGTAGAGGGCATCGGCGAACACAGCGCCGTGCTGATCTCCCTTATCCCCCACATCGCGAGGCGGTACGAACTTGCGGCGATCGGGGAGCGGCCGCTGCTGGACAGCACCGCCAAGGCAGGGGCCTACGCCATGGCGCTGTTGAAGGGCGTGCCGGTCGAACGGTTCTACCTCATCTGCCTGGATTCGCAGTGCCGCGTGACCTACGCCGCGCTGCTGCAGGAGGGCACGATCAACCAGGCCGCGGTCTACCCGCGGATGGTGGTGGAGGCCGCGCTCCGGCACAGGGCCAACAGCCTTATCCTCGCGCACAACCACCCGGGCGGCGTGCTGAAGCCGTCCAATGCGGACATCCGCGTGACGCGGGCGGTGATGGACGCCGTCAAGCCGCTGGGCATCGACGTGCTGGACCATATCATCGTTTCGAGCAGGGGATATTTCAGCTTCGTGGCCGAGCGCAGCATGACCGGGATGGACGTGAAACAGGCGCATGCGGGGTACGCCGCCGAGCCCGAAAAATGACGACCGAACTCCGAGCGTGAGCCGGACGGGGCGGTTCAGACCGGAAAACAAAAAAACTCCCGGTCGGTGTGCCGGGAGCCTGAAACGGGTGTTTTGTCAGTATTTGCGGATGTCGCAGCCCCTGAGGTGGAAACGGCGCGTGTGCGCGGCGTCGAGCAGGCGGGAGACCATGCGCTCGCCGTAGCGTTCCTGTATCTCGTGAGGGAACAGGTTGGTGGCCACAATGGTGTGCTTCGCCCTCAGGAGCCGCTCGTTGAACAGGGAAACGAAGTATTCCACGGTCACGTTGTTGTACAGGGGCTCGCTCCCCAGGTCGTCGCAGACCAGCAGGTCGGCGCCATACAGGGGAGAGAGGTCGGTCCCCGCGCCGAGATGCTTTTGCAGGCAGAATTCCCCGAGCGAAAACGCGGTGAAGCGCAATACGTTAAATGACCTGTTCAAAAGACAGCCCGTGATGCAGTTGAGCAGGTACGTCTTGCCTAGCCCGGTGTTTCCGTAAAACAGCAGGTTGGGCTTTTCGTTTTCGGGAAACTCCTTCGCATATTCGAGGCAGATGTCCCGAAGCTGGCGCATGTACTCGCGCTGCGGCGTTTTCGACCCCGGCGGGATCTCGTTGGGGAACACGCCGAGGTCGAAGTTCTCGAAGCTCTGATTCTTCAATATCTCCTTATCGTTGGGCGCGTACCGCTCCTCGTTCAGGCGGCGGACGAAACAGGCGCAGCGCGTCTTGACAGGGTTTCCCACGAAGCCGGTGTCCCGGCAGTCCGGGCAGCGGTAGGCCATCTCGAGGTAATCTTTCGGAAGGCCGGCGCTTTCGAGCAGCCCGGCGCGTTTTACGTAAAGCTCCTTTAATGCGTCCCCGGTCGCCTGCGCGTCGTCCGCGCCCGGACCGAAAAGGAGGCTCAGCCGCTCGTTTTCGAGTTCGGCAAGCGCCGGGCAGAGAGAAACGGCGTGGGAAAAACGCTTTTCCTGGGCCAGGCGGTTGCGCCTCTGCCGGGCCTCGAAGTCCGCGATCACCCGTACAAGCGCCGCATCGGCCATTGTCAACACTCCTTTTTATTAGGACGCGCTCAGGTCGTCGAAATCCCTGTCCAGGCCGTTCTGTTCCGGGGGACGCTGGTCATAGTTCAGGCCGTCCAGCTTCTTGCGGGGGGCGCCAGACTGTCTGTTGGCCGTGTGGGTCCTGCGCTCCGCCCTGGCCTGTTCGAGCGTGAGCACGCCTTTTTTATGGTAATTGGACAGGAGCTTTTGCAGGAACTGCCAGGGCTGGTTGGCGCCGGCCGAGAGCTCTGCGGCGAAGAGCAGAAGGCCTTCCTCCATGCCCCACGTGTCGCGCCATTTCGTGTAGGCGGCGCGGTCGCTCTGGCCGGGGGAACGAACGATCCCGGCGCGCCGGAAAACTTCGCCGAGCGCGCCGTCCAGCGCCCGTTCACATTCGAGCATCTCTTCGGCTTCGGAACAGGAATGGATGTTGCTGTTGTGCCAGCCTTCGAGCAGGCTGTTGACGGCGGCGAAGGTGGCCCGCCCGTTTTCCGAGGCCCGGGTACAGGCGGCCAGTACGGTTTCGTGGTCCATGCCCCATTCGCGGGTCCAGCGCGCGTACTGTATGTTCTGCGCCTGAGTGGGCGAGACGCTCTTTTGGCCGAGGGCCAGCAGCACTTCGCGAAGCTTCGCACCAATCGTATCGCGCGCGGAGAAATGCGCCTCGATGTCGGCCGCTTTTACGAAGCCCTGTTCATAGAGCGAAGCGAGCACGCGATGGACGTAGGCGAGGTTCGGCTTCTGTATCTTGGTCGTTTCACGGCAGGCGAGCAGGATCGCGTCCAGCGAGAACCCCCATTCCTCCGTCCATTTGTTGAAAAGCCTGTTTTCGTCGACGGTGGGCGTGCGGAACACGCCTATGTGGGAGAGGACCTTCTGCGTCTGCGTGCTTTCGGAAGCGTGGCGGGCGATGCGCCGTTCCGCGTCCTCCAGCGTGCGCACCCCGTCGTTTGCCCAGCTGAGCGCCACCTTGTTCATGTAGGCAAGGCTCACCTGCCGGCCCTTGCGCTCGACGCAGTGGGAGACCATGTGCAGCACGGCCTCGGGTTCCATCCCCAGCACCTCGATCCAGTCGTAGATCTTCTGGAGGTCCTGCGTGTGCAGCAGCCGCCCGCCGAGCACGGACTGCAGGGAAATGTTGAAATCTGAGTACCGGGCCAGCTCCGGCGGGGTCTCGTAGTTGTTCTGGTACAGCCGGTTTTTGACGTTATAGAATTCGACGGTGAAAGGGTCCTGGGAGACGATGCGCACCAGTCCGTCCCGCGCCCAATAGGAAAACGCGTTGTACACCGTCTCGGTCTCGAGGCCGAGCGCGAGGGCGAAGGCTTCCGACGTCGGCTCCGCCGCGCCGGGGTGCAGGCACTGGTACAGTCCGTAGACGTATACTTTCACGAAATCCCCGGGGGCTTTGGTCAGGAATTCCTGGATGAACAAGTTTTCGAGCGGCGTGACGTCAAAGAGTATGGCGCTGTCCGACAGTTTGCAAAAAGCCATGGCTTCTCTCCCGCATGACATTGACTCCGTGTGTGTATCCTATCATAGCATAAGCCCGCCTTGGGATGCGAAACCGGGATGGGGCGAAAAAGAGGATTCTCGTACAAAAATCGCCCGATCGGGCCCCTGTGCGGTAGTTTGGGACGAATCGGGCGAAAACGCTGAAACAGGGTTACCATGCAGCCGCGTCTGCGGCGGGGATCATGCCGGAATGGTTGAGCAGGGCGAAAAGGTACGGTTTTTCCTTGTCAAAACCCGTGAAAAGCCGGAGTTCCTCGCGATGGCGCACAATGATACCTTTTTTGCGCAGAAGCAACTCGATATGGCCGCTGTTTTCCGCGACGAACTCGCGCACGTAGACCACCGGCAGCGCGAGCGCCAGATACTCCCCGGCTTCGGGGTTTTCCTCGTGCAGCGAGGAGATGTCGCGGTAGATGTCCAGCGCGGCGAAAGTCATTTCGGGGAAGATGTTGACGGTTTCGATCTGATGGTGCTCGCCGCTGTCCGAAGCGGACGTCCCGGCCAGGTAGAGTTCCAGCCCGTCTTCGGAAACGAAGACGCTGAACACGACGCCTTCTACGTGTTTGGGAATGGGCGCCTCCTCGAATACGGAGCGGAGCCAGTGCACGAACTGCGCGTAGGACTCCAAAAATTCTTCGTGTTCGAACAAAGGCGTATCGGCGATGGAAAACCTTGCCTCCAGCTGCCTGTTGAGTAACGCCCACCCGTCCTCGAGACGGGGCAGGGCCGAAATGAGTTCGTCCATGCATAAACCGACAGCATCGGGGTCGCTCATGGCGTGTTTCCTTTCAATGAATTGTGATTTGAACCAGAATATATCTATTCTTTAACGGCTTCGAAATATCCTTTTTATTATAACATATTTTTTAAAGGGGTTTCCTTTCTTTTTGCTGAATATTGGTGGAATAATGGTGGAAGACCGGTTAAAATGGCCTCGGGCTTTGCCCGGAGGGAGGAGCCCTGCCGCGATCCCTTCGATCGCGGTCCGTTTGTGGGGAACGCCGGGGCGTATTGGCCCGGAAGGGCTAAGCGAGACGGCGTTTCTGTTTGGAGGTGCGCATGCAGGAAAAGATGCCCGTGGTGGACATGCTCGAAAGATGGGCCGGACGAAGCCGCCACCGGCTGCATATGCCCGGCCACAAGGGCGGCAGGGGCCTTGATAACGCGCCCGGTTTCGACGCGCTTCGTTTCGATGCGACCGAGCTTGCCGACACCGACGACCTGTTCGCGCCGGCCGGCGCGCTGAAAGAGGCGATGGAGCTGGCCGCGGCGGGGTTTTTCGCTGTCTGGACGCGGTTTCTGACCGCGGGGGCTACGGCCGGCGTCCTCGCGATGCTGCTCTCGCTCGAACCGGGGGCGGACGTCGTTGTGGGGCGCGACTGCCACCGGTCGGTGGCGGCGGGGGTCGAACTCGCGGGCCTCAGGCCGGTATTCGTCTATCCTGAGACGCTAGAAGACGGCCTGCCCGGGTGCGTGCGCCCGGACCGCGTCGAGGACGCGCTGAAAAAGCGGCGCGCAGGCGCGGTGGTTGTCACGTACCCGAACTATTACGGCCTGTGCCCGGACCTCGGCGCTATCCGCGCGGCGGCCGACCGCCACGGCGCGCTGCTGCTGGTCGACGGCGCGCACGGCACGCATTTCGCGAGCGGCGCGCCCGCGCTGCCGCCGTATGCGGGGCGGTTCGCAGACGTTTGGGTGGACGGAGCGCACAAGACGATCGGCGCGATGGGGCAGGGCGCTTTCATGCATATGGGCGCGCGCGCCAGCGACAAGGGGATGGCGCGGGAAACGCTCGAACGCGCGCTCGCGCTGGTGCACACGTCGAGCCCGTCCTACCCGGTGCTCGCCTCGCTGGACGCGGCGCGGCAGCGGCTCTTCACGAAAGGAGCCGAGTGGCAGGACTTCGCGCTCTCGTGCCAGGAAGCGTTGCGGTCCATCGACGCGCTGCCCGGCCTCGCCTGCCCCGGCCTTAGCGCAACCGGACGGGCGGGTGTCGCCGCTTACGATCCCACGCGGCTGGTGGCTGACGTGCGCGGGCGGGGCTTGACTGGCTATGCGGCTGCGCCTATACTAAAATCAGCGGGCATAGAGGTCGAAATGTGCGACGGCGCCCGCGTCGTCGGGATAGCGGCCCCGTGGGACCCCGGCGCATTGACGGCTTTGCGCGGCGCGCTGGCCGCGCTAAAAGGGGCCGGGCGCGGCGAATGCCCCCCCGAACCGGCGCTGCCGCCGTTTCGGGCACAGGCGATGCGTCCCCCGTCGCGCCGCGTGGAACTCGTGGAGGTCGCCGGCGCGAAGGGCCGTGTGGCCGCGGCCGCCGTCGGCGCGTACCCGCCTGGCGTCCCGGCGCTCTGGCCGGGCGAGGCGGTAAACGCGGATGCGGTGCGGTATCTAAAGGGAGTCCTGAACTCGGGCGGCAGGCTTTTCGGCCTGCAGGACGGCAAACTGCCCGTATTCGGCGGTCAGGCTCAGGAACGTGGGGGGCGGCGGGGAAACCCAGAAAAAGGGCCGCCTTTTTGTTAAGGGAGAAAGATGAGAGGACTGTTTATCACATTCGAAGGTCCGGACGGCGGCGGAAAGAGTACGCAGATACGGCTGCTGAACGAGTGGCTCACGGCCCGCGGGCACGAAGTGCTGGTGACGCGGGAGCCCGGCGGCTGCAAGGTCGCCGAGGAGATCAGGGGGCTTATCCTTGATATCCGCCACACGAGCATGACCCCTGTTACGGAGGCGCTCCTCTACGCCGCGGCGCGCGCGCAGCACGTGGAGGAAGTCATCGCGCCGGCGCTCGAAGCGGGGAAGACCGTGATTTGCGACAGGTTCCTGGACTCGTCGCTGGCATACCAGGGTGCAGGTCGGAAGCTGGGCTTTACGACGGTGGCCGACATGAACCGCCACGCGACGCACGGCCTCGTTCCCGAGATCACCTTCCTTTGCCGGATCAACACGGAACTCTCGCGCCTGCGGGTGTGGGGGCGATCCGTCCCCGACCGGCTGGAAAGCGAGAAAACGGATTTCCAGGACCGCGTGCTCAGGGGGTTCGACGAACTTGCAAGGCGTTACCCGGAGCGCATAAAGGAAATCGACGCGGGGCGGGACATACAGGTGGTCTACGACGAGATCATCGGACACGTGCGCGCGCTGCTCGAACGGAGAGAGCACGGGGCGTGAGCATACCACAACAGACCCTGTTCGTTTCCGTACTGAGCGGACGCGTCCCGCACGCCGTGCTCATCACGGGCGAGAGGGGCGCGGGCAAACGGAATACGGCCGAGCGCCTCGCCGGGATGCTGCTGTGCACGGGGCACCCGAAACCCTGCGGCGCCTGCCGCGGCTGCAGACTGCGGGAAACCGGGTCGCACCCCGACCTCCTGCGCGTTTCGGAGCAGAAGGGCACGATAAAAATCGAGGCCGTGCGCGATCTTATCGAAGAGCTTTCGAAAAAGCTCTACGGCGAAGGACACCGCGCCGTCCTCATCGAGAACGCGCAGGCGATGACCGTGCAGGCGCAGAACTGCCTGTTAAAAACGCTGGAGGACCCGCCCGACGGGACCGTGTTCGTGCTGACCTGCCGCAGCGAGCGGGAACTGCTTCCCACCGTCGTTTCGCGGTGCCGGGTCGTGAGGATCACGGGCGAGGGCGAGGCTGCGGCGCGCGTGCGCCTGGAAAAGGAGTTGGGGACCGACGCCCGCGAGGCCGCCCTCTTTGCGCGGCTGGGCGAGGGCTATTTCGAAAGGGCGCGGGAATGGGCGTTAGAAAAAGGGCCGATGGAACTGCGGCACGGGCTGTGGTCCGTGCTGATGAGGCTGTCCGAACCGGGAGCGGATCCCCTCGCCGGTTACGCGCTTTGCAAGGACCGCGCGGAGGAAGCTGGCCTTATCCTTTCGGTCTTATCCGGGATATTGGCCGAGGTCCTGCTATACAAACAGGGAGGCGGGGCAATCAGCCCGGACCACGCCCGGGACACGGCGGCCCTTTCGAAGAAGTTTTCGGGCCCCGGCTTGCAGCGGTGCCTGGAGTGCGCCGCGAGAGCGGGCGCGCTGATCGAGGTCAACGCGCACCGGCAGATGCTCATAGAGGACCTGCTGCTCAAAATAAAGGACGCAATGGAGGATTCACTATATGACCAAAGTGATCGGCGTGCGCTTTAAGCGCGCCGGGAAGATATATTATTTCGATCCCGGAGGATGGGACGCCCACAGCGGGGACAACGTGATCGTGGAGACGGTGCGCGGCGTCGAATACGGCGAAGTGGTGCTGGGCCCCCGCGAAGTGGACGAAGAAGAGCTTAGCACGCCCCTGAAAAGCGTCATCCGCATAGCTACCCCCGAAGACGGGAAGGTGATGGAAGCAAACGCCGCGAAGGCGAAGGAAGCGTTCGCGATCTGCGAGGCCAAAATAGCGAAGCACCAGCTCGAGATGAAGCTGGTGGACGTCGAGTATACTTTCGACAACAACAAGATCATCTTCTATTTCACCGCGGACGGGCGCGTGGACTTCCGCGAGCTGGTGAAGGACCTTGCTTCCGTGTTCCGCGTGCGGATCGAACTGAGGCAGATCGGCGTCAGGGACGAGGCCAAGATGCTCGGCGGCCTGGGGGGCTGCGGGCGCCCGAACTGCTGCAGCCAGTTCCTCGGCGAGTTCCAGCCGGTCTCGATCAAGATGGCGAAGGAGCAGAACCTTTCTTTAAGCCCCACCAAAATTTCCGGCCTCTGCGGGCGGCTCATGTGCTGCCTGAAATACGAGCAGGAATACTACGAACGCATGTCCAGGTGCATGGTGCGCGCGGGCAAGCCGGTCACGACGCCCGACGGCCCGGGCGTCGTCGTGGACAACAACGCGCTCACCGAAACCGCCACCGTGCGCGTGGAACTGTCGGACGGCTCGTACGACATGCGCAGTTACCATTATTCCGCCGTGACCCCGCGGAACCGGCACGGCGACGGCGCCCCGCAGAAGACCCGTACGGGCAAGGACGTTACCGGGAAGGAAGAGGCGGCGGCAGGTCTCGAAGATGATGAAACGTAACGATTCCAAACCGCGCTGAATATTCGCGGGGGCCGCCGAAAATCGTTTCAGGATTATCGGCGGCCCCCGTGCTTTGGTCAAGGTCCGGGTTTTAGTGTCAGATCCTCTCGTTCAACCACTCGGTGATGTCCCCGAGGATCCTGTCTTTACAGGGTTCATTCAGGATTTCGTGCCACAGGCCGGAGTAAATGAACAGCGACTTATCCTCCGAACCAATTTCACCGAAGAAATCGCGCGAATCCTTTTCGGACACGATCATGTCGCTTGCGCCGTGCATGACGATGACGGGGTCCGTGAACAACGCCGCGTTTTCCTTCATCCATGCGTGGCCTTTCTTTACAGCATAAAAAAGGCCCAACGTGACTTTGGGTTGGGTATAGGGGTCGTTCTTGTAGGCTTCCACCACGGCCCGGTCTGAGCAAACGGCGTCGGCCAGCGTATTATCGGTTTCGATATTCGGATCGAGGCCGTCCGGGATGCCAATAAGGGCTTCTTTATTGTCCCTTGTCCACGCCCCCGTCGTTACGAAGCCTTTCACGAGGCCGGGCCATTTCGTGCCGAAGTACGCGGCGGCATAGCCGCCCAAGCTGTGGCCGAGAACGAATACCGGCAAGCCGGGGTTTTCTTTTAGGGCGAGGTCGACGAACACCTTCGCGTCCTTTATGATCTCTTCCTCGTGGCTATAATATGTCCTCGGACCGCCTGAGCGTCCGTGTCCCCTGAGATCGAACCGATACGTCCCGAAGCCCTGTCTGTTGAGATAGCCGGCGACATAATCGTACCTTCCTTGGTGTTCGCACAAACCGTGGATCATGACGATGGCCGCCCTCGGAGTGTCCAAGACATTCACCTTTCCGTACAGTTCAACGCCATCGAACGCCTTTTTCGTAATCTCTCGTTCCATTTAAGGCCCTCCTTCAATCCGGCATGCCCGTTCAGAAAAAACCGTGTATCCCGAGGCTTTTTCGCGCCATAGCATTCCCCCTTTTCGACAATAACCGTTATGGTTCGCGAACTCCTGGTAAGAAGCGGCGGTATCCTCCGCTTTGAACGGACGATATTGGCAAAGGCCGCAGAGAATTTTTAAGGCAAATACAAAGAGCCCATACGCTTTTTTGAAGCGTACGGACTTCTCTTCTCTCCGGTCCATATTATCTAAAATTTATTTTATTACAGCCGAATGATCGTGTCAATGTGTTTGCGGCGCCGCCCTCGGCGCGTCAGGGCGGGCCCTTGACCAATCGCAATATATTATAGCCATAAATGGTTTCGGGTGTTATAATATCCCCGGTTGTATACGATCATCTTTGGAGGAGGTGAATTCCATGGCTTATATTATCAACGACGAATGTATCAGTTGCGGCGCTTGTGAAGCGGAATGCCCCGTGGGTGCTATCTCCGAAGGGGACGGCAAATACGAAATAAACCCCGACGAGTGCATCGATTGCGGCGCCTGCGCCGGCGTTTGCCCGGTGGGCGCTCCCAATCCGGCGGAGTAAGGCGAGGGTTAGAGCCCCTGTTCCGGCTTCCCGCAACGCCGATGAGCCATTTTTAAGGGGCGGTATACGTGATCCTGTGCGGCGCGCACGGACGGCGGACCGCCCCTTCTGGCCAGCGACAGCCGGCCGGAGCGGCGTTGTCAGGCGCCCAACGATTTTGGTTGAAAAAGGCAGGCTTCGGTGCCGGCGACCCGGGAGGCAGGTTTCTCCTGTGTTTTTGGTATTAGCTGGATTTTCATCCAATATGTTACAATAATATTACCATATAATTACGTTTAAATTAACAATATATAGTCTATTATATTTACTGTAACTTTTTACGGGATAAGTCTGCCCAGTAGACGGATGGCGAACACAACGGGGGGGAGCGGCATGAAGAAACGGGTAGCGACGGTTTTACTCGCATTGCTGGTGATGCTCAGCGGTTGGACCTTATTG
>DCTV01000026.1 GCA_002329665.1 Christensenella sp. UBA1431
TTGCAGTCAGGCCTCACTCTCACGTCAGGCCCATTCCCGGGGTTTGGGGGCCGCAGCCCCCAGGCTTCATTCCAATCCCGGCGACATGCGCGTCAGGATTGGCAAAGAAACGCCGCCATGAGCGGTGTTTCTTCCTGCCTGAAAACCTCCGGGGCAAACCGCAGGTTTGCCCCGGAATAAGAAACCGCCGGTGGATTTTGGCCTGCCGGCGGTCCGTTCCATTATTCTGTTACGGCTGCATTTTCCCATGCCCTGAAAAATGTCTGTTCTCCTGTTTAGCCAAAGTCGGGGGTCTTTTCCTGTGCCTGCTTCTCAGTATTTGCGTTTGCGGGCCGCCTCGGCTTTCTTCTTCCTCTTCACGCTG
Source organism: Christensenella sp. UBA1431 (assembly GCA_002329665.1). Lineage (GTDB taxonomy): Bacteria > Bacillota > Clostridia > Christensenellales > UBA1431 > UBA1431. Next base: position 365 of record DCTV01000026.1, read on the forward strand.
GGCTTCTCATAGTGTTCCCGCCTGCGTGCCTCCGCCAGGACGCCGGACCTCGCGCACTTGCGTTTGAACCGCTTCAACGCGCTTTCCAGGGTCTCGTTCTCACCAACACGTATTTCGGACATGTACTCTTCCCCCCCTCCGCTTACAGCATTCCGGGCACGTGGTTTTTCCGTAAACTCGCTCCTATTATACTCCAGCCGATTTTATGATGTCAATACGAATGCGCGGACAGGTCTCAGCCCGGAGGCCAAGCGAGCCTGCGTTTCCCGAGCAGGTGGAAGTGCAGATGCTGCACGGTCTGGTACCCGTCCTCGCCGGTGTTCACCACCACCCTGTGCCCCGTTTCCTCGAGGCCGAGGTCCTTCGCGATCCCTGTCAGCGCCGCGAGCGTGCGGGCCACAAGGCCGGCGTCCGCGCGCACCGCGGCCGCAAGGTCCGAGTGGTGCGCCTTTGAGATCACCAGCACGTGCACGGGCGCCTGCGGGTTGATGTCCCTGAAGGCGAGAACCTCTTCGTCTTCATAGACTACGTCCGCCGGGATCTCTTTGTTCACAATCTTGCAAAAAATACATTCCTGCAAAGGTCCCACTCCTTTCCTGTCTGTCCGGAACCGGGCCTGTGCCCCGGCCGGCAACCTTTTATGAAACGGGGTCCGCGTTCCCCGGGGTTTAGGGCTAAGGCCCGGCCGTCTCCCCGTAGGCCAGGCCGTGGCCGGCGCCGGTGATCCGAACGGGCAGGAGCCTGCCGACCAGGGCCGGCGGACCGGGCGATCGCACGCGCACGTAACGGGAGGTGTAGCCTTCGAGCATGCCGCCCGTGTGCTCCTCGAAGAGCACGTCCTGCACCTGCCCCGTCTGGGCGGCCGTATAGTCCAGCTCGAGTTCCCTCGCGACGCCGATCAGGACGCGCGCGCGCTCCTCCTTCACGCCCCTCGGCACCTGACAGGGCATATCGGCCGCGTCGGTGCCCGGGCGCCTCGAATACGGGAACACGTGGCAGCGCGCGAACCGGACCGCCCTGACAAACGCGACGGTCTCGCCGAATTCCTCCTGCGTTTCGCCCGGGAACCCCGCCATGACGTCGGTCGTTACCGCGCACCCGGGGAACGCCTCCCGGAGCGCGCGCACGCGGTCCATGAACCCTTCTGCCGTATACCTGCGGCGCATGCGCCTCAGGACGGCGTCGCTCCCGCTCTGGAGCGAAAGGTGGAAGTGGTCGCAGACCTTGGGGAGGGCCGTGAGCCTTTCGATCCATTCGTCGGTCAGGGCCGGGGGTTCGAGCGAACTCAGCCTTATCCGCCTTATCCCGTCCACGCGGTGGACCGCCTCGATGACGTCGATCAGCCGCGTTTGGCCGCCAAGGTCCGTCCCGTAGGACGCGGCGTGGATGCCCGTGAGCACCACCTCGATACAGCCGCCCCGCGCGAGCGTGCGGACCTCGCGCACCACGTCTTCCACGGGCCGGCTGCGCACCGGCCCGCGCGCGAACGGGATCACGCAGTAGCTGCAATAGCGGGCGCAACCGTCCTGCACCTTGACGTAGGCGTGCGCGCGCGCGGGCTTTTTCGTCACCGTGAGCGGCTCGTACTTAGCCTCCCGCCCGAAAGCCTCCACCGCGTCGACCTGCCGCCCGGTTACGACGGCGTCCTCGATTAAAGAAGCGATATGGCCCTTGCGCGTCGTCCCGACCACGACCCTGACGCCGGGGAGCTTCAACAGCTCGGCCGCCGCGCGCTGCGCGTAGCACCCCGCCACGGCGATGGCCGCGTCCGGGTTAGTGCGGTGCGCCTTGCGCACCATCTGCCGCGTCTTCTTGTCGCCCGTGCCGGTCACCGTGCACGAATTGACGATGTATACGTCCGCCGCGCCCGAAAAATCGACCACGCGGTAGCCCGCGCGCTCCATGCTTTCGGCCATGGCCTGCGTCTCATACTGGTTCACCTTGCATCCGAGCGTGCAAAACGCCACCGTCCTGTCCATCCGACAACCCCATCGTACCAGATTTTTCCCCGCGCATCGCTAAAAATAAAAAAACTGCCCCCGCTCAACGCCGGGGCGCCGCGATAAGCCGCGGATCACAGGGGCTGCGCCCTTAGCGCGACCCATTCTCCCATCTCCATGCGTTCGGCCACCCCGAAACCCGACGCGCCGAGCGCGTCGAGGACGTCCTGTTCCCTTTCCCTGATTATGCCCGAGCCGATGAGCTGCGTATGCCGGTGCGCCACGCCCTGCGCCTGCCTGACGACTTTAGCCACGGCGTCGGCGACGATGTTCACGGTCAGGATGTCCGCCTTCGGGTAGGGCTTGTCCAGAAGATCGCCCATAACGACCCTGATCCTGTCCGTGAGGCCGTTGAGCTTAACGTTATCCCTGCACACGCGCACGGCGACGGGGTCTTTGTCTATGGCGGTGACCTTCTCCGCCCCCAGCCGCGCGGCGCACAGCGAAAGGATTCCGGTGCCGCAGCCGACGTCGAGCATCGTATCCCCGGGGCGCACGGCCTTTTCAAGCATCTGCACGCACATCACCGTCGTCTCGTGCGTGCCCGTGCCGAAGGCCATGCCGGGGTCGAGGTTGATGACGATCTCGCCGCCGCTGGGCCTGTAATGCTCCCACGTGGGGACGACCACCAGGTTCCGGCCGATCTTCATCGAACAGTAGTGCTTCTTCCAGCCGTTTTCCCAGTCCTCCTGGCGCACGGCGCGCGTGGCGGTCCGTCCGCTCCCGACGTTCCAGTCCTTATCCGAGAGCTTCAGCAGATCCTCCATACGGTACTTGATCTGGTCCAGCCGCCCCCGCAGTTCCTCGTCCTGGGGCAGGTAGCAGATCACGCGGACCTCGCCGCCGAGGCCGCTGAAAATGTCCGGGTCGATATAGTCCCAGTCGCCTTTTTCGGCCCTGTGCAGCGCGAGATCGGCCGCGTCCTCGATGGCCACGCCGCCGGCCCCGGCTTCCATCAGCACTTCCCCGACCGCGTCNNGCGGCCTGGGTCGTCGTATATACCGTTACCTCGAGATAGTTCATGGTCCTCCCGCACCGGCTTACCCGCCGAACACGTCTTTCACCTTGTCGATGATCTTCTTGTCTTTCTTATGTTTCTCGTGCCCCGCCTTCTCGCTGCNNAGCAGCCTGTCGAATTTTTCCAGCGCCTGTCTCTGTTCCGCGGTGAGCTTTTTGGGCACCCGCACGATCACCTTAACGTACAGGTCGCCGTACACGTTGCGGTTGAGGTGCTTGATCCCCTTCCCTTTGAGGCGGAACGTCGTGCCCGGCTGCGTGCCCTCGGGGACCTTGTACCGCACTTTCGCCGCCAGCGTCTCGATCTCGATCTCGCCGCCCATCGCGGCCAGCGCAAACGAGACGGGCAGTTCGTAGAACAGGTCGTAGTCGCGGCGCTTGAACAGCCTGTGGGGCCTGACGTGCACCACGATGCGCAGGTCCCCCGGCGGCCCGCCCCTGGCGCCGGCGTCGCCTTCCCCGGCCACGGAAAGCACCTGACCCTCGTCGATCCCCCCGGGGACGCTGACGGACAGGGTGCGCCTGCGCCGTACACGGCCCTGCCCCCGGCATTTCGGGCACGGCTCCTTTATGATCCTGCCTTCGCCGTTGCAGGCGTGGCACTCGGTCACGTTCACGAACCGGCCGAAGACGGTGTTCTGCGCCGTTTCGACCTGCCCCGTGCCGTTGCATACGGTGCAGGCGACCGCGTCCGTTCCCTTGCGCGCGCCGCTGCCGTCGCACTCGAGGCAGCGTTCCGTCCGCTGGTACTCGATCTCGCGCTTGACCCCGGCCGCCGCCTCCTCGAACCCTACGGTCAGGTCGAAGCGGATGTCGCGCCCGCGCACCGGGCCCCTGCGCTGCCCGCCCGAACGCGACCCGAAGATCGAGCCTCCGAAGAACGAATCGAACACGTCTTCAAAACCGAAGCCGCCGAAACCGTTAAAACCTCCGGCGCCCGCGCCCGCCTCGAACGCGGCGTGCCCGAATTGATCGTACTGCCTGCGCTTCTGGCCGTCGCTGAGCACCTCGTACGCTTCGTTTATTTCCTTGAATCTATGCTCGGCCACTTTGTCGCCGGGGTTGATGTCGGGATGGCACTCCTTCGCCTTCTTCCGGAACGCCCTTTTGATCTCGTCCTCGGACGCGTCCCTGGAGACGCCGAGCACTTCGTAGTAATCCTGCTTTGCCAAGAATCCACCGCCTCGCTATCTGTGCCGCCGCCAAACCTTTTAGGGGGAAGGTTTGCCCGTTCTGCGGGCCAAGCCATGTAAAAGCCAAAGCGCTGCTTTGGCCCGGAACGACGGCAAACCCCTTCGATCTGCCGTCCTGCCGGAACATACACGGAGGGCCGACCCCCCGCAAGCGGAAGGGCTTGCAACGCCCTGAGCCAAAGCACGCGGCCGGCCGGCGCTTTGGCTCTAACGCGTTTTATGTAGCCTTACTCGGTTTTCTTCTCGTCGTCGTCGACCACTTCGTAATCGGCGTCCACGACGTTGGGGTCCTGGCCCTGGCCCGCGCCGGCCCCGGCGCCCGCCGAAGCCTCAGGCCCCGCCTCAGCGGCCTGTCCCTGCTGGTACGCCTTTCCGAAGGCCTCGTACGAAACGCTCGAAGCCTCTTCCATGGCCTTTTTGATCGCCGCGGTGTCCGCGCCTTCCAGGGCTTTTTTCAGTTCCGCGATCTTCTCCTCGATGCGGGCTTTGTCCGCCGCGTCGAGCTTGTCGCCCAGGTCCTTCACGCTCTTTTCCGTCTGGTAGACGAGCGACTCGGCCTGGTTGCGGGTCTCTACCTCTTCCTTGCGCTTCTTGTCCTCCTCGGCGTACTTTTCCGCCTCGCGGACCAGCTTGTCTATCTCGTCCTCCTTGAGGTTCGTCGATGCGGTGATGGTCACCTTCTGTTCGTTGCCGGTCGCGAGGTCCTTGGCGGACACGTGCACGATGCCGTTTGCGTCGATGTCGAACGTGACCTCGATCTGCGGCACGCCCCTCGGCGCCGGCGCTATGCCCGTGAGATGGAAGCGCCCGAGCGTCTTGTTGTTCGCGGCCATCTCGCGCTCGCCCTGGAGCACGTGCACTTCCACGCTCGTCTGGCCGTCGGCCGCGGTGGAGAACACCTGGCTCTTCTTGGTCGGGATGGTCGTGTTGCGCTCGATCAGCTTGGTGAACACGCCGCCCAGCGTCTCGATGCCCAGCGAAAGCGGGGTGACGTCCAAAAGCAGGATGTCCTTGACTTCGCCGCCCAGCACGCCCGCCTGGATCGCCGCGCCCAGCGCGACGCACTCGTCCGGGTTGATCCCCTTGTACGGGTCCTTGCCGGTGATCTTTTTCACCGCCTCCTGCACCGAGGGGACGCGGGTCGAGCCGCCTACGAGGATGACCCGGCTGATGCCCTCGGGCTTCAGCCCGGCGTCATGTAGCGCGTTGCGCATCGGTTCCATGGTCTTTTCCACCAGGTCCGCTATCAGTTCTTCGAACTTGGCGCGCGTGATGGTGATGTCCATATGCTGCGGCCCCGAGGCGTCGGCCGTCAAAAACGGAAGGTTGACGTTCGCGGTCGCAAGGCCCGATAAATCGATTTTAGCCTTTTCCGCGGCTTCTTTCAAGCGCTGCATCGCCATTTTGTCGCCCCTAAGGTCGATCCCGTTCGATTTTTTGAACTCGTCGCAGAGGTATTGTATGACGCGGTCGTCGAAGTCGTCGCCGCCCAGGCGGTTGTTGCCCTGCGTTGCCAGCACCTCGAACACGCCGTCGCCCAGTTCGAGTATCGACACGTCGAACGTGCCCCCACCGAGGTCGTAGACCAGTATCTTCTGGTTCGTTTCCTTGTCGAGGCCGTAGGCCAGCGACGCCGCCGTCGGCTCGTTGATGATGCGCAGGACCTCGAGCCCCGCTATCTTGCCGGCGTCCTTGGTCGCCTGGCGCTGCGCGTCCGAAAAATAGGCGGGTACGGTGATGACCGCCTGCGTGACCTTCTCGCCCAGGTAGCTCTCGGCGTCCGTCTTGAGCTTCTGCAGAATCATCGCCGAGATCTCCTGCGGCGTATAGGTCTTGTTATCTATGTTGATCTTTCTTTCCGTGCCCATGTCGCGTTTGATGGACAGCACGGTGCGTTCCGGGTTGGTGATCGCCTGACGTTTGGCCACCTGGCCTACCAGGCGCTCCCCGGTCTTCGAAAAAGCGACCACCGACGGTGTCGTCCGGCCGCCTTCCGCGTTGGGTATGACGACGGGTTCCCCGCCTTCCATCACGGCGACGCAGGAATTTGTCGTACCCAGATCGATTCCGATTATCTTACCCATGAATAGTCCTCCTGATATTGTGAAAAATTGTGTTCGTTATGTATCCCTGCCGCCGCCAAACCTTCGGTTCGGCAGCAGCTTCCTTGCCGTTGGCTTTCGGCATTTCCCGCCCCGCGAAGCCTTCTTCGCAAAACACTCCTCAGAGCCCTTCCCGGACAACTCCCCGCGAAGCCCTTCCCCGGAAAACACTCCCTCAGAGCCCTTCCCGAGCTACTCCCCTCAGAGCCCTCCCCGGAAAACTCCCGCGAAGCCCTTCCCGGGCAATCCACGTAAAGCGCAGCTTTACGTGGAAGAGGAGGAGCAACGAAGCGGGGCGAGGAATCCCCGACGCGCGCAGCGCACAGGGGGTTACGAGCGGAGCGGAGTTTGCTCCGACGAGGGAGCGGAGTTTGCTCCGACGAGGGAGCAGAGTTTGCTCCGACGAGGGAGCGGATTTTGCTCCGACGACGCTCCGACGCGTTATTGCGCCACTTTCACCATTGCGAAGCGCAGCACCCGGTCCTTGCTGCGGTAGCCCTTGAGCATCGTGTCTATCACTTTCCCGGCATCGGCCGGGTCGCCGGTTTCTTCCCGCAGCACGGCCTCGTGCAGGTTCGGGTCGAACGCCTCGCCGACGGCCGGTATTTCCTCTATACCCAGCGATTCGAGGGCGCCGCAGAACTGCTTGCAGACCATCTGCACGCCCTCGGACAGCTTGCTTTCCTCCCCGGCTTCGAGCGAAGCGTTGAGCGCGCGCTCGATGTTGTCCAGCACGGGCAAAAACGCCATGACCGCGTCGATGCGGCCCTGCTGGTAAGCCTCCTGGTACAGGTTCGCGTTCCGGCGCTTGTAGTTCTCGAAATCGGCCTGTACGCGCTGCGCCAGCTCGAGGTATTCCTGACATTTCCGCCCGGCCTCGTCGGTCGCTGCGCCGGCCGCACGCGGGACCTCTTTCGCTTCGGCCGCCTCGCAGGCGGTCCCGGCGTCTTCTTTCTGTTTCGCCTGCTGGTTCTGTTCCGGACTCACGTTGTTTTTCTCTTCCATCGTATCTTCCATCCGTTATGTTTATTCGCCCTGGTTTATGCCCTTGAGGACCTCGCTGAGGCTCTTGCCTACGTGGTTGAGGACCGCAACGGCCCTGGCGTAGTTCATGCGGGTCGGCCCGATCAGCCCTATCGACCCGTAGGTCGTGCTCCCGACGCGGTACGTGGCCGTGACGATGCTGCAGTCCTTGATCTCGTCCAGCGGGTTCTCCGCGCCGATGGAGATGCACACCTCCATCTTCGTCGCGTCGGAAAGCAGCTTATACAGAATCTCCTTGTGCTCCAGCGCCATGAGGAACGACTTGGCCTTCTCCGGGTTCTTGTATTCGGGGTAATTGAACATGTTGCTCGCCCCGTCCAGCACCACGTCCTTCTGCTCGGACGGGCGCAGGCTCAGGTCGATCGTTTCCATGATCTTCTCGAACGTGGAACGGTACCGGCTCATCTCGTCCTGCACGTGGGAGTCGAGCACGTCCTGTATCGCGGACGCCGGCTGGTTGGAAAACCACTCGTTCAGCCGGTGCGAGATTCCCTCTAGTTCGGCCAGTCCGAAGTCTTCGGGGACGTGCAAAAGCGCGTCCTTGACCACGCCCGCGTCGGTCACCACCACCAGCAGGGCCCTCCCGACCCCGACGGGCACGAGCTGTACGTGGCGCACCGTTATCTTCCTGTATTGCGGGGCCAGGACCATGGCGGTGTAGTCGCTCAGGCCGGACAGGGCCTTCGCGGTCTGGTGCACGACGTCCTCGATCTCGTCCATGCGCTCCCTGAAGTAGCCGCGCATCGCGGCGATCTCCCTGGCCGAAAGCTTGGGCAGGCACATCAGGCTGTCGACATACAGGCGGTACGCCTTTTCGGAGGGTATGCGCCCCGACGAAGTATGCCTCTGTTCCAGGTAGCCCATCTCCTCGAGGTCCGACATCTCGTTGCGGATGGTCGCCGAACTCAAACCGAAATCGTGGCGCCTGGACAACGCCCGCGAGGCGACCGGCGCCGCCGTATCGATATAATCGTCGACGATCGCTTTCAAAAGCTTCATTTTCCGCTCGTCAAGTTTCACGCGGACGCGCCCCCTTTCCCCGAGTTTGTTAGCACTCTAACCTAACGAGTGCTAATCACTGTTATAAAAATACCACCGTAACCCGTCTTTGTCAAGTTCATTTTCCCAGAAATTCCAACGCCACGAGGGTGTGAAAATCCAGCCCTTTTCCCGTGGGTTTTAGTCTTCCCTTTTCCATGCGTATCATTTCGGATCGCGCGAGCCTTTCGACCGGCCCGGCGAAGACCTCCCCGGCCTTCGCTCCGTAGCGCGCGCAGAAAGCGTCCGTGTCGACGCCGTCCACCAGCCTGAGGCCCAGCATCATCGTCTCGAACATCGACTCCTCCCGCCCGATGCGGATGCTCCTCATAATAGGGGATTCCCCCCGCGCCGCCCGGGCGATGTATTCGTCGAGGCCGGGGACGTTTTCCGTCCGAATAGCGCCGTCCCCCGTATCTATGCACGAATGCGCGGCGGCGCCCAGCCCGACGTACGGCTCGTTTCGCCAGTAGGACAGGTTATGCCGGCATTCCCTTCCCGGCGCCGCGTAGTTGGACACTTCGTAGCGCAAAAGGCCGTGCGCCTCCAAAAAATCGTCGCCCGCCAAATACATCGCGTACTGCTCATCCTCGTTTGGCAATGAGACGGCCCCTTCCCTGACGGCCGCGTCGAGCGGCGTGCCTTCCGCGAGGGTGAGCGCGTACGCCGAGACGTGCTTAGCACCTGCGTCCACGGCCGCCGCGAGCGCGCGCGCGTGGTCCCCGGTCGTCTGGCCGGGCAGGCCGTACATCACGTCCGCGCCGATGTTTTCGATGCCCGCCTCCCGCGCAAAGGAAGCGGCCCTTTCAAAATCCTCCGCATTGTGCAGGCGCCCGATCGCCTCCAGTATCCGTGAGCTCGCGGACTGCAGCCCGAGGCTCAGCCGGTTCACGCCCGCGCGCGCGTACTCGGTCAGCTTCCGCGCGCTCGCCGTTTCGGGGTTCGCCTCCACGGTGATCTCGGCGTCCGGCCCGATGGCGAACAGCTCCCTTGCCCTTCCGAGCACGCGCGCTATAAGCCCGGGCGGCAGGCTCGACGGCGTCCCCCCGCCGACGTACACCGTCGGCACGGCAAGCGCCGGAAAACGCCAAAATACGGATTCCATCTCGCTAAGAAGGGCCGCGACGTACGCCTCCATCGCGTCCTCGCGCCCGGCGTAGGATACGAAGTCGCAGTAGGCGCATCTGCGCACGCAGAACGGGATGTGGATATAGAGCCCCGCGCGTTCCATCACAGCTTCAGCACGGACATGAACGCCTCGGAGGGGACCTCCACCGACCCGACGCGGCGCATGCGCTTTTTCCCCTCCTTCTGTTTTTCGAGGAGCTTCTTCTTCCTTGTGACGTCCCCGCCGTAGCATTTGGCGAGCACGTCCTTGCGGAGCGCCTTCACCGTCTCGCGCGCGATGATCTTGCTGCCGATCGCCGCCTGTATCGGTATCTCGAACTGCTGGCGGGGTATGACCTCCTTGAGCCTCTCGGCGATCGCGCGGCCGCGCGCGTAGGCCTTGTCGCGGTGCGCGATGATCGAGAGCGCGTCGCAGACTTCGCCGTTTAGAAGGATGTCCAGCTTTACAAGGTCGGCGCGGAAATAGCCGGCGAACTCGTAGTCGAAGGACGCGTAGCCCTTGGTCCGCGACTTGAGCGCGTCGAAAAAGTCGTAGATGATCTCGTTTAACGGCATCCGGTACCGGATCACGACGCGCGTCTCTTCGATGTACTTCATGTCCAGGTAGACGCCGCGCTTCTCCTGGCAAAGTTCCATGACCGTCCCCACGTACGCGGAGGGCGTCATGACGTGCGCCTCCACCACCGGCTCTTCCATATACTCTATCGTGGTCGCCTCGGGCAGGCTGGCGGGGTTGTCGATTAGCCGCTCCTCCCCGCTCATCGTCCGCACTCGGTAGACAACGCTCGGCGCCGTCGTGACCAGGTCGAGGTCATATTCCCTCTCCAGCCGTTCCTGGATGATCTCCATGTGCAGCAGGCCGAGAAATCCGCAGCGGAAGCCGAAGCCCAGCGCGACCGAGCTCTCCGGCTCGAACGAGAGCGAGGCGTCGTTGAGCTGGAGCTTTTCCAGCGCGTCCCGCAGATCGGGATATTTGGAGCCGTCCTCCGTATAGACGCCGCAGTAGACCATGGGCTGTACCGGGCGGTAGCCGGGCAGAGGCTCGGCCGCCGGCCGCTCCGCCGCGGTGATGGTGTCGCCGACGCGCGTATCCGCCACGTTTTTGATGCTGGCCGTGAAATATCCGACCTCGCCGGCGCCGAGGCGCCCGGTGCTCTCCATCCCCAGCGGGCGCAGATAGCCGCACTCCAGCACCGTATATCTGGAGCCGGAGGCCATCATCATCACGCTGTCGCCGACGCCGATGGAACCCTCCATCACGCGGAAGTACACGATGACGCCCACATACGGGTCGTACTGGCTGTCAAAGACCAGCGCGCGCAGGGGCGCCGCGCCGTCTCCGGACGGGGGCGGCACGTTTTTCACGATATCCTCCAGCACCGCCTTGACATTGGTGCCGTTCTTGGCCGATATCTCCGGGGCGTTCAGCGCCTCGATGCCGATGATGTCCTCGACCTCCTGCTTGGCCTTTTGGGGATCGGCGGCCGGCAGGTCGATCTTGTTGAACACGGGCCGGATCTCCAGGTCATGGTCCATGGCGAGATAGGTGTTGGCCAGGGTCTGGGCCTCAATGCCCTGGGAGGCGTCCACGATGAGCACCGCCCCCTCGCAGGCGGCCAGGGACCGGGACACCTCGTAGTTGAAGTCCACATG